>NZ_JBMOVW010000009.1:0-92638 GCF_049472155.1 Arcobacter rhizosphaerae | reverse complement strand
ATGATATTTTAAAAGAAAGAAAAGAGTTAAAAACTGAAAACCAAGATTTATATAGAAAGTTAAAACATACTTATCTACATCATTCATCTAAATTAAGTTTTGTAAATAAGCCTTCTTATGAAGATAAGGAAACTAATGATTTTTATGGGAAAAGGGTTATTTATTCTGCTAGTGGTGTTAAGTTTACTAGGGGTTGAGTTTTATAGGCTCTAGCAATCTCCTAGTTTGATATTTAATCAAAGGGAGATTGACAATAAATATAAAGACTACAATAGATGTTTGAAATGCTGTTTTTTAGTATTTAAGTAGTTTTCATTATACTTATTTACTTTTGTTATAGCAGGTATTCTTTGTACTATTTCTACGCCTATTGAGTTTATATAATCAATTTTTTTAGGATTATTTGTTATGAGTTTAATACTCTCTACACCTAAATCTTCAAAAATATATTTTACTACACTATAATCTCTTTCATCCTCAGCAAAACCCAATTCAAGATTTGCTTCAACTGTATTTCTACCCATGTCTTGTAAAGCATACGCATTTATTTTATTTAACAGACCTATATTACGACCTTCTTGCCTATGGTAAATTACCAAACCACCCTCTTTTGAAATAAAATTTAATGCTAAATCTAATTGGTTTTGGCAATCACATTTTAAACTTCCAAGTGCATCCCCTGTTAAACATTCACTATGAACTCTAACATAAGGACTTTTAAGTTCAGTAAAATTCTCACTCATTATTGCTAAATGCTCTTGATTATCTTGTTTGTATGCTTTAATTAAAAACTTACCATGTTTTGATGGAAGCTTTGCTATATTTGATTTTGTAATTTTCATAATTTATTCTTATTTTTAATATATGCAACTAAGTCGCAATAGTATTATAATAAAAAAATCTTAAATAGGAGTAAAAGAGTCTTATATATTAAAATAAAAGAGAGATGAACTCTCTTTTATTTAATCATTTCTTGAAGTTGTTTCTAATAAGTGATATCCAAATTGAGTTTTTACAGGTCCGTGAACTACATTAATTTCATCATTAAAAACTACTTTATCAAATTCTGGAACCATTTGTCCTTGGAAAAATGTACCTAAATCTCCACCTTTTGCACCTGATGGACAAGTTGAATACTCTTTTGCTATATCTTCAAACTTTTCACCATCAGCAATTCTTTGCTTTAATTCATTACATAATTCTTCTGATTCTACTAATAAGTGTCTTGCACTAGCTGATTTCATTTTAATTCCTTATATTTTTTAAAAGCAAAAGTTTAACATAAATCAATTAAAAAACTCTATTGAATTTTTTCCTTGTTTTTTAGCCACATACATAGCTGTATCAGCTTGCTTTATAATATCTTGTGCATTTACAGAAGAGTCTTTAAAAAGAGTAATTCCTATACTTGGAGTTGATATATTTTTATGTCCATCTATATGACTTATACTATTCAAAGAATCTTTAATTTTATTTGCTAAAGAACTTAAATTTTCTTTTGCTTCTTGCGTTCTTGAACCAATACAATCAACTAGAACTATAAACTCATCTCCACCAATTCTAGCAATTGTATCTTCTTGTCTAATACAAGCTTTTAATTTTTGAGCTACCATAATAAGAAGTTTATCTCCTATATCATGTCCTAAAGTATCATTTATTTGTTTAAAATTATCAAGGTCTATAAAAATCAAACCTCCAATTATTTGATGCCTGATTGTTTTAGTAATAGCATGTTCAATTCTGTCTAAAAGTAAAAGTCTATTAGGTAAACCTGTTAAATTATCATGTGTAGCTTGATATTCTAAAACTTTTTGTTTATCAATTTGCTCACTAATATCTATATATTGTCCTAAATAATGAGTAACGATTCCATTATCATCTTTTATTGCAGTAATAGTAGATCTTAAAGGAATTTTTTGTTTATCTTTTTTAGTATTATAAATCTCACCACTCCAAGAGCCTTCTTTATTTAATGTAAACCATAGTTTTGCATAAAACTCTTTATCTTGATGTTTTGATTTAAACATACTTGGACGTCTTCCTATTACATCTTTTTTACTATACCCCATAACCTTACAAAAAGCATTATTTGCATTAATAATAAAAGAATCTTTATCTGTAATAATCATAGGTTCATTTGATTCAAAAGCATAAGATGCAAGTCTTAATTCATCTTCTTGAAGTTTTCTTGTTTTTTCATAAGCTATTTTTTCCAAAGCATGACTCATATCATTTATCATTTTCCCAAATAATATTTCAATATCTTCATCAAAAAAATATTTTTCATTTGAATATAAAACCAAAACAGAATCAATATTACCAAATTTTTTAATAGGAAAAGAAGCAGCTGATTTTATATTGTAAGTAAAAGCAACATCATTAAGTAAGGATATATTTTCTTCTTCATAATTATGAATAATAATATTTGTATCTAATTTTAAAACTTTAGATACTAAGTTATCTTTACTAGTTTCTTTTCTAAATTTTTTATTTAAAATATACTTCAATTCATCATCTTGAGAAATTATTTTAAAGTCATTTTCTAAAACTTTATATATAAAGGCAAATGACATATTTTTATTATCATATATCAATTTACATATTTGAGAAAACAACTCTTTTTCATTATCAATTTTTATAAGAAATTTATTTGTTGTATTCAAAAGTTTATAAACTTCTTGTTGTTTTTTAATTTTATTAAAACTCAACTGTTCACTTGAAACGATATTTCTTAAGACAAAAAATAGACTAATTAAAGTTAAAAAGGATACAAATAAAAAAGTTAAACTAAGTATTTGTGATAAATATGCTTCTTTTTGCAGTTCTTTTGAGTACTTTAAAGTTTGAGATATAACATATTTATATACTTTATTTAAATCTTCATTCTTATGATTAGATATTTTCCACCAAGTCTGTAAACTTATATTTTGGGGTATTATACCTTTTACTAATTGACTATTAATTTCTGTTATTTTTCTAACATCTTCATTATTAAAGGCTTCTTTAAATTTTTCTTTTTCATTAATTTGTGCCTTAGATAAAAACTGTTTTTTATTCTCTTTTTCTAATACTATATTTTTTTGAAGTTCATTTAAAGTTTTTTGATCAATTAAGTTATTTGACAAACTCATTGATATTATACCTCTTTGAATTGACATATTTTCTTTTAACCTAAGCAAGTTAACTAAATATGAAAACCTATTATTAAAAGCTGTTGCTGATTCAACTGGTTTGATTAGATTTAGGCTGTTTACTAAACTATTTATTATAGATGTATACTCATTAAAAACTATTGGTATGTCTTTTTTATCAGAAATAAGTGCTTTTTCTCGTAAAGCTTCTAACTTATAAAATTCTAACTTAATTAAATTAGTACTTTCTATAAGTTTTTCATCTAATTTTAGTGCTAAAAGTTTATTTAAATATTTTTCATAGTTTGATGTAGTAGTTATCTTTTGTTTAATGAATTTTTCTTTATACTCTTTTGAATTCATATAAATAGAACTTACGCTTCTTTCAAGTTGTAAAGAGTGAATTAGTTTTTGAGTCACAACAGTATATTCAATATTTTTTTGTACATTTTTTACTTCATTTAATGTTTTAATTTTATCATAAACTAAAACTGAACTAAAATATAGCATACCAAGTGCAGGAAGAGTAAATACTAAAATAATTTTTAAAAACAATGAATTTTTAAGTAAAAAATAGTTTAAAATCTTATTTATCATATTTATCCATTTTGTGTATTAAATTATTATATTTAAAAAAATCTAAAAGAGAAGAATTAAATAATATATAATTCTTCTTAAAAAAACTTAGTTACTTTTTGAAATATTATTTTTCAAAAACTCTAAAATATTTACCTTTAATTCTTTTATTACTTAATCCATCATGGGCTTTTTTTATATCTTCTTTTTTAACAGCAACGTAAGAACAAAAATCATAAGAAGTGATTTTACCTACACTTGCTTTATCTAAACCTATTCCAGCCGTTAAAGCCCCTAATATATCCCCTGCTCTTAGTTTTTGTTTTTTACCACCATTAATAAATAATGTTCTATAATCACTATCAATTTTAAAAGAAGGATTGTCTTTAATATTACTTACTGAATCAAAAGTAATCTCAGAAAAAAACTCTTTTATATCCTCAATTTTTTCTAATTCATCCTCATTATATAAAGAAACTGCAATACCACCTTTACCAGCTCTTGCTGTTCTACCAATTCTATGAGTATGAACTTTTTCATCTCTTGCTAAGTCATAATTTATAACTAAATCAATATCATCAATATGTAGGCCTCTTGAAGCAACATCAGTAGCAATTAAGATAGGATAAGACTTATTTGAAAATAATGTAATAACTTCATCTCTTTGCTTTTGTTCTAAATCTGAATGAAGAGTTAAAACATCTAATCCAAGTTCATACAAGTCATCTGCTAACTCTTCACACTTAATTTTCATATTACAAAATATAAGGACTGATTTTGCTTCATAAAAACTAATCAAAGAAGGGATTAAAGAAGTTTTTGAAGCTTCATTTGCTTCATAAAAATATTGTTTAATATTTGCTTTTTCTTCATTTTCAACTTCTACATTTATTGGATTTTGAAGAACAAAAGAAGCAAGACTCTCTATATTTTCTTCATAAGTTGCGGAGAAAAGCATTGATTGTTTTTCTTTTGGTAACTCATCAATAATAAGCTTAATATCATCAAAAAATCCCATATCAAGCATTTTATCTGCTTCATCTAAAACAAAAGTATTTAATGCTTCAAAATTAATATTATCTTCTTTTATATGTTGTAAAACTCTTCCTGGTGTTCCAACTATTATATGTGCACCATGAAAAAGAGAAGAAACCTGAGGCTTAAAAGGAACTCCACCTGTTAGAGTTAAAACCTTTACATTATGAATATGTCTTGAAAGTTTTCTTACTTCTTGTGCTATTTGATTAGCTAGTTCTCTAGTTGGAGCTAAAACTAAAGCTTGTATTCTAAACTTTTTAACATCTAACTTATTTACAATTGGTATACCAAAAGAAACAGTTTTTCCAGAACCTGTCTTTGCCTTTGCAATAATATCTTTATTGTCTAAAGTATGCGGTAAAGATAATTCTTGTATCTTTGTCATTTTTTTATACTCTAATGAGTCTAAGTTTTTTACAAACTCTTCTTTTAAATTTAATTTATCAAATGTAGAAATTTTATAGCCTTTTATATTTTTCTAAAATAGTAAGAAACTGTAAGAAGTATTACTGCTACAATTCCTAAACCAACATACTTAAATTCATCTGCTGAACTTAAAATAACTTCTCCTGCTGTATAAGAAGCATATCCAACAACAATTGCCCAAAGTGCTGTAGCAAAAATATTCAGTATTGAAAATTTAACTCCTGAATATTTTGTAAGTCCCATAGCAAGAGGAATTAATGTTTTTATACCATATACATATTTTTGGAAAAAAACTACAAAAGAGCCATATTTTCTCATAAGTAAATGAGCCATTGCTATTTTTCTTCCATATTTTTTCATCATATCTTTTGCATAAGATTTATTCTTTCTAGCTAAAAAGAAAAGAAACTGATCTCCCAAAAAGTTAGAAACTCCTGCTACTAAAATACAAATATAAAGGTTTAAATCCCCTGCATAAGATAAAATCCCTGCAAACACTAAACCAACAAAACCCCCACCAAAAGAGTAAGCAAAAAGGGCTATATATCCCCAATCTCTAATCAAATCTTCCATATTATTCCTCTATGCCAAAAAACTCACAAGCTTCTTGAGCATCTTCATCATCTAAATCAACAACATTTGTTTCTATATTATATTTTGCTGTTTTTATTATAAATTGTTTAACTTCTTCTCTAACATTAGAAATATCAGACACAATAGCAAAACCACTAAATTGAATTTCATTATCATAGCATAATAAAATGCCATCACAGTTTTCTTCTATAAAATCACTTATTTGTCTATAATTAATCTCTAAAGCACTTGCATGCCATCCATAATCTTCAAGTATAGAGTCTTCAAATATTTCTACACCATCACTTTGGTGATCAAAATAAAGCATAAATTCTCTATTAAAATCTATAATTTCTTGCCAATTATTTAAAGGTTTAATTCTACAAGTTGTACCTGTAATTATAGGTTTATATTTTTCAAATAAAGTTGTAGCTAATTGTTTTAAATCTTTTAATTGTTTAAACTTACTTAAATCAGATATTTTTAATACAATTGGATTGTTATTACTTTGAGTTAATAACTCTCCTTTATAATCTATCATTAATATATTATTTACATTTATAAATTCACTAAGTTGTATTAAATCTATATCTATATATAAATCTTTTATATTTATTTTTTTCATTTTTATATCCTAGATAATATAGTTGATGGATTCTATCAAAAATAGGATTAAACAAAAGTTTTTACAAGGTTTCTAAATGAAAGCTGTAAAATTTATAATTTTTTAAGTCTTTTTTTACAATTCTTAAAGCTAAATTATATATAATGATTAGGATTTCTTTAAAATAAGGCAAATTTTGTTTTTAAATGGTTATATATACAAACATCTTCATAGAAAAGATGTAAAAACTCAATTTTTAATTGATATTCTTTATATGAAAGATATTAATGCAATTTATGGTTTTCGAAATGGTGATTATATTATAAGCCAATTAAAAATATTACTAAAAAGAAAAATAACTAAATTAATTAGAAAAACACTAAAAAGAAATATATATATTTATCTTACAAATCTTCATGCAGATGTATTTTCCATAACATTATATGATAATTTAAACCAAGAAGAAATCTCAATTATTAGAAAACTTATATTTAAAAAAGTAATAAATCATAATTTCTTATTAAAAAATAATACTACAGCCATTAACATAGATATTACAATTGGTTGTTCAAAATCAAATGATGCTTACCTAAGAGTCTATACGGAAAAAGCACTATATAATGCAAAAATAAATAATATACATTTTACTTATTACGATGCTAAACTATATGAAAGTGAATATAAGACTGAAAATATTATTGAACTTTTAACTTATAATATTGAAAATAAATTAGTAGAACCATATTTACAAGCAATTGTAGATTCAGATACAGAAGAAGTTATAAAATATGAAGCTCTTATGAGAATTTTTGATAAAGAAGGAAATATTTTATCTCCATTTGTATTTATTCAAAAAGCGAAAAAAGCAAGACTTTATCATAAACTTATGGAGCTACTTATAGATAAGGTAATAAACTATATAACAAAGTATAAAATACATATTAGTGTAAACCTTGATTATACTGATATTTTAAATCCTTACGTTCAAAAAGCTCTTGTTGGAAAAATAAATAAAAATCATATTGGAGAATATCTTACCATTGAAATATTAGAGAGTGAAAAAATTTCAAACTATAATATAGTAAATGAATTCATCTCAAAAGTTAAAAAATATGGTGTTAAAATAGCAATTGATGACTTTGGTACAGGCTTTTCTAATTATGAATATATTTTAAATCTAAATATTGACTATATTAAAATTGATGGCTCACTAATAAAAAAAATAAATGAAGATATTTATTTGAATCTGATCAAAAGTATTGTTCATTTTTGTAAACAACAAAATATAAAAATTGTAGCTGAATTTGTAAGTGATTTAAAAATATTAAGATACGTCAATGCTGTTGGTATTGACTATTCACAAGGTTATTATATAAGTAAACCTAAATCTATTGAAGAAATAATTGGAGAAAAACAATGAAAAAAGAGCTTAGAAAGATAACAAATCTTACTTTAAATGAGCTACTAAATAATGAAATTATAATGCCATCAGTTTATTTCGAAAAGTTTAATAAAAATGCAAAAACTTTAGAAATAGATGTTGAAGAGGAAAAATTCAATAAAGAAATAAACAAATTAATTCTTGAAGATTTTAATACTATTGAAAACTATATGGGAATAGTCGCTTCAAATGCATCAAGTTTAAAAAAAGTAGCAAAAGATACGAAAAAGGCCATTGAAGATAAAGATACAGATGCTTTAAGTGAAATCTATAAACAAATGAATGAATTAGAAAAAGAAATAGAAAAACTTAATAAAAAAATGTTTCTCGATGATTTAACTTCTGCATACAATAGAAAATGGTTATACAATCAATTTTTAGATAAAAATGCTTATTTTAAAGAAGATGGAATTATATCTTTTATTGATTTAGTTGATTATGAATATATTCAAAAAGAGTATGGAGATATACTATCTAATAACCTACTTATATTTATATGTAATTTTGTAAAAAAGCATCTTGAAGATGATAAATGTAACTTCAAAATTGTAAGATTTTTAAATAACAAATTTATTATAATATTTAAAGATAAAAAAGATAAAGATGTTAGAAGTTTAATAAATAATATAAAAAGACTTTTAGAAAACAGTACTTTAAAAAGTAAATCTGGTATTGTATTAAAAGCAAATTTTGATTATAAAATCAGTGCTTATAAAAAAGGCACTGATTCCAAAGAGCTTATTGAAACTCTTTTATAGTAAAGAACTATAAAACTTTCTTACTAATTCTTGAGCTTCATTTAAGCTTATACTACTAAATTTTATTTTAGTTTTCGGCTTAGCTTGAGCTAATTTAAAACAATCAATACTTAAAACTGAACCGATTTTAGGATAACCACCAATTGTTTGCCTATCTTTAAGTAAAACAATTGGCTGTCCGTCACTTGGAATTTGAATAGAACCAAAACCTATTCCTTCTGAGATAATACCATCAATATTACAAGAAATAGCCTCTCCTTGAAGTTTACATCCCATTCTATTAAACTCATTTGATACAGTATAAATAGAAGAGAAAAACTTATCTATTTCCTCTTTTGGAAAAAATTCATCTTGGTAGGATAAAATCACTCTTAATTCTAAAGTATCTTCATATTTTGGAATAAACTTCTCTTTTAATCTTATATTATAAAAGTCATCGTTTGATTTACATTTTAAGATTTGACCTTTTTGTAATCTATCTGCATTTATTCCACCAAGTTTTTCTTTTAGTGTTGTAGAATTACTTCCAAACTCTTTAGGAATATCAAAGCCACCTTTTACTCCAAGGTAAACTCTAGCACCCTCTTGTATTTTTCCAACTTTTATAATATCACCTACTTTAATATTATATGTTTGCCAAGTTGAATACAGAGTGTTATTGATGAAAAACTCACACTTTGCACCAGTGATGACTATTTTTAAATTGCTTAAAGCTTTAAACTCTACATTTGAAAAAGCTATTTCTATTATATTTTCATCTTCACAATTTTCTAAAAGCTTATTAGCTACTAAATAAGCATACTCATCCATAACTCCTGAGTTTGTAACACCAATAGAGTTAAAGCCAAATCTTCCTTTATCTTGAATAGTAGCAAAAATAGGAGAATTTATAATCTCTAAACTCATAAAATTCCTCCTTGTGCTAAAAACTCTTTTTTTGTAATAGGATTAAACTTTACCTTATCTCCAACACTTAAAGGAGATAAAGTATCTAAACTTCTATCAAAAAGTTCCATTGCTGTTCTACCAAGTATATTCCAACCCCCAGGGCTAGCTTGTGGATAAACTGCTGTTTGAGTATCTGCAATAGATACTGAACCCTTTGGAATTTGTTTTCTAGGACTACTTAATCTAGGCATTGCTATAGCCTCATCAACACTTGCTAAATATGCAAAACCTGGTAAAAAACCAATTGCATATACATCATAAAGTTTATTTGAATGAATCCCTATAATATCATCGATACTAAGATTTGTTTTAAAAGTCATATCTTTTAAATCAAGCCCAACCTCAGGGTCATAATAAGTATCAATAGTTACAATTTTTTCTTCAAACTCTACTTTTGAATCAAGATTTATCTCTTGTTTTAAAAGTTCAACTAAACTCTCATAATCATATTTAAAAATATCGTAACTAATAAAGATTGAAGTATATGAAGGAATTATTTCTATTAACCCATCAAGATTTAAACTTTTTAAACCTTGATAAGCTTTTTTTACTTTTAGTGCTACATCTTGTGCTATTTCATCGCCAAAATATATAATAAGTGAATCAACAGATGCTACTTTAAATTGCATTAGGTCATCGCCTTTTTAAGTAGCTTTATAAACTCTAAAGCATTTTCATTATCACCATGAACGCAAATAGTATCAACAGCCATATACAATTTTTGTCCACTTACACTATGTAAATATCCATAATTCTTTAAAGTACCAATTCGCTCAGCTACATCTAACTCATCATGAATAACTGCATTTTCTCTTGCTCTTGAAACTAAACTTCCATCATCATTATAGTTTCTATCAGCAAATACCTCATAAATTACGTTTATTCCATATAAAAGTGCTGTATGTTTATAAGCCTCATTTTTTGGACCTGATAAAATCATAATTTTAATATTTTTATCAAAAGAAGCTATAGCACTTACAATTGCTTTATAAATATTTTCATCTCTCATCATATCATTATATAAAGCTCCATGTGGCTTTACATAAGATATTGCTGTTTTATGTGCTTTACAAAAAGCACTAAGTGCACCTAATTGATATAAAACTATTGACTTTATCTCTTCTAAAGAACACTGCATTGTTCTTCTTCCAAAACCTACTAAATCTTGATATGCTGGATGGGCTCCAATAGTTACATTGTTTTGCTTAGCAAGAGCTACTGATTTATTCATAGTTACAGCATCACTTGCATGGAATCCGCAAGCTAGATTTGCCATATCTATATAAGGCATTACTTGCTCATCTAATCCCATTTTCCAAATACCAAAGCTCTCACCCATATCACAGTTTAATCTAATAGTTGCCATTTCATTACCTTGCATTGATATTCCTTATTCTACCATATATTAAACATATTATTTTTTAAATTTCCTCTCTTACTCCTTCTTTTCTTAGTCTTGTTATTGTTAATACAAGTAAAACTATTAGAGCAAAAGGTAAATTAACCTCTAAAATATAAGCCACATATAAAATCACTAAACTTGATAATATTGATATTCTTCTATAAATAAAAGAAATTAAATATATCATTACACAAATAAATACATATAGTAATTCAAGCATTTTTCCCTACCTAAAATTTTTAAAAATATTAACAATTGAAAGTAGGAAAAAAGTGAGTTTTATATAAATAAAAAAAGAAGTAGCAAAACTACTTCTTTTTGTTACTATTTAATCATTTGATTTGGTAAATAAAATACTATTTCAGGGAAAAGAGTAATTATTATAACCGTTACAATCATCAGAATAAAAAATGGGAATGTAGCTTTTAAAATTGTCTGTATTTTTTCATTACTTATACTTTGTATTACAAATAATGAGAATCCAACAGGTGGTGTAATTTGAGCCATTTCAACCATAAACACTAAAAATACACCAAACCATAGAGGATCAAATCCAGCTAATACAACAATTGGTAAAACAATTGGTAAAGTCATTACAACAATTGATATAGCTTCTAAAATCATTCCTAAAATTACGTACATAATACCAATAAGCAAGATTAACATCATTGGAGATAATCCAAGTCCTGTAATAAACTCACTCATAGCTCTAGCTATTCCTAAAAATCCAATAACTTGAGATAAGAAAACTGCTCCTGCAATAATAAAACCTATCATAACAGATGTTTTTACAGTATTTAAAATTGCATTTTTTAGAATATCTATTGAAATAGCTTTAAAATACGTAGCTAAAATAAGACTACCTAAAACTCCAAGAGCAGCAGCTTCTGTAGGTGTTGCGTAGCCTCCATAAATAGACCCTAATACTAAAACAATTAGAGAAAAAATTGGTGCTAAATCTTTTAATGAATTAAACTTATCAGACCAAGTAAATTTTTCTTCACTTTGAGGTAAAACACTTGGATCAACTTTTGCTTTATACATAATGTAAAATGAGTATAAAGAAGCCATTAAAAGACCAGGAAGTAATCCTGCTAAAAATAGTTTACCAATTGATACATCAGACATTACACCATAAATAATCATAATTAAAGATGGTGGAATTAAAAAACCTAAAGTACCAGAACCAGCAAGTGATCCCATAGCTAACTCTTTAGAATATCCTCTTTTTTTAAGTTCATCTAATGTAATTTTTCCAACAGTTGCCGTTGTAGCAGCACTAGAACCAGATACAGCTGCAAAAAGTGAACAAGCAGCAACATTTACATGTAAAAGTCCTCCTGGAATATATGAAAGCCAAGGCTTTAAACCATTTAACAATCTTGTAGAAATAGAAGATTTATATAAAATCTCTCCCATTAAAATAAACATTGGTAAAGCAGCTAGTGACCAAGAGTTCATTGCATCATATAAAGATGAAGCAAGTAAGTCTCCCACTTTGTCATAAATACTAATTACAGGTGGTAAATTATGTTCATAAATAAGCATTCCTATAATACCTGTTAGTATTAAAGATACACCAATCCATAAAGATGATAATAAAAATATAAACATTACAGCAATTAAAATTATTGCTAAAATTAGTGGATCAGCTATCATTTGAGAATCCTTTAAAAATAAATACAACAACTGCTAACATAAAAATAGTAATTCCTATTGGCATTGCTAATTGTGTTAAATAAAGTGGTGTTTCAGATACATTTTCTGATAACATTTCAAGTTCATAAGAATCATAAGTAAAAAGAATTGTTCTATATAAAGAAAAAGCTAAAACACCCAAAGTAATAATTGCTGCAACAATATCAATCTTTTTATTTACTTTTTTTGATAATCTTGAAGTAATTATGTTAATTCTAATATGTGCATCTTTTGAAAATGCATATCCTAAACTTAAAAAGATTGAAGCTAAGTATAAATATCCACTATACTCATCAGCTATCATTGTTGAAATATCAAAAAAAGATCTTAAAAAAATCTCTGTTAATATTAATAAAACCAAAGAAACTAAAATAAATCCCGCAAGATAAGCCCCAAGTTTGGTAAGCTTATCTATAAAGTTAGTAATTAAGTTCATAACTTATTACTTTCTATATTCTTTGAATATTTTTTTGATATCTGAATTGGCATCAGCTAAATACTCTTCTAATAATTTTGAAGCTATTTTGTCTAATTCTTTTTTTAATTCAGGACTTGCTTCAACAATTTTCATTCCATTTTTTTCTAAAGTCTCTAAAGCATCTTTTTCTTCAAGTTTTACAGCTTCCCACTGTGATTTTTCAATTTGTTTTGCAGCTTTTAAAACAGCATCTTTTTGAGTTTTATTTAAAGAGTTCCAATAATCTAAGTTAATTGTTACTGCTTGAAGAGGATACGCATAATTGATTTTTGTATAGTTATTTAAAACTTCCCAAAATTTACCATCTTTTCCTGACGAAGATGAAGTTACAACTGAATCAACCATACCTGTTCTAAGAGAAGAATATACCTCTCCCCAAGGTAGAGCAACAGCATTTCCACCTACTTGATTAATAAATGAAGCTGAGTTTTTATCATAAGTTCTTGTTTTTACACCTTTAAAATCTTTAACTGAAGAAACAGCCTCTTTTGAATAAAAACCAGATGCTGGCCATGTTACAGAATAAAGTAGTTTTTGATTCCATTTTTTAGCAGTCTTTTCATAAGCAGGTTTTGAAAGTTGATATAATTTATAAGCATCTTCATAAGAGTTAGCAATAAAAGGTAAGGCTGAAACTCCAAATACTTTTCCTCCACCTGATGTAAAAGGAATAAACATATCAGTCATAGCAACAGTAGCGTCTTTTACAGCTTTTAATGGATTACCTTTAATTAAAGCACTTCCTGGATGAACTGTAATATTTACACTTCCTTTAGAATAATCTTTTACAAGATTAGCAAACTTTACAGCACCTTTTGTATGAAAATTATTTGCACCGTATTTTGCATTTAAATCCATTTTAACATTTCCAGCTAAAGCTAAAGATGCTAATGAAACTATTAATAAACTTTTTTTGATCATTTTTTCTCTCCTTATTTTTATAAGGAAATCATAAAACAATCAAGTGAGTTTATAGTGAGTTTTTTATTAATTTACTAATTTGTAACCAATTTGTGGCACATTTGTGATAATATCAAGAGGTATTCTTTGACGGAATTCTTTGATAAAAGTTTTTAGTGCAGAAATACTCATTGATTTATCTCTCCAAAGATATTCTTCAATTAAGTCATAAGTAAGCACACCGTTCCTATTTTTGTGTAAAAGCAATAAAAACTCTTTATCTCTTTTCCTCAAAGATACAAGTTCATTTTTATAAAACAATTCCATCTGAGTCACATCAAAATATAAATCTTGTGAAAATTCAATCATTTCATTTAATCTATTACCAAAAGCTTTTGTAATTCCATTAAGTAAAGAATCTGAATTAACAGGTTTTAAAATATATTGATTTATATTTAAATTTATAAGTTCTAAAAGATATTCTTCATTTGAATATGCAGTTATCATAATTACCAAAGTATCAAAATCTTTTTTTCTTATTTGTTCAATCATAGAAATACCATTTTGATTTGGCATTTCAATATCACTTATAATTAATGAGGGTTTATACTCTTGATACATATAAAAACCATCTTCACCATTATTAGCCTCATAAACTTCTTTGAAATAGTATTTTAAGGTATTGACCATTCTTTTTCTAATACCATCTTCATCTTCTACACATAAAACAGTATAATTTTGAAGTTGATTGATTAACTCTTCCATTTAAAACCTTATTTAAAATATTTTATAAACAAGGCTAATCTTTAATATGTTACTTTTAAAAACTGTAAAAACTGTCTTAAATAATTTTGACAAATTTCGCCATTCATTTTTTCATACATAATCATAATAGCTTCATATTTATCAAACTTATCTTTGTAACTTCGCCTTGTTGTTAATGCGTCAAAAATATCACAAATTGCTATAATTTTAGCAAAATCATCAATTTCATCACTTTTTAATGCTTTTGGGTATCCTGAACCATCACATTTTTCATGATGTTGTTCAACGATATTTAATAACCTTTGATTTGTCTCTCCAAACTCTTTTAGTATTTCTACAGAAAAAGCAGGATGAGCTTTAACCATTTCAAACTCTTCTTTTGTGAGCTTTCCTTTTTTACATATTATATTCTTATCAATTTTCTTTTTCCCTAAATCATGTAATAATGCTGCCTTTCCTAAAAGTTTTAATTCATCTTTACTTAGCTTTAAATAAACACCAAAAGCTAATGCATAAGTTGAAACATCAATGCAATGCGTCGAGGTATAATAATCATACGACATTACATTTAACATAGATTTCATTGCTAACTCATCACTTAAAATAAAATCTATATTACAACTTAAAAAAGTATCTACATCTTGTAAAGACTCTATTGATAAATCTCCTTGAAAAAGATTTTCCATAGTATCTTTTGCTATATCATTGATTAAAGAAGCTTTTACATCTAATGAAATTTCTTCATTTTGAACAATACTAGAAATATATTTTTGAATATCAGATTGATATTTTATTTTATCTTTCACATTTATAAAGACTTTTTTCATTTCATTTTTTTTATAAAAAGAACAGTCTTGTTTATTATAATATGTGTTTTTATCAACTAAAAGTTTGAATCCTTTATTTTCAATTTTCGTATAAATAGGATAATCAAAACTTTCTTTCATATCTAAAATTTCTTTAGGTGCTGAAAATACAAACTCTTTTTGACTCATAAAATAATACCTCTTTATAAATTTAAATTATTGTAATATACAAAAAAATAGTATTAATTTAGTATCATTTTAAATTTTTTTAAAGTGGTAAAATAATAAAAAAACAAGCTCCTGCTTTTTTATTTTCAACTATTAATTCTCCTTGCATATTTTTTTCAACAATCATTTTTGCCATATAAAGACCTAAGCCAGTACCTTTTGAACTACTTTTAGTAGTAAAATATGGTTCAAAAATTAAATCTAAATATTCATTTTCAACTCCACCTGCATTGTCTTGCACTTTTATTATTGCATTATTAAACTTTTTATCCAAAGTGATATCTATTTTTGGATTTTGAATATTTCTTTGAATTAATATATCTTTTGCATTTGAAATAAGATTTAACATAACTTGTGCAAATTCCCTTTCATAACCATGAATAAAACAATTATGTTTTACATTTTTATTTAATTTAATATTGAAATTTTTCAAAGAAGCATAAACTAAAGTAATTGCTTCATCACAAGCATCTTCTATATAAAAGTCTACTTTTTTCTTATCTGGCTTAAAGAAGTTTCTAAAATCTTCAATTGTATTTGACATAAATTGTATTTGTTTATTTGACTCAATAATACTTTCTTTTATCATATTTGAATCAGCTTTATTAAATTTATTTGCTGTTTCAAGCTCCATTAAAATACCTGATACTTCACTTAGAGGTTGTCTCCATTGATGGGCTATCATACTAAGCATAGTTCCCATTCTTGCTAACCTTGATTGATGAAGCATAGCTCTATCTTTTTTCTTTACTTCTGTAATTGCTTTTTGAACTTTCAGTTCTAAATTTCTATTTAAGTCTTCCAATAAAAGCTCTTTTTTCTTCACACTATCTTGATAAGCTTTAAAAACCTGCGTAATTTTTTTTGACATTATAAAAGAGAGCATACCAATTACTAAAATAACTAAAAAAGAAATAGTCACAACCAATCTAATATGCTTGTTGATTTTTTGTTCTAATATTTTCTTATTTTCATAAATTGAGTTCTGAATATCATCGATATAAAGCCCTGCTCCAATTACCCAATTATATTTTTCATAAAGTCTAAAAAAACCAAGTTTCTTTGAGAAATGAACATTTTTTGGTTTTTGCCAATAATACTCTATAAAAATCCCTTTTGGGTTCTTAACTGTTTTATCTATAAACTCTTTTGTGATATAAGTTCCCATAGCATCTTTTAACTCAATATCGAAAGTATCAATACTCTTTTGCCTAAAAGGATGAGCTCTTAGATAATAGTCTGTATCATGAACCCAAATATATCCATGTTTTTCATATCTTATAGTCTCTATATATTTTAAAAGTTCTTTTTTTAATTGTTTTTGACTTAATTTAGTATTTCTTTTTACATGATGTTCAATGTAATTTATTACATAATCAACTTCTTTTTTTAGAATATTTCTTTGTTTATTGATATAAGCTTCTTCAACTTCTATACTTTGAGCTTCAAAATAATTATTTTGATTTTCTATAAAGAAATAAATAGTAAAAAAAGCAATTAAAATAACAGTAAAAATGGGTGTAAATATTATAAGTTTGGGTATATTCTTTTCACTAAACAATAAAAATCTCCTAATTTAAAATAAAAGTGTATCAAATTCTAGTGAGATAATAGTGAGTTTTTTAATATAAATTGGCATATAATTTATATAAATAATATTTTTTTTATAAGGAGGATGAGATGTTAAGTCCTGATACAGTATACAAAAAAAAGATAAATGACGATTTTACAAATGGAAAAGAAATTTTTAAAGGTTTAAAAAATAATGTAACAATCTTTGGTAGTGCAAGAACTCAAAGTGAAGATAAATATGCAAAACTTGCTGAAAAATTAGCTTATAATTTAAGTAAAAATGGTATAAATGTAGTAACAGGTGGTGGCGCTGGAATAATGCAAGCAGCAAATAAAGGTGCTTTTGAAGCTAATAAAGCTCACTCTATTGGACTTAGTATATATTTACCTTTTGAAAAATCAAAAAATGATTATACTACTAAAAATATGACTTTCAACTATTTTTTCTCAAGAAAATATATGTTAGTTAAATACTCAAAGGCTTGTATTGTTTTCCCTGGTGGGTTTGGTACTTTAGATGAAATGTTTGAAGTATTAACACTTACTCAAACAAAAAAAATGCCAAAAGGCTTTAAAATATACTTAGTTGGTTATGAGTATTGGGAATACTTATTAAAGTTTATTGAAAAATCACTTTATGAAAATAATATGATTAGTAAAGAAGATATTCAAATAATCAAAGCAACTGATGATATAGATTTAATAGAAAAGGAAATTAAAGAAATTATAAAAACTGATGAAAGATTATAATATTTTTATCAAAGACACTATTTCCACACGAAATTAAAATATATTTCTTTTATATAAAAATAAAAGGAATAAAAATGAAAAAAGTTTTATTATCAGCACTTTTCGCAAGCTCTATCTTTGCTAATGACAATTATATAGAGTTTGCAGGTGGATATATTGAAGAAAAAAATAATTTCTCTACAAATTCAGATGAAAAAATATCTTCACTTGGAAGTGCAAAAAGTGAAAAACGAGCCATACCGCTTATTGATTTTTATTATGGCATTCATGCAAGTAATAATTTAAATATGTATATTTCAGCAAATTATGGAAATATAAACTTAGGAAGTATAATTGAGTTAGATAACTCAATTTTAGACATTGGATTAAAAGGTAACTTTATGCAAGAAGCTTGGAGAAACCCTTATCTTACTACAAGTAAAAGAAAAAAAACTGATGTCACTGAACTTGGTGCATATTTAAGATATACAATAAACTTGTCAGAAAATCTAAAAACAACTTTAATGTATGAGTATTTTCAAAAAGATTATGACAAAGAAGAATTAACAGGTGATTTAAAAAGAGATGCAAACAGTCATCTTTTATCTATAAACAACACTTTTTCTACAAATACAGCAAGCTATATGGTAAATCTTAATGTTCAAAACTATGATGCAAAAGGAGAAGCAAATACATTTAATGCGTATGGTTTAGAAACTGGTATTTCAACATTGATTGATGATTCCATTAGATTAACTCTTCTTGCTAATTTTGGTAATAAAGATTATGAAAAACATAATACAGCTGTAAATAAAAAAGTAAAAGTTAAACTTTATGGTACAAACGCAATTTTAAATTGGGATAAACCCTTAGGATATAAAGACTTTTATACCTTTGCAAAAATGGGTTATCAAAAAGAAGAAGCAAATGTAGACTTTTTTGATAAAGAAAATACATATACTTTAATAGGTCTTGGATATAAATTTTAAATAAAGTGAGAGATTCTCACTTTATTTTAGATAGTTATTGTAAATAAAGCACCATGCTTTTTGTTTTTTACATCAAGTTTACCATTTATGCTTTTATCAATAATAATCTTACTCATATAAAGCCCTAAACCTAAACCTTTTTCTTTAGTAGTAAAATACGGTTCAAAAATCTTATCAATAATTGATTTGGGAATACCTCCTGCATTATCCAAAACACTTATAAATATATTTTCATTTTCTTTCTTTAATTCTATAAAAATTTCAGCATTATCTCTTTCTTTTCTTATAAATTCATCTTTTGAATTATTTAGAATATTAAATAAAACTTGTAAAAATTCACCTTTATAAGTATAAACTTCAATATCTCTTAAGTCTTCAAAATAAACTCTTATATTATGAGCTTTGAAACTAGCTCTTTGAAGATTAATAACCTCAACAATTGCTTTATTTATTAAAAACTTCTCTTTTTGTTTTGATACTTTAAAAAAGTTTCTAAAATCATCAATCGTATTTGACATAAAAGTTAACTGTTCTTTTGCTTCTTGAGACTTATTTTCAAAATACTCACTTGTTAATTTATTTTTATTGTATGCTGTTTTTAAATTCATCATAATAAAAGAAAGATGCGTTAATGGTTGTCGCCATTGGTGTGCGATATTTCCTATCATTTCTCCCATAGAAGCAAGTTTATTTTGATGAAGTAAAAACTGCTGTTGTTGTAGTTTTTCATCTTGTAAAAGTTTCATTTTATATGATAAAGCAAAGGCTAAAACAAGAGATTCAAAAGGAGTAATTATGTGTGTAATATATATTGGTTTTATAAGTAATTGTGACTCAGAAAAATAAAACTGACCTTCTATAAATAAAAAAGATATAACAATAACACTCCAAGCAATAAGATAAAAAATTGCTGGTTTATAACCTTGTTTTGAAATAATAATTCCTGCAATAAGATACATAATAAGAAAAATAGATAAAGGTATATTATCAGCTATAAAATAATAATCAAAAATCCAACCACTTAATAAATCACTTATATATAAATATATTGAATATGTCAAAACCTTGTCTATTTTAGGTGTGTTTACTTTCGTATTTAAAAAACTTTTTGTAAATAAGTTTGAAAATAAGAAGAAAAAGAAAAAGATTAAATCCATATATAATCTATCATTTTCAATCTCTCTAAAAGATAAAAATAAAAGAATTAAAAGCATTGAAATTTGTGTTAAAGAATAATATATATAAACTTTTTCCTTATTAAAAACATATAAAGCTAGATAATATAAAAAAGCAGCAAATATTATCCCATAAGCTACTCCAAAAAGTTTACTTTGAAGTATTTGAATAAAAGCATAATAATTTGATTCATAGAGTTTTGCATTAATATTCACATATTTATCTATATTGTGAACTTTTATATAGATTATTTGACTAAAATTGTCATAAGACTGATTAAGAACTTTATTTTTATATATATTCAAATATTTATTATCATCTTCTAAAGTTATTGCATTAAACTCTGTATCTAATTCTAAAGAGTAGTTTTTATCTTTTTCTAAAATTTGTTTATCAAAAGTTAATCTTAAAAAAAAGATATTATCAGAATGTCTAATAAATGGAAGTTTAGTTGTTTTGAAGTCTTTTGAAGCTTTTATATCATCTATAGTTAACTCTCTATTTGCAGTTTCTAAGACTTCAACTTTTTTTATAAATGAAGCTTCTAAAGAACACAAAAAAAATAAAATCAGTAAAAATAGTTTTTTCATAACTCCACCATTTTGTTTATTTGATAACCAATTCCTGATATATTTTTTATACTCTTTTTAGATAGTTTTTTTCTTAGTTCTTTTACTACAGATCGAATAGCATCTTCACTCATATTTCCATCCCAAACATAACTACTTAACTCATTATAAGTAACTGCTCTTTTACTGTTTTTTATTAATAGTTCTAAAAAAAGCAACTCTTTTTTTGTTAGTAATATTTGTTTTTTTTCTTTAAAAAGTGTTTTGTTTAAAGTATCAAATATAAAATCATTTCCAAGTTCAAAGATACTTTTATTATCAATCAAGTCCATAACACAAGCTTTTAAAACAGGAAGTAGTTTATCTTCTGTTATTGGTTTTGTAAGATATTTTACAAGCCCAAGTTCTACTGCTTGTAATAAATATGATGTTTCCAAAAACGCAGTTGCTACTATAATTTTTGTAGTTTTATCATCTACTCTTATTTGCTCTACCATTTGTAAACCATTTAATTTTGGCATTTTTATATCTGTGATGATAATATCTGGCTTAGTTTTTTTATAAACCTCAATTCCTTCTATTCCATCTTTTGCTTCATAAACATTATCACAATAAAACTCTAAATACTCAACAGCATTTTTTCTAATAAAATCTTCATCATCTATATACAATATTTTTAAGTTTTTTAGTTTTTCCATTTTGAACTCTTTTGTTTGATAAATTTATTATAATCAAAAAAAATGTGGAAATTCTGAGATTTCCCCATTTTTCCACATTTATTTCTTTTATAGTTCTAGCATGAAAAAATAAAAGGAATTTTATGGAAAAACTAATTAGATTTTTTCTTACAAAAACAAGATTGAACTATACAGCTTTTGTATTTTTAGTTTTACTTGGGGTTATAACATATAATACTATCCCAAAAGATGTATTTCCTCCAATCAAGATTGATAAAATTGCTATTTCAGGCTCATATAGTGGTGCAAGTATTGATAACTTAAATAAAATGGTTGTGACAAAACTAGAAAAAGATGTAAAATCTCTAAATGGAGTAAAAAAAGTAGAATCTTTTATCAAAAGTGGTGAGTTTTCTATTATTTTAACACTTGAAAAAGGTTTAGATACTTACTCTATTTTAAACAAAGTAAAAGATATTATCACTAATAACAAAAGTGATTTACCCTCTGATATGGATGAACCAAGAACTTCAATAGTTGACTGGTCTTTCCCACTTATTAACGTAACTTTAGCTTCAAAAACTAAAACACAAGATGAGCTAATTGCACTTGCAGATGATTTAAAAACAAAACTATCATCTATTCAAAATATCTCAAAAGTTGATTTATATGAGAGTACTACAAGAGTTTATGAAATAATTTTGGATAATCAAAAGATTGATTTATATTCACTTGATAAACAATCACTTCTATCTCAAATAAGGGATATTTCATATATCTTTCCATTAGGTAAAATTGAAGATAAAAATGGACATCTTTTTTTAAGTTCTAAAAATGGAGCTAAAAATTCAAAAGAACTTTTAAACACTATGCTTAAAGTAAATGAAAAATCTATTTATATCTCAGATATAGCAAAAGTAAAAAGAAAATATGAACAAACAGATGTAATAGCATTTTTAAATGGTGCAAAAAATGTAGAGTTAGGGCTATATAAAAATGAAAAAGCAAATGCAATTGAACTTGTAAAACTTGTAAAGCAAGAAGTTAATAAGCAAAATGAGCTATATAAAGATATAGAAATATCAACATTTTATGATACTTCAAAGCTAATCAAAAAAAGACTTAATACGGTTATATCAGGTATTATGTTTGGTCTTCTATTAGTTTCTATTGCTATTTATATCTTAATTAATAAAAGAGTTGCATTTATAGTTGTACTTGGTATTCCAACTGCAATTTTAATGGGTGTAATTTTCTTATCATTTACTTCATATAGTATAAATATGATCACTTTGATTGGGGCACTTTTAATCATTGGTATTTTAGTAGATGATGCTGTAATTATTGCAGAAAATATCCAAAGGCACATAGCCCAAGGGGAAGATAAACTTCAAAGTGCCATTGAAGGAACAAAAGAGGTAATCACTCCTGTTCTTGCTTCATCATTAACAACAGTATTTGCTTTTGTTCCTATGCTTATGATTAGTGGGGAACTTGGTGAATTTCTTAAGATGATTCCTATTGCTGTTGTTGTTTTGATTATTGCTTCATTAATTGAAAGTTTTATATTTTTACCTATTCATGGGCTTCATTCTTTAAACAAAGATGATAAAGAGCTTGATTGGACTAAGGCAAATAACTTATATAAACAATGTTTAGAGTTTATTTTAAGACATAAAAAGAAGTTTGTATTTACTTTTACTATTAGTATTACATTTGTAACTATTATGTTGGTTTCAAATATGAGATACCAAATATTTCCTGATTTTGATGCAGATAGATTTTATATAAGAGGTAAATTTAGTGTAAGTCATTCAGTACAGCAAGTATATGAGAAAACAAAACAGTTAGAATCTAAACTTCTTGAACTAAAAAAAGAACTGGGCTTAAAAAATATCTCTTTTACAGTGGGTCTTAGAACTAATAATCAAGAAAATATAGAGATTAAACCATCAGTTTTCCAGTTTAATGTAGAAGTTGAAGAGAGAGTTCCTCAAAACTTTGTTGATGAATATATCACTCCAATTTTCTCGTTTTCAAATAGTGAAGAAGAAAAAAGAACAAGAGAGAAAAGTTTAGATGAAATTGTAGTTCATCTAACAAAACTATTTGAGTCTTATAAACCACAAGGCTTAACTGAGTTTGCAGTGAAAAAAGAAGGAGCTGGTATTACAACTAATGACATTGAGGTTTTACTATCAACTACAAATCAAGAGCTTTTAGAAAAAAGTATTAGTGAACTAAAAATGGAATTAAATGATATTGATGGAATTATATTTGTAGATGATACAGCAAAAAAAGGTATCAAAGAATTAAAAATAAGTATAAATGAATATGGTCAAAGTTTAGGTTTTACAGAAGCTTCTGTATCTAGTATCTTATCTGCTTCATATCTAAAAGCTGCACAAACAAAAGGTTTAGATGAAAAAGGGATTATTGAGTTTATTACTTTTGATAAACACAAAAATGATTTTGGAAGTTTAGAAAATTTTGAGGTACAAGTTCCAAACTCTACTCAACAAGTAGTTCTTAGTGAAATTGCAGACTTTGAATATTTTACTAACTTTGATTCAATATATAAATTAAATGGAGTTAATATCAAATCTGTTGTAGCAAACGTAAATAACAAAGTTATAACAGCAACTGAAGCTCTAAAATTACTACAACCAACACTTAATAAGTTTGAAAAACAAGGTGTTCAGATTATTCTTCACGGAGAAGAGGAACAAAATAGACAAATGGCAAGAGAGTTAAGTTTTGCCTTTTTTATAGCAATTTTTATGATTTTTATAACACTTTTAACTATGTTTGATTCATTTAAGTACTCGCTATTGGTTTTATCTGTTATTCCATTTTCTGTTACAGGGGCTATTTTAGGACATATCGTACTTGGTATGAACCTTACTATGACATCTGTTATTGGAATACTTGGACTTGCAGGAGTTGTTATTAACAATGCAATTGTAATGCTTGATTTTGTTAAAAAAACTACAAGTATTGAAGAGTTAATAAAAAGAGCAACACTTAGACTTAGACCTATTATTATCACATCTATTACAACATTTCTAGGTCTTTCAACACTGATTTTCTTTGCAACAGGTCAATCAAAGATTTTACAACCTTTAGCTATTTCTTTAGGTTTTGGACTTTTATGGGGAACAGTTCTAACACTGCTATTCTTACCAGCACTATTTGCAATGATTAATAAAAACATCAAAGGATAAAATATGAAGAAAATTTTAGCATTTACCCTACTTTCATTTACATCACTATTAGCAAAAGAGTATATGGCTCAAATCAAACCTTATGAGATGTATGAGATTAAATCTCAAACATCTGGGGTTGTAAAATTTGTAAATAAAGATTTAGAATCAAAATATATAAAAAACAAAGAGTTATTAATCAAAATAGATACTAAAGATGAAGAGATTGAACTAGCAAAACAAAAAAGTTCATACTCTATTCAAAAAGAGATTGTAAAAATCAAAGAGCAAAACTACAAAGCAAAAAACAGAATCAAACAGCTAAGTTTATATGATAAAAATACTGAAAAACTATCATTTTTAGAATCAAAAAAAGAGCTTACGACAACAGCTCAAACTATTAAAAAACTACAAAATGATATGGATAAAAAAACTTTTGATGTTCAAAATAGATATGTTGATACTATTTTTGTGCAAAAAGATGAGTATATTAATATTGGAGATAAATTATTTAACTTTTATGATATTTCAAAACTAAAAATCACTCTATTTTTATCAAAAAATGAAATAGATACATTAGAATCAAAAGCTTTATATATCAACAGTAAAAAAAGTGATTTCAAAGTATACAAAGTTCATAAAATCAAAGATGAAAACAAAATTTCAAGATACAAAGTAGTATTTACAAAAACAAATGAAAACAAAAACAACTACCTCTTTGACAAAGTTGTGAAAGTAGAACTAAAATGAAAAAAATAGTATTAACTACAGCTTTAACAGCCATTTTACTAAATGCTCAAAATATTAAAGAAAATAAAGCTTTAGAGTTAGAAAATCAAAAAGACAAACAAACTTTAGAAAGTGAACTTACAAAAAATTCATGGATAAACTCTCTATCTATCACAACTGATTCTACAAAAAGTAAAAGCGGAGATTCTAAGTCCACATCAAATAAAGTATATTTAGATTTCAACCAAGATATTTTCAGATCTGGTGGAATTTTATATACAATTCATAAAGGTAAGTTACAAAAAGATTTGGCTTTTAAAACCTATGATAAAAATCTAAATGCTTTGAATATTGATATTTTTAAAACAGTTTTAGAGTTAAACAAAATTGATCTACAAATCAAGAAACAAAACTATTTAATCAAAAACAAAACTTTAGAAATTGAGAAAAAAGAAGAACAGTACTTAAATTCACTTATTGATATTGAAGAGTTAGATAGTGCAATAATTGAAAAAAATGATTTATTAAATCAAATTGAGGATTTAAAAACATCAAAAGATGATTTTTTAAAGCAGTTAAAAACTCTTAGTTCTACAACATACCAAAATATAAAAGTTCAGAGACTTCACGTTGTAGAGTTAGAAAAATACCTTGATTCAAACAAAGAGTTAATCATCAAAGATTTAAATATCAAGATTTTAAAAAAAGATATAGATATCACAAATACAAACTATCTTCCAAAAATTTCACTATTTTCTCAACTTGGATATGAAGACAATAATCAATCAAATATAAATGATGATTACTACAACTATGGAGTTAGAGTCTCAATTCCACTTGATTATAATATGAACAAACAAAAACAGCTTTCAAGAATCAACTACAATTTATCAAAAATTGAAAAAAACATAAAAAAAGATGAAGAGATAAATAAATACAAAAACTCTATCTCAACTTTAAAAAGAATTGATAATAAAATTAAAAATACCAAAAAAAGTATAGAAAGCTATAAAAGAATTTATAAACTTACAAAAAATTTAGTAGAAGGTTTTCTTAAAACAAAACAAGAATTAAAAACTATCAAAAATAGACTTGAGTCTTCAAAAATTGATATTGATATTTTGAATATTGATAAACAATTAATAATCTATGATTTATATAAAAACATTTAAAGAAGTAAGAGTATGTTAAAAAGGCTATTCTATATTGAATTAAACATCATTAACATACTCAATCATATCAATTAAAATATCACTTAATTTTCAATATCTAAATATTTTTTCTTAAATAAGTTTAAAATTGGTACTTTAAACTTATTCCAGCAGCAACTTCTTTTCCATGAGAATGTTTACTATAAATAAAACCTCCATTTATTTGTAAAGCATTACTTATATCACTAGCTAAGCCAATACCAGTTAATAATGAGTTTTTTCCTCTATTTTGACCTTCAAACTCTTGTTTATAATTTGAATTTGAACTTAATGCCGCATTTATTTTATGAGTATTGTTTTTATTTGCATAAAAATCATGTTCATATTTGATAAAAGCTAATGGATAGATTTTATTAATATCTGAGATACTCTTAAATTTAGCATTTAATCCAACATTAGCAATAATTGCTTGTGCATTAGTTTTATCAATAGTTAAGTTAAAATTACTATTTCCTGATTCTTTTATCTTTTCTTGCTGATAATATGTGTAATCTAAACCAACTTCAGGTCTTAAAGAAATCCAATCATTAGTAAATATAGTCTTTGATATATTAACTGCTCCATAAATACTATGACTATCAAAATTACCTTTTATATTTTCATTTATATTTGCTAAATTAACAACTCTATTTGACTTATGTTTTCCATATCCATAACCAAATACACTTCCTAAAATCCAATCATTTCCAATGTTTTGATTTAAATATCCACCTAAATAATAATTGTCACTGTTAAAAGCTTGTGTAACAGTATCATGTTCATCCATCTTTTGTGTTCCAATTGAAAAAAATAGACCAGTTCGCTTATTATCATTTACAATAAAATCATTTCCAAAAGTTATAGTATTTAAAGTATAATCAAAACTCCCTAAGCCTGAACTTCCATCAATATCACCTTTAGAATGGCTTATATCAATCCAAAAGTTCTTTTTATTCTCAAAATTTCCACTATTTAGATTTTTTATTAATGCCGTATTACTTAAAACACTGTTCATTATCATATCTGTATGCTCTAATGAAACTGTTATATATGATGAGTATGGTTCTGCATGAATACTATTTATATGTGTTTGTAGTTGAGAGTTTGTTACAGTATTTAATGCATTATTTACATTTGTATTCCCAGAATTGAATAATAAAGCTAATCCCTTTTGCTGATTTGGAGTTGTAATAGTAGGATGCGAAGTTAATGATGAAGGTGCTTGTGTCTCAATCTTTACTGAAACTTGATTATCAGTATTTGGTGTTTTAACTTGTGTAGCTTTTAAAAGTGCTGGCATATCACCACTCAAACGTACAGCTATTGTGTCACTGTCAGCTGTAGCATTATTAGTGGCAGTACCTGCTTGCTGAAAAAACATTACATCATAAATACCATCATTATTTTCTCCACCGTTTGCATAATCTTGAGCAATTAAACCTGTGTTAAAAGGCTTAAGCTCTACAGTTAAATTATTTAAACCAATGACACTAAATGTTTCATCAGTAAAATCTTGATTTCTAGTAAAATAAACTGAATCAGCATAACTTAAAGTACCAGTTGTAATACCAATAGGTATACCAATATCTTTACCAGTGGGGTCTATACGACTTTGGAATACACTTTTCCCTTCAATAGTAACACTAGCCTTTGCAATAGAACCAAAACCATTTATACCATTAAGATAAAAATTTGTTGGACGTGTTAATCGGCTATCAGTTTGTTTGATGGTCGCATTATTCAGAACAGCTTTCATAAGACCATTTCTTGCAAAGGTAAAATCACTATCAATTGATGAGTCTACAATCCTTAAACGCTCAAGTGACTCCAAACTTTCACCATTGTTTTCGTTATGACTTAAGCTAGAACCATTTGTCATCGTTAAAAATTTAAGGTCATCATCTATATCAACAGATTCATAATATAAATGCGCATTATTGAGAATCATACTTTGAGCCCACAGTTTTGAGTTAGTCACTCCATCTCTAACTCCTTTAATACTTGTTCGTCCATTTTTAAAGTTAAAAGAAGTTATACCCTCGGTATTTTCATTGATAAAGCCTGAAAGTGCAGCACCCAGTCCCAATGTTACACTATTATTACCTTCAAACGTAAAATCCGCAGCTTGGAATATTGAATTTTTTTTAGTAGATGAAGCAAAACGTGTATTATGTCCAAGGTTTATGATACTATTTTTAATAATTGGTCTGGAAAGTACTAGTGAGGCAGGGAGACTACCATATAGACCTGAAATATTGATTGTACCTCCATCTATAGTACTACTAGGTGTCGTTGCAGTCTCTTGTTTAGTTAAAACTACTTTGGAACCTATTATATTCAATTCACTTCCCTTATCCATTTGTAAATAACCAAAATCACGCATATTGAAATCAGTAGTACCATTAATTTTTAATTGACTATTTGTATGTAAATATAATTTAGTTTCATAAATACTTCTACCAATAGCACCACCAGGAGCTGTTATTTGATTGTTAATACCTTTGACATTAATTACAGCTGGGCCACCAAGCTTAAGCTGAGCACCTGAACCAAATGCTTGATCAAGTATCAAATGACCGTTATTGAGATTTAATTCAGCAGGTGCATTATTTCGATTGAAAATAATAAAATCTTCAATGTAATCACCATATCTAGAATTTGGAGCCAATGACCATGCAATATTATCAATTGTTAAGCTGTTGGTACTAACACTGAATTTATAAGGTATACAATTTATGCTAGGACAAGCATTAGAACGACCACCTTCAAAAAAAAACTTATTACTTGTATTGTTACCTTCAAAACGCATATTTTGAAATAGTGAATCAACCCCAAGTGTGCCAGAGTATGGAGGAACACCACCTTGAATATTTTCATATACTTCAAAATGTCCAGGCCCCTTGAAAACAATTGTATCATAATCGCTAGGCTTTAATCCTTGTAGAATTTTGTAAAAAAGGTCTCCCTCTGTGGTAATACCAGAGGCATCATAAGTTTGTGAAAAAAGAGTTGATGATGTTAATAATAATGAAATAATAATATTTTTTGTTTTCATAATAATACTTTCCTTATATACTATTTTATTATATTAGTACATATATACTGATATACATATTAATAAAAAAATATAAAATATAATTAAAATATTTAATAGATATTGAAAAGTAAAAAGCTAGTTTAAGTATTACCATTTAAAATATTCCCACTTGGGCTAGTAATATTTATTTCATCAATTAGTATTGCATATTGAAAACTAAATGTTACTTTAGGTACACTTTGAGGGAATTCATAAACTTTACTCCATACAAAAAGTGTAATTATTACACTAATAATAATTTTTTCATATTCTTCTTTTTTTTAAATTAGAGTATTTTTGTCTCTCTTTAACTTAAAATATATTAAAATACATTTATATTATTATTTAAATATAACAGGAATAAATATGCAAGTTACTAATACAAATAATTCATATTATGCTTATAATAAATCTAGTCAAAGTGTAGCTCAAAATGTTTCTTTTGCTAAAAAGATGGATGAAGTTACTGTTCATAAAGAAATAGAAACGAAAGGAAGAGTTTTAACTTTTTTAGAAAAAACAAATGCTTTTGAAGGATTTACTAAAGAAGAAGAAATAAAATTTAAAACTATTTTAAAAGATGATAAGGTAACTCAAAAAGAGTTTGAGTCAATATCTTATGAGATGTTAGATAAATTTAAAACATTAGTTTTACCTACTAATGATGTTAGTTTTGAAGAGTTTCCTTATGTAGAAATGACTAATAAGTCAAAATTAATGCTTTCAACAACAAGTTTATCAGGTGATAATTTCTTTAATCAATCTGTGTATAATACTTATGAAAAGATGTCTGAGGATGATATAATTAATATGTCTTTAGAGTTAAGCGTAAATCTTAAACAAGCTTACAATCAAGATGATTTAGAAGTTTTTTATATAAAAGGAATATCAGGTGAAATTAACAATATTTCACCTGATGTAATGAAACAAATAACTTTAGATTTTCAGAAAGTTCTACTTGATATAATAAATATGTCTAATGATTATATAGAAACTGTAAAAGATCCTCAGGTATTAAAACAACTACACAATACAAAAAACTTTTATTCTTCTGTATTAAATAATTATAATGAATTAAAAAATGAATCTAGCTATGATTATTGTTAATTTTTATTTGTCTATTTATTATTCTAAAGTATTATTTTTCGTTACCTTATAATGAGAATTATCAAGAGTTTTCAAATCAATTAAAATTAGAGTTTACTAATCAAAAAACAAAAGTTAAAAGCATTTGTAAAGATTACTTTACACTACCATTATACACGGCTTTAATATTGATATATATGATATTTACTATTCTCTTTTGCTTTTTTTTCTTCTAGTTTTTTATACTCTAAAATAGCTTTTTCTTTTATAGTCTCATCAACTGATTTTGATTCATATTCTCTTAAAATATTTGCTAAAACTAAAGTATAAACAATAGTATTTAATTTTAAAGAGTCTTCGTTTTTCATAAGCTTATCTAAGTCTATTGCATAAATAGCCTCTTGGAAAGTATAATATACTCTTTGAGAAACATCATCAAGTCTATATGTATAACCTAAAATTACTAAAAAATTATTTTCATAATCTTCTAAAGGCTCAGACTCTATAAGTAGTTTTTCAAACTCTAAAATATCTTTACCACATTTTGCATATATTTCATCAGCTTCTAAAATTTTATTTTTAAAAGCATGAAAATAATTAGAAATTTCATTAGTCATTTTTGCAATTATCCTTTTTCACAATTAATCTATTATATAATATTAATATAAAAATAAATATTTATACTAGGAATAAAAATGAAAAAAACTACAATACTTGCATCTTTAATTTTAAGTTCAAGCCTATCTTTTGCATTTGATTTAAATGCATTAACAAAAGATGTAATAAATACAGTTACAAAACCAACTAAAACACAAGAACAAACTAGTACAAAACAAGAAAGTAAACTTGATAGCTCAACTGTTACAAGTGGATTAAAAGTTGCTTTAAAAAAAGGTGTAGAATATGCTGTATCGACATTAGGAAAAGAGAATGGATATTTAAATAACAACAATGTAAAAATTCCACTTCCAGACAATTTAGCAAAAGTAGAAACTCTAATCAGAAAAGCAGGAGGAGAAAAAGTTGCTGATAATTTAATCAATTCTATGAATAAAGCAGCAACAAAAGCAGCCCCTAAAACAGCGGAAATTTTTATAAAAAGTATAGAAAAGATGTCAATTGAAGATGCAAAAAAAATTCTTGCAGGAAATAAAGAAGCAGCTACAAACTATTTTAAGGAAAATACTTCAAAATCTTTAAAAGAAATGATTAAGCCTATTATTCAAGAAACTATGAAAGAAAACAAAGTGGCAACTTATTATGATATAGCAAATAACTTTTATAAAACCAATGTAAAATCTATGGTAGATAATAGTTCTGTTATGGGATTAGCAAAAGATTTTGGTGTAGACTCATATCTTCCAGGAAGTAGTGATAAAAATTTAGATGAGTATGTAACAGATAAAGCAATTGATGGTTTATTTAAAATGATAGCTCAAAAAGAAGCTCAAATTAGAACTAACCCTATAGCTCAAACTACATCAATTTTGAAAAAAGTATTTGGAAACTAAAAGAAGTATTTCTTCTTTTAGTTATCTAGTTTAAAATATCCATAAATAGCATTTTGCTTTACTATACTTAAATCTAAACTCAAAACATCATTACTATTTTTTTCAAACCTATACTCATATTCTTTATCAAAATTTTTAAGTAAGTTTTCATATAATTCAGACTTTATATCCAAAATAAAAGTATCTTTATTTACTTCATAAATATAAATAAAATTTAAAATAAAATGATTATCTACTTCGTATGTAATGAAATCAAAACCATCAAACTCTTTTTTTTCCAATTGTTTTATATCTTTTATTTTTAATTGTTCTTTTAAAAAACTTAAATAAATCGAACTTGGTAAACCTTCCCATGATACATCATTATCTAAATGAATATGTTCTAAAAACAAATCTTTTGTATTTAAAGTATACGCATCTAAGACATAAGAATCATGCCTAGTTTTAGTGTCATAATTATCTATTTCATATCTATAAAAAATATCAGAATTTATTTTAAAAATAAGTTTATTGTCTGTAAATGTAAAACGTGGACGAGATAAGTTTATAAAACTTTTAAAAAAGTTTTTTATGATTCCCATTTGTATACCTTAATTTAATGTTAAGAATTGTACTTTATCATATTTAATTAAGAAATTCAAGAGTTTAAGAGATTCACTTAAGTGAATCTCTTAATTTTAATTAAAAACTTTCCCACTCATCATCAGATGAAGTATCATTAAATTGTTTGGACTCTTTTTTAGGAGTATTAGCAGTAGGTGTAGTAGCTTTATTTATCTTATCTTTTCTTATACTAGAGCTAGAACTACTAGCAATTGATTGAATATCTTTTGAAATATCAATACTATCTTTTCCTACAAACTCTTTTTCATCTGCTTTTGAAACTATATCTTTAGCTAATGATGAAGTATTTAAAGCGATATTTTTAGTCTCACCTGCAACTGTGGCATTTTTTTGTGTTTGTTGATCTAAAGAGTTAATAGCATCGTTAATTTGTACAATTCCAGCTTCTTGCTCTTTTGAAGCACTTGAAACATCTGAAATAAGTTCAATTGTTTTATCAATATTTGAATTTAAACCTTCATAACCTTTAATCATTTCTCCAGCTATGTTTTTACCTTCATTTGCTTTAATATTTGCACTTTCAACTAACTCTTTGATTTCTTTTGCAGCCTCAGCACTTCTTGCTGCTAAGTTTCTTACTTCTTGTGCAACTACGGCAAAACCTTTACCTGCTTCACCTGCTGTTGCAGCTTCTACAGCAGCATTAAGTGATAAAATATTTGTTTGGAATGCTATTTGATCAATTACAGTAATTGCTTCATTTATTGAGCTTACTTGATCATTTATTTCATCCATTGCTAAAGTAGTTTTTGAAGCTAGTTTTTCACCTTCACTAGCAGAATTTGTTACTTCATTTGCTAGAACTGACATTTCAGAAATTTTTTGAGTTGTTGAAGATACATTTCCTGTAATCTCTTCTAATGCAGCTGCTGTTTCTTCTAATGAAGCTGCTGCTTCATTTGATGCTTGATTTAAAATATCTACATTTGATAATAAATTATCAGATGATGTGTCAATAATTAATCCATTTTTCTTATTATCAACTAACATATTTGTAATAGAATCACCTAAAGAATTTACTCCATTAGCTAACTTTTCTAAATGTTCTTTTATTCCTGAAGTATCAACTTTTTCTAAATAGTTATAATTTGAGAATTTTTCTAAAATATTAAGAATATTATCAATATTACTTTCTAAATTATCCCCCATTTTATTAAGTACATCTCTTAATTCATTTAGAGCTGGATTATTTACTGATGTAGTTATTCTTTGAGTTAAATCCCCTTTTTCAAACTCATTTAATACAGAAATTGTTTCATCTATAATAGCTCTGTCTTCTTCAATACCTTGTTTAGCTTTTTTAATATTTTCATTTACAACTTGAGCCATAAGACCTATTTCATCAAAACTATCTGTTTCAAGTTCTTTTACATCAGAAGACTTTCTATTTACATAATCAAAGAAACCTACTAAGCCATTTTGAAATTTAAGTAATCTTTTTACAACAATATTATTAATTACAATTACAGCACCTGCAATTGAGATTAAAAGTAAAACTAAAGAAATAATTAATATTAAATTTCTAATTGCATTTGGAGCTTTTAAAACTTCTGCTTCATCTATTTCAGAAAGTATTGCCCATTTTATATCTTCTCCAATTTTTAAAGAAGTGTATGCAGATAAAACTAAATTACCATTATAATCTGTGATTATTTCAGTATTTGATTTTCCATCTAAAGCATTTTTTACTGCTTGTGTATTTACTTTATTTTCTTTTGAAAATGATGCATTTAAACTATAATCTGTTGGATTTAAGTAACTATCACTTCTCATTAATAAGTCAGTTCCAACTAAATAATCTTCTTGACTCTCTCCATACCCTTCTCTAAAATGCATGATTTTATTTATAGCTCTATCACTAATTTGAAAAACTAAAATAGCTTTAATATCACCATTTTCATATATTGGATTTCCTAAGAACATAGCAGGTGCATCATTACTTGGTGCATAAGGTTCCATATCTTCAAATGTTGGTTTTTTATTTTTTAAAGTATCAAAATATACTTGTCCTAAACCACTATTTTTAAGTGAACCATGTCTTAGGTTTGCACCATAATCTGATTCTTTAGCTGCAGAATAAATTACATGACCTGTATCAGCAGAAATTAAAAAGATATCGTAATAACCATATTCTTTCATGTAATATTGAAAATACTCTTCATACTTATCAGTTACATTTTTAAATTGTTGATTATTTATATCAAGTGAAGCTTTTTTGTCAAATCCTATTTCATTAAGAGTTTTAGACAAACTATCAAGAAGAAGTAAAACATCAGTACTTTTTGATAAAACTTCTATATCTCCTACTCTTTCTTTAAAAAAACTTGTAATTTGGTTTGCTTTTGAATCTCTTGCAGAGGTAAGCATAGAGTAATTTTGAGCAATAATTCCCTCTTTTACCTTACTAACAGAAAATCCAGCTAAAACCACAGCTAGTAAACTTAATGAAATTACAATAAGCCCTATAACTTTTGCTTTAATTGTCATCTTCTTAAACATTTGTTTCCCTTATGTATAAATTTTATACATTATAAAATAAAAAGCTTTTAGTTCTGATAAAAATTATTATAAAATATTTTATAATAACGTCTTTTTTATATATAAAGAGCCTATAATTAGGTTTAACTAAATAGTTAATATTTATGAATAATTTTTATAATTAGTATTTATAACTAATAAACTAACGCTATTATCTATTTCTTATAAAAAAATATTAATCTAATTTTTTAAATTTTTTGATAAAATCAAAATAAAAACGGAATAAAATGAACATTGAAAAATATTTTGAAAAAAACAAAGTAATTGAAAATTTAGCAAAGTATGAGATTTATTATCAAGTTTCTTTAGGAAAACTATGTTCTCTTACACAAAATGAAAATATAGATTATAATATAGAACTTCAATATGCATTGGGTTCTATCTATGAACTTTTAAAAGATTTATCTTCTTTAGAGAATATTTATGAAATTTTTGAAGATGAACTAAAAAAACAAGCAGCTATGGACGCACTACAAAAGTTTGCAAATGATAATTTAGATGATGTAAAAACAGAAAAAATTGAAATAGAACACTTTGTTCATGAAATAAATGATAATAAATTTTTCAATAATACAATGACAAAAATTTGCGAAGAAAACAAAAAAACACAAATAAATAAATGGCAAGAAATAATAACTGATGATTTATCAAAAGCTATTATAGAATCTTTAAATCAACTAGAAAATAAATAAAAGTAGAAACTACTTTTATTTAAAAAGAGTGATTAAATCTTTCTTTATCTTTTACCACCTCAGCAGAAGCTACTATATTCATAATCATTTCATCTTTACTATTTGAAAACTTTCTGATTATTGTTTCACAAACTTCCAAAAGTTCATTTTCATTACTTAATTGACTTAAAATAATTGATTTATTGTATAAAGCCAAAGCTACTTGCTTTTGAATTATACCCTGCTGTTTTTCATATTTTATAACAACCTCATCATAAAGTTTTAGGGCTTTTGAAAGCTTATTTATTTCTCTATATCTTCCAGCTTTATTGACATAAGCTTTAGCAACCAACTCTCTTATATTTTCATTTTCATAAGAACTAAAGTTCTCTATTAAATAATCATAAGCTTTTATAGCCTCTTCGTTTTCATTTTCTTTTGCATGTAAAAGTGCAATATTAAATGAAGCATGAGCTAAGTTCTCAATAACTTCTGGATTTAAAGAGTCTTTAAAATTTGATAGTAACTCTTTATATGTAGCAATAGATTTTTCTCTTTGTTTCAACTGATTTGTACAAACAGCTTTATTTAAATAGGCTTTTACTAAAACAATCTCAAGTTGAGAAGAAGTATCTTCAATAAATTTTTCAAGTAAATTATTATAACACTCAAGCTCTTTATCAAAAGCTTTCATTTTTGCATATATTAATGCTTTATTATAGTAACTATATGCAAGATATCTAAAAATTGTATCATCTTTAGTATCTTTAAACTTTTCTATTATTTCATCATAAGTATCAATAACTTCTTGATCTTCATTTAAATTTGTAAGAGCTGAGGCTTTACCCATAAGTGTATAAAATATATCAATTGGCGTACCTTGGGCTAACTCTAAAAGTTCAGGTACTAAAAGTAAAGCTTCATCAAATTCTTTATCTTGCATTTTCTGATTAAACTGACCATATAAATATTCAAAATTTTCGTGATTCAATTTCATCCTTTAAAATTTAATAATTATTTTTATCAAAAATATACTTGATTTATTATTAACTTTTAGCAAAACTCTCTAAAGTTTCACCTTCAAGTCTATATCCTATCCACTCATCTTGACTTTTTGCACCAAGGCTTTCATAAAACTCTCTTGATGGAGTATTCCAGTCTAAACAAGACCATTCAAATCTTCCACAGTTTTCATCAAGTGCCATTTTTGCAAGATGTTTTAACATCTTTTTTCCTGCACCATTTCCTCTTTTTGAATCAGTAATATATAAGTCTTCTAAATAAATACCATTTTTACCAAGCCAAGTTGAGTAGTTGTAAAAATATACTGCATAACCAATAGCAACACCATTTTCTTCACAAATCAATGCTTTAACTGTAGAGTTATCTCCAAAAATAGCTTCCCTTGTTTGCTCTACATTTGTTTTTACTTCATGTTCCGCTTTTTCATAAACAGCAAGTTCAATAATAAAATCTAGTATTGTTTGTGCATCACTTGCTATGGCGTCTCTTATAACTATAGACATTCTTTTCCTTAATTTAATTTTTCTATTTTCTCTTCAAAGTTTTCAAAATAACTAATAAATAAGTCATTATTCAACTCATCTTTAAACTCATTTATATATGCTATGATATTCTCTTTTGTAGTAAACTCTTTAGCAAATTCATCTTTTAGTTTGATATAAATAACTGTTCCTGAACCCTCATCATTAATACAAGGAGCTAAGGTATAAGTAGTTAAATCTTTTGTATTAAACTTATAAGCTGTTTCCTCTGCTACTTTTTTTGAAATTATATTCACACTTTTTGCGATTAAAAACAGAAAATACAATCCTACTTCTTTTAAAGATATTTCTTTATTTTCTATAGAGCTTTCTATTTTTTTTGAAGCTTGTTCTTCAACAAAAGAGTTTAACTCTTCTTGATTCATACCAATACCATTATCAACAATAGTGATTGAGTTATCTGATGGCTCAAAATAGACCTCCATCATACCTTCCCAATCTTCTAATTCTTCTTTAAATTCTGAGCTCTCTTTTAATTTCTTTAGTTTATTTACTGCTTCATTTGCATTTAATAGTAAAGCCTTTAAAAAAAGCTCTTTTTTTAGTTCATTGTTTTGAAATACTTGTTTATACTTATTTATATTAGTTAAATTTTTAAAGTTATTCATATTAAGTTCCTTTCATTTTGAATGATAAAACTTTATCTAAAGATTCTGAAAATAAACTAATTTATATGGTATAAAATTATCAAAGTTTTGTTCTTAAATAATTTTCTATCATAGGACGATAATCTTTTCTACAAACTAAATGCGCATCAAAATCACTTTGTATTCTTGTGAGCTTTAGTTTATCTGTATAACCAAACTTATCTATGATACTTTTTGAAAGCAGTGTTACACCATATCCCGCTTTTGTAAGTCCTAGCATCAGCTCATAATTTTGTAAAGCTAATGTTTTATACTCCAAATCACTATTTTGCTTTGCATAATCTTGTAGATGAAGACAATAAGCACAAGTATCTCTATAAACTAAAAGATTATTCTTAGCTTCTTTATCTTTGGGTTCTACAAAATATATCTCATCTTTAAAGATATTTAGAATTTCTAAATCCTTATGATTTGGATTTCCATTTATAAAAGCTATATCAATTTGATAATCTAAAAGTTGCTCTACTAAATTTAGACTACTATCTATGTTAAACTCTATTTTCATATCTTGGAAGTCTTTATTTAACTGCTCTATTATAGGAATAAGTCTTATGGTTGCATTTGATTGGGTTGTTCCCATCTTTAGAACTTCTTGATGATTTATATTTCTCATTTGAGAGGTTGCTTCTTCTACTTTTTTTACAATATCAACAGCAAAAGGGTATAGTTTCTCACCCTCATTTGTAAGTACAACGCCTCTGTTAGTTCTATGAAATAGGCTATAGCTCAAGTTTTTTTCAAGCTGTTTGATTCTTGAAGTTATGTTTGACTGAGTATAGCCTAACTTTTTAGCTGCACCAGATATGCTTTTTTCATTTTTAACAGTAATAAATGCTTTTAATAAATTTGAGTCCATAAAAATCCCTATAATCTTTTGTATTTAAACAGCTATTGTTTGAACAACTAAACCAACAGCTATAATAAATAGTAAAGCTTTTAAAATCTTAGCATAAAACTTCGCATCGATTTTTTTCTTTATTTTTATACCAAAGTATAAACCAATAGCAACTAAAAACATACTAGCAAATGATATTTCAACAGCTGTACTACTAAATGCTCCAAAATATACAAAAGTTGCTATCTGCCCTACTTTTGTAAATAAAAAGCATAAGTTTGATAGCTGAATCGTATCTTTTTTAGAATATTTAAGCTCTAAAGTGTACATGATAGTCAAAGGGGCCACAACATTTGTAAGACCTGATACAACACCACCTATAAGTCCTAAACCATAAGTAGATGATTTTGGATAAGAAGAGATAAAAGTAGCTCTAACTTTTATAGCTGATTGAATCAAATAAGCAAAAATGATAAAAGCCAAGAGCAACTTAAAATACTCAGAATTAAAATAAACAAGTATATAAGTTCCAACACAAGAGCCAATCACCATAAGAAGTATAATAAACCAAAACTTCTTCAAAGCCTCAAAAAACTTCCCTTCACTTAAAATACTAACCAAGTTAACAATCATAGTAGGAACAATAATATAAGTAATAGTTGTTTGAATATCAGTAAAAAGTGCAACAACAGGCGTAGAAATAAGCCCAAACCCAAAACCAATACTTCCATGAATAAAAGAAGAAATCAGTATAACAAGAGTAAAAACAATAAGAAATTCAGTTTCCATATCATTACCTTTAATATTACATATAACTATGTATAATACCAAATAGTATTACTAATCATTATATCAGAAATTTATTAAAGGGGTTTTAAAGTAGTTATTTTAAAGTAGATACTTTAATATTGTGTTTTTTCATTAAAACTCTTGCTTTAACTTTAGTTTTCATTGATGTTTTTTTATAGCCCTCAATAAAATTTGAGGTTTCTACTGTTTTTAATATTTGAGATTTATTTACTTTAGCTATGTTCATTAATGTCAGCTTTCTACTAAAAACTTTAATATTTCTTAATATCTTCTATTTTTTCTAAAATAAAATGTAGCTTTTCAAAAGAATTAGACATATAAAATATCTTTTAAAGCATATTTTTTAAATGTACGGCTATTGTTGTCAATAGTAGCAATATCAACTTTTAGATTGAGTGACTTTTGTAAATCTTCTTTAATTTGTGAAAGCTTTGAAAAGGCTTCAAAACCTGAGTATTTTTCAACAAAAGTAGGTTCAATATCATAAAGTAAATCTAAATCACTATCTTTTGTCTGTGTATTTTTAGCATAAGAGCCAAACACTCCTACAATTTTAAACCCATCTTTTAAAAGTTTTTGTTTTTCTATTTTGATTTTATCTAATAACTCTTTTTCCATAATATGCCTTTTTAGATATGTAATTATATAATAGAAAATTAGACATACTCAATTTCTTTTAAAATCTCTTGTTTTACTAAAGGTCTTAAGTACTTTTCCCTAGCAACATCAACTTTAGTATTAAAGTAGTTTTCCCATGTCTCTTTGAATAAAGTCTTTTTTTCATGAATATCTGAAAAATTGTTTTCAAGTTCAATAAGAATATCAATGTCACTATTAACTGTAGCATTACCTTTAGCATAAGAACCAAATAAACCAAGTTTAGTAATACCAAACTTTTTTGAGAATTCACTTTTATGTTCTGATAAGTAGTTAATAATATATTGTTTTGTCACTTTTTAATCCTTTTTAGATACATAATTATATCATAGAAAATTAAACACACTCAACTTATCTTATTTCTTATTATGATTTTCAAAAATATCTATGTATCTTAATAATCTTTCTTTTACTTCTTCTTTTTCAAAAGAGTTAGCCCAATCTTTTACTTCAGAAAAAGACCAATTTTCAATAGAAATATCTTTAAAATCTTCTTTCCACTCTTCTATTTCATTATCAAGCTCTGAATCTTTTGCTTTTTCTAAAATAGTTAACATTTTGTATTGAATAAGCTCATTTTTATCATCTTTTACAAGCTGAAAATATAAATTTAAATCTTCCTGTGAATTTGCTTTATTTAGTATCAAATTTGTTTCTATTTTATTTATTAAAGCACTTGCAACTTGTTCTAAAATACTATTATCTTTTGAATCTTCAAATCTTTTTACTACTTCATCATATACTTCTAGGGCTTCTTCACTTCTATCTAATTGTCCAAGTGTTGCACCCTTATTATATAAAGCTTTTGCAACTTGTTCTAAAATACTATTATCTTTTGAATCTTCAAATCTTTTTACTACTTCATCATATACTTCTAGGGCTTCTTCACTTCTATCTAATTGTCCAAGTGTTGCACCCTTATTATATAAAGCTTTTGCAACTTGTTCTAAAATACTATTATCTTTTGAATCTTCAAATCTTTTTACTACTTCATCATATACTTCTATCTCTTCTTCACTTCTATCTAATTGTCCAAGTGTTGCACCCTTATTATATAAAGCTTTTGCAACTTTTTCTAAAATACTATTATCTTTTGAATCTTCAAATCTTTTTACTACTTCATCATATACTTCTAGGGCTTCTTCACTTCTATCTAATTGTCCAAGTCTTACACCCTTATTTACTAAAGCACTTGCAACTTTTTCTAAAATACTATTATCTTTTGAATCTTCAAATCTTTTTACTACTTCATCATATACTTCTAGGGCTTCTTCACTTCTATCTAATTGTCCAAGTCTTACACCCTTATTTACTAAAGCACTTGCAACTTTTTCTAAAATACTATTATCTTTTGAATCTTCAAATCTTTTTACTACTTCATCATATACTTCTAGGGCTTCTTCACTTCTATCTAATTGTCCAAGTGTTGCACCCTTATTTACTAAAGCACTTGCAACTTTTTCTAAAATACTATTATCTTTTGAATCTTCAAATCTTTTTACTACTTCATCATATACTTCTAGGGCTTCTTGATTTTTTTCTAATCGACCTAACGTAATTGCTTTAGACCATAGAACTTTTGATAAACTATTGTCATTTAAACTTTCTTTCTCCAAAATATTTAAATCATCTAAAGCTTCTTGATAGTTTTCTTTAACAAATTTTGAAACAAACAATTTATATTTGTCTTCAAAAGTGTAATCCTTCTGATTTTTAGATGACTTTATTTCTTGTGCTTCTTCTTCTAATTCTTTCTTTTCATCTTCTGTATACTCTTTTTCATCTAATAACTTTATTTTATCTTCTAATTTTTGAGTTAGTCCTTCATTTCTTTCAAATAGTTTTTTAGCCCTATCATCAATCTGCCTTAAATAACCATCAACTTTTGATTTAAACTCATTATCAGCTTTTTCATCTATCCATTTTTTTAGTTCTTTTTCTGCTGCTAACTTAGCTTCTTTTTTTGCACTGTTTGCGTAACTTCTATTTACTAAAAAAACCACTAAACCTGTAAGAATAGCAATTAATGAAAATCCAATCCCCCAATAATTTAAGTTCGAATGAACATCTTCTATTCTTTTATCTTGTCTATCAATTATATTTTTATAATTTTCTAAAGAGTCTTTATCTTTTCTTAATTCATCTAATTTATTTTCTAACTCTTTTATCTCATTTTCTTTTTGAATTATCTGACCCATTATAAGAGTGATTTTTTCATCATTTATTTTTTGAGCATACTCTTGTGAAGTTTTGAGTTCAAATAGTTTTTGATTTACTTCTTCATTTGAAGCGAAAAGAGAAGATACAAATATAAAAGTTAAAATTATAGATTTAAGAAAAGAGTTGTGCATAAAATTATCCCGTGAATTTTTGAACACATTTTATTATTTTATAGCTATATGTGAGGTTAAAATACTTTAGTGATTTGCTTAATAGAGCTAGTTGTATGAAGATTCAAGACGAAATTAGATTTTGACGATTGAGCCTACACATAGTAGGTGATTGAGTCAAAATCTAATTTTAACGCCGAAGGTTTATGCAAATAGCTCTATTATAAAGCTTTTGCTGTGATTCTTGATAGTCTTTGTGCAAACGCTACTGCGTCTGTGATTTCCATACCTTCACTTAATTTTGCTTGGTCTAATAGTACCCATGATACATCTTCTACCATTTTATCATCTGCTAAACCGTTTAATTTTGTTACGATTTCGTGGTCTGGGTTGATTTCTAGGATTGGTGCTGTTTCTGGCATTTCTTGTCCCATTGCTCTCATCATTTGAGCCATTTGTGCCATTTGAGCATCACCTGCGTCTTTTACTACACAAGATGGTGACTCACTTAGTCTGTTTGTAACTCTTACATCTGAAACTGACTCACCTAAAATATCTTTGATTTTTTTAGTGATGTCTTCAAACTTCTCTTCAACTTCTTTTTTCTCTTCTTCTGATTGCTCTACTTTTGGAGCTTCACAAGCTGTGATGTCTTTGAATTCCCACTCTTTGTATGCACCATACATTGGAGTTACGATTTCATCGATTTCTTTGTCATCTAAGATTAAAACTTCGATGTCATTTTTCTTGTATGCTTCTAAAAGTGGTGAGTTTCTAAGAACTTTTTCATTTTCACCTACGATATAGAAAATAGCTTTTTGTTCACTATCAGCAGCTTCTTTATAAGCTTCTAATGAAGTCATTTTTCCAGCTTCTGCTTTTGTAGATTTAAATCTAATTAACTCTAAGATTTTATCTTTATTTGTGAAGTCTTGATAAGCACCCTCTTTAAGTGGTCTGTTGTATTGTTCAATAAATTCAGCATACTTTTCTTCATCTTTAGAAAGTTTTTTGATTTCAGATAAAATCTTTTTAACAGATGATTGTTTGATGTTTGCTAAAATTCTGTTTTCTTGTAAGATTTCTCTTGATACATTTAATGGTAAATCTTCACTATCGATAATACCTCTAACAAATCTTAAGTAAGTTGGTAATAACTCTTTTTCATCATCAGTAATAAATACTCTTTTAACATAAAGCTTAACACCTGGTTGATAATCAGCTCTGTACATATCCATAGGTGCAGTTTTAGGGATATAGAAAAGTGTAGTGTACTCATTTACACCCTCTGCTTTTGTATGAATAGTAACTAATGGATCTTGAGAATCATGAGAGATTGATTTATAGAAGTCGTTGTACTCTTCTTCTTTTACTTTTGATTTTGGTTGCATCCATAAAGCTGTTGCTTCGTTGATTTTCTCATGTCTTTTTTCAACTGTTTTTTTAGCTTCTTTTCCAGCTTTTTTATCTTCTTCGCTTAACTTTTCTTCTACTTCTTCACTGTAATTTAAGAAAATTGGGTAAGCAATGTGGTTTGAGTATTTACCAATAATATTTTCAATTCTTGCTTTACTTGCGAATTCTTCTGCTTCTTCATCTTTAAGTTTGATGTAAATTACAGTTCCTGAAGACTCTTTTGTACAAGGTGATAAATCAAACTCACCAGTACCATCAGAAGACCACTTATAAGCAGTTTCTTCACCAGCTTTTTTAGAGATAACGTCTACTTTTGAAGCTACCATAAATACAGAATAGAAACCAACACCAAACTGTCCGATTAAGTTTGAGTCTTTTTTAGCATCACCTGTTAGGGCTTCAACAAATGATTTTGTTCCTGATTTTGCGATAGTACCAATAGAAGCGATTAAATCTTCTTCATTCATACCAATACCATTATCAATAATAGTTAAAGACTTATCAGCTTCATCAAAAGAGATATTAATCTCACCTGACCAATCTGCATATTGTTCTTTTAACTTATCATCAGTTAATTTTAAATAGTTTAACTTATCAATTGCATCACTTGCATTTGAAACTAACTCTCTTATAAAAATCTCTTTATTTGAGTATAAAGAGTGTGTCATTAAATGTAATAGTTGTCCTACTTCTGTCTGAAATTGATGTTTTGCCATTCTAATTTCTCCTATAATTTTTAAATTTTATTTTGATAATTTTAACAAAACTTTATAAAAGAAAGCTAAAGTTTAGATAAATTTTAGCACTTTTATCAATCAAGTGCTAATTTTATATACTTTTTCAACTTTACATTTGTTAAACAAAATTAAAATATAATTATTTATTAATTATAAAAAGGACTCAAGATGTTAGGAAATATTATAAATAAAAAAAGTATTTATTATGCGACAACTTTGTTTATTGCTTTACTTGTTGGTTTTTATGGTGGAATAGTAGATATACTTCAAACAAATGCTGTTTTTGAAGTAAATAAAACCTTACAATACCCACTATACTTTTTCCCTATGCTTGGAGTATTCAAAATCTTAGGAGCTATTGCTTTACTTTTACCTAGAAATTTTTCTACAATAAAACAGTGGGCTTATGCAGGTTTTACTTTTGATTTTATTGCTGCTTCATATTCACATTTTGCTGTTGGGGATTCAGTTGACAAAGTTATTACACCTTTAGTGATATTAGGTATACTTGCTATATCTTACTTTTTAAAAAATAAATTTTAATTTATTATATAAAAAAAAGATATAAATAGATAGACTTACAAAATAGATAAACTAAAGGATAAAATTTTGGATAAAAACAAATTTTTAGAAGATTTAAATGAAGTATATGAGTACTTAGATGCTCAAAAATCAAATATAAATAAACTAATATCACACTTAGAAAATAAAGATTATGAAAAACTAACTATCATAGATGAGTTTGCTAAAAACTTAAACTTAGATATGAAAGATGATTTAAGATTTGCACTTGTTACTAGACTTGTAAGTTTAAGAGATGATTCACTTGTTCAAGTACTTAAAAAGTACGAAAAAAGTGAAGAAGAGATTATAGAACTTCAAGAAAAAGCATACTGCTTTGTAAGAGACTTTTGGCATGAAAAGCATAAAAATACAGTTGATTACATCAAAAATAACAACTTACTAACTCCTTTTTACCAAGAGATTTTCCAAGGTGTTTACAATGTAGGTCTAAAAATGTCTTCATGGCAAAGTGCCTGGACTGCACATATTATAAATGGTATAAATAAAGAGTTATTAGCTAAATTTGATGGTGATGAGTCAAAAGTATATGAATACTTAGAGAATAATCATCTTTATGACTTAGGTCACAACGATATGATAGCAGATAGATCATACTCAGCACTTGTAAAACAAAAAGAGGATTACAAATCACAGGCATATATCAAAGCTTTCAAAGAGCAAACAACAGCTGTAATAGATGAACTTGAAGATTTTGAAGAAAAACTAATTGAGCTTGAAGATGATGTATATGGTGAGAAATGGAACTATATTTTATATATCCAATCACTAATCAAAGCCTTTAGTGAGGACAAAGAGCATAAACTAGTAGCAAAATGGGCAGATGTAGATAGAGCTTGGATGAAAGTAAAAGCACCAATTCAAATAGGACACCCTTTAGAGTACTATGAAGATCACTTTAGAAAAGCAGTAGCTCTTGAGTGGGATATAAGACTTTCAAACCCACAGTTTGCACAAAATGACCACAGAGTAACAAAAATCAAATCAGCTTTTGCAAAAGTATTTGATAGAATTGAGCAAACGCAAGAGTACAAAAACATCTATGACTTCTCACTAAAATCACTTGATAAAGTTCAACTTTATATAGGAAGACCTGCTGTGTTTTTTGGAGCTGAGTTCAATGGACTATTTTCAGCCCAAGTTGTACCAAATGATGAGATAGTTTCAAAAGAAGAAGGTAAAAAAATCTTTGCCTTTAGTGATGAAATACTTCAAAGCAGTCGTGCAAAGCCATTTTTAAAAATCTCAAAAGAGACTTTTGGACAAGAGTTACTTACAGAAGATAGAACTTTCCTTTTCAATGAAACTTCAAAATGGCATCAAGTTTACGATATCACTACTATTGGGCATGAGTTTGGTCATATTTTATGGTGTGATGATGAAACAGAATCAGCTATGAATAAAACAGGAAACTTCAAAAATATAGAAGAGTTCAAAGCTACAACAGGTGGATTAGTTTCATTTTTCTTAGATGAACAAGATGATGAAAAAGAGCTTGAAAGACAAGTACTTATTGACACAGTAAAAAGAGCTGTTGGACTTATGGGATGGATGGAAGTAGATGAAGTTCAACCATACTATTGTGAAGGGCTTATTCATTTAGCTGGACTTTTTGATAGTGGCATTTTAGATTGGGATGAGAAAAACCTAATCGTTAATATGAGTGATGAAAAACACGAAGCACTTAAAAAGTGGTATATTCAAACTTACACTGATTTAGCAAAACACTACCTTGATAAAAAAGACGCAACACAGTTCTTAAATCAATACGCAGTAAAAGAAGAAAAATACTTCATGCCAGTAAACAAAAAAATCAACTCATTTGTAAAATACTACTTCAAAAGATACCAAGAAATTGGTCAAGAGTTAGATACAGAAGATAAAAAAGAAAACTATATAAAATAAGAGGATTAAATCCTCTTATTCATACATAACAACTCTATCAAAATACAAAAAATAATGTTAAAATAATTAAAACTGTTAAAAGGATATATAATGAAAGTATTATTAACAGGCTCAACAGGATATATAGGTAGAAGATTAAAACATAAACTACTAGCAGATGAAAACATAAATTTACGTCTTTTTGTTAGAAATAAACAATCAGTTACCTTAAAAGACCCAAAAAAAATAGAAATAGTAGAAGGTGATACTTTTGATAAAGAAGCTTTAAAAAAAGCCCTTGAGGGAGTTCATACTGCATTTTATATGATTCATTCACTAAACAGAAAAGATTATAAAAACCTTGACAAAATTTCAGCCCAAAACTTTGTTGATATTGCAGCTTCTTGTGGGGTAAAAAGAATTATTTATTTAGGTGGGCTTGGAGTTGAAAATGAAAACACAAGTGAACATCTTCTTAGCCGACTTGAAACAGGACAGGTTTTAAGTTCAAATCCAAAAGTTCAAACTATTTGGGTGAGAGCTGGTGTTATTATTGGTTCAGGAAGTACAAGCTTTGAAATCATTAGAAACTTAACAGAAAAACTTCCAGTTATGACAACTCCAAAATGGGTAGATACAAAAGCCCAACCAATTGCTATTTCTGATGTATTGAGTTACTTATATGAATCAATTTATTTAAAAGAAGAAAAAAATCTTGTTATTGATGTGGGAGCTGAACAGTTAACTTATAAAGAGATGATGTTGAAAACAGCAGAAGCTTTAAATTTAAAAAGATATATTATTCCTCTTCCTTTCTTATCTATTACCTTGTCATCTTATTGGCTAAATCTATTTACTCCTGTTAGATTTGGTGTTGCTAAAGCTTTAATTGAGGGCTTAAAATCAGAAGTTATAATACAAAATGACAATGCAAAAAAATATTTCCCACATATAAAACCAATTTCATATTTAAATGCTGTAAAAAAAGCTGTAGAAGAGATTGAAAAAAATCAAGTAATCAGTAGATGGAGTGATAGGTTTGGAAAGGCTTGGGATAAAGACCATACAAAAGATTTAGCAGATGCTATATTTGTTGATAGAAAAATAGTTCATTATAAAGAAGTTTCTAAAGAGAATATTTATAAGTCTTTTATTTCTATTGGTGGTAAAAAGGGATGGTTTGATTATGATTTTCTTTGGAAAATTAGAGGTGTTATTGATAAAATGATTGGTGGAGTTGGTTTAAAAAGAGGAAGAAGAGACCAAGATAACTTAAGAGTTGGTGATAGTTTAGACTTTTGGAAGGTTGTTGATGTACAAGAAAATAAAAGACTATTACTTTTTGCACAAATGAAATTACCAGGAACTGCTTGGTTAGAGTTCAAAATAGATGATGAAAAACTTATACAGTCAGCCTACTTCTATCCAAAAGGTGTTTTTGGAAGATTGTATTGGTATGCACTTGTACCTCTTCATTATTTTGTATTTACAAATATGATAGAGAGTATTGTTAAAAAAGCAAAAGAAGAGATGTAGCTCTTCTTTTTTTATTTTATATTAGGAGTGATTTTATCCCAACCATCTGGTAGTTCTTCTATTAGATTAAATTCATCTTTAGAACTAGCTTTTTGGGTATAATCTTCTGGTGTTACAAGAACTAATCCACCTTTTAAAATACTTGTAAAAGTATTTGATTCTACTTTTGAACCAGAAAAAATAGAAAACTTAACGTTAAAACCACTTATATCATAAAACTTAGAATTTTTTCTAACTAAACTTGTATATCTATTATCAATTTGACAATGTAATATAACTTTTGAACCATCAGATGAGAGCTCTTTTTTATGTATTTTTCCTATTTGCACAAATTTATAATAAATAGGTGCATTAAGACCAGCTTTTGAAGCATGAATAGAATTTACTTTAAAAGTAATTCCTTTATGTGTTTTATCTATAGGTGGTAGTTTATCAAAACCAGCAAATGAATTTTCAAATATATTTTTAGCTTTTGAGGTTTCTACACCTATATTTACAGCCATTAAAGCTGAACCTACATCTGATACTTGCTGTAAAGATATAACTGGTTTTTTTAGATAAAAAATAGTTCCTTTTTTAGCAAATTTTTCATAGTCTTTAAAAATCTGTGCTTTAACTACTGCTTTTTGTTGTTTATTTAAAAATATATTAGTTACTTTTCCTATCTTTACACCTTTAAAAATAAGTTTTGAAAACTCCTCATGTAAACCCTCAACATCATCAAAAATAATGCTTATACTATTTGAACTATTTTTCAACTCATCATAAGAGCTGAATATTTTTCTTTTTGTATATTTTGTATCTGTATTACTTTCTAAATGAATTGAACCTTCTAAAAAAGAAGTGAAATTATCAATATTTAGATTTACACCATTTAAACTTGCTTTAAAATCAAGCTTTGATTTTTTATAAAAAGCGCTTGTGTTGTTTATATACTTTTTAAACTTCTTATAAATAAAAAGTTTTGCTTTTGACTGATTTTCATCAAAATCTATTGACTTTACAAAACCTATTTCTCTATTTTGATAAACTACAGCCATTGACTTTTCTACTAAAAAACTATTATCAAAATAGGCTGTATATAAACTTCCCTTATTATAAACCCTTTTTAAATCCCTTACATCTTTATAATTTTCATAAAGTTTAAAGCTATCTTTTGAAAGTTTTTGAGTTCTTTTTTCACTTAATATACCAATAGCACCATTTATTAGTGGCTCAAATCCACTATAATTTATATCTAAATCTAAAGCTTTAATATCTAAAAGTTTTGAACTCATATCATAAAATAAGGTATGATCATTTACTATATTTTCATATCTTTTATCAAGTGCTACTTTTATTTTTACTTTTTTAAAATTATTTGTAAAATCATAATCTACAACTTTTCCAATAGGAATATTTTTAAAATATAGTTTTGATTTCTTTGTAATAGAATTTAAATCTTTCGCATATAAGGTTATGATTTTATTATCTAAACTCTCTTTTATTTCCTGATAATCTTTAGCTATAAAAAGGTCTTGAAAATCTCCTTTTTTATAATCTAAAGAAACATAATCTCCTTTTACTATATTTCCAAGATCTTCTATTCCATCTATACTTACTTTTGGTCTTTTTATAAAAAAGTCTGTATTTGAAGTAAGTAAGTATTTATACTCATCATAAATAAATGCTTTTGTTGAAATATCTTCACTTGTAAGTCTTAATTCAACTATTTTTCCAACTGTTATACCCTTATAAATTATAGGTGTATTTTCACCTATTCCACTTGCATTTGCGAATTTTATATGAAAGTATTTTTTCTCTTTAAAGTCATCTTTACTTGTATAAAGTAAATGAACATCATCTCTTTTTATTTTTTTAGCATCTTTTTGTGGTGTTACAATAGTAATACCACCAACTATCGCAGAATAAAGTGAGCCTAATTGTACATTTAATCCACTAGGCCCATAGTTTACTTTTAAAGCACTATTCATTACAAATTTAGAGCTTGTATTTACTAGATAATTAAACTTATCATAAATATAAGCATTTAAAAATGCCTTTTCAGCTTTAAACTCTTTTGATACAACCTCTCCTATTTGATACTGATTATAAAAAATAGGTGTTCCAACTTCCAAGTTTTCTTTATCATTGACTAACAAAGTTATATAATACCCATCAGCAGATAGTTCATCATCTGGCCTACTATCAAGTCCTTCAAAAATAAATTTCTCTTTTCCTTTTTCAAACTCTTCTTTTGTTCTAAATTTAGGCGATATTTCTATTTTAAAACCACTAATCAATGTACTTAAACCAGAAACTTTAGTAAGAGAAATAGTTGGTCTTTTTATGTAAAATCTTGAGCTTTCACTTGCTACATATTTAGCAACTTCATTTTTTACAAGAATATTTACCTTTACACTTTTTAAATCTTCATGAAGTTTAATATTGGTTACTTTACCAAGTTGAAGTCCTTTATATTCTAAGGGTGTTACATTTTCTTTAAGTCCTTCTGCACTTTTAAAAACAACTTCAATGTTTGTACCTTTTTTCATATAAGACTCATAGGCAATCCATGATAAAATACCTAAAATAATTAAAGGTAAAATCCAAATAAAAGAAACAGCTCTTTTACTTTTTTCTTCTTTTGGTTTATAAACTATATTCTTTTCATTTTGACTACTCATCCCAAATTATCCTTGTATCAAATCTATATGCAGCTATCATTGTAATTACCACTACTAAAGCAAAAGAGGTTGCAGCAATTCCTCCTTTGATATTAAAAAGTTGATCCATTTGAACTATTGATGCCATAATAGCAACAACATAAATATCAATCATTGACCATTTTCCTATAATCTCAATAAACTTAAATATGAAAAGTTTTGTTTTATTACTCATTTTTACACGTACTTTTAAAGTAGAAAAAATCAGCAATAAACCAATAAGTTTAATAACAGGAATAACTACACTAGCGATAAAAACAACTGCTGCTATAAAATAGTTTTCATATTCTAAAAAACTAATAACACCTTCTAAAATAGTGCTTTGTGTTGTTACCCCAAATTTAGTAATTTCCATCATTGGATAAACCATAGCTGGAATATATAAAAGTATAGCACTTATAACTAAGGCTAGTGATATTTGTAAAGAGTGATATATTCTTTTTCTTACAATATGACCACATCTATCACATACAAAATTATCATAATTTGGCTTTTCGAAAACTTTATGGCAGTTTTTACATGAAATTAAACACTTATTCTTCAAAAACTTCCCTTCCATCAAACTTTATATTTGACATATATAAACAAAATAAATATAAAAGCATTACATAAAAACCTAAATCAAACCTTGTACTATCTGCCATTCCTACTAATTTAATATAAGTTACAATCACACTTATAATAAAAACTTCAATAAACCCCCAATGCTTAAAAAAGTTTAAACTATCATGCAATAAAGTATTTGTAAATAATTTAATATTTGTATGAATTTGAATAAATGAAAATATTATTATAATCGAATTTAAAACCGGAGCTAAAAAAATAGTAAAAAAGACTATTAAAGCAACAAAAAAAAGATTTTGCTCAAATAAAGTCAAAATAGTATCATATAATGTTGATTTTAGATGTGAATTATTTATATCCAAACTTATAAGTGGATAGATATTTAAAAGTACAAAAAGTAAAAGTGCAGATATAGCATAAAATAGTGAATCTAAACTATGATTATTTTCAATTGAAAGTTTGCTTGAACATCTAGGACATTTGATTTTTTTATCCCAGGTTTTCTTTCTTTTTTCTACAAAAAGTCCACACCCATAACATTCAACTATATTTTTTGTATCTATTGACATTGTTGGCCTATTTTTTTATTGTTATATTTTAACATAATAATCTTTTTAGTGCTTTAATACTTTTAAGTGAGTATTTTACTTTTGCATAGTATTATTACTTCGCTATAAAGCATAAATATAAACAATTTTAATTTTTCAAAGGTTACAAAAATGGAATTTAATATAACACCAGCACAAGTAGGTACTAGACCTCCTGTAGAGAAACCAAGTCATGCTGTATTAGAGTATCTTGGTGAAGAAGGTATGAGAAAACTTGTATCAGATCATTATGATTTACTAAGACAAAGTAATATCAAAGGACTTTTCCCACCAACAGATGAAGGTTTTGCTAAAGCAAAAGAACACTCAGCAGACTTCTTTATTCAAATCTGTGGTGGGCCACAATATTTTAATCAAAAAAGAGGACAGCCTATGATGGCAGCAAGACATGCACCTTTTAAAATCAATCCAGAAGCTAGAAGAGTATGGCTTGAATCTTATGCAATGGTTTTAGCACAACATGATATGCCAGAAGAGTTAAAAAAATCTTTTTGGAATTATCTTGACATCTTCTCTATTTGGATGATGAATACTAACGAAGCTTAAAAAAAAAGCATAAGATATAAAATCTTATGCTTTTATATAAATTCCAACTCCCTTTTCAGAAGCAATATCTATTTTTTCTAATTTTGATTTTAGTCTATGAATTAACTGTCTTCTTGCTACATCAGAACCTTTTTTATCTTTCCAAATAGCAGTATTTACAGCTTCATACTCTAAGATTCCACCCATTGAATTAATAAGTAATGATAATAAAATACTTTCATTTCTAGTAAGGACAATCTCTTCATCACCTTCATATATCTTTTTATTCTCAAAATCATATTTGTATACATCATTTATGTTTTTCATTTTTCTTTTTTCTAAGATTTGATATTTTGAAATAGCGATTTTAATCATAGTATCTAATTCATCAATTCTTATTGGTTTTACTAAATATCCTACCATATTTACAACATCAGAAGCTCTTTTGATTTTTTCTTCATCATTATAAGCTGTTGTAAAAATAATTGGTAAATTATATGTATTTTGTAATATTTTTGAAACTTCAATTCCATCTGTTAAACCTCTAATTTCAATATCAGAAACAACAACATCTATATTTGTATCAAAAGCAACTTCCAAAGCCTCTTCTGCTGTATCAACAATATCAACTACTTCATATCCAAAATTTTCAATAACTGATTTAAGATTTTCAGCTATCATTTTCTCATCTTCAATTAAAAGTATTCTAATTTTATCCATTCTTTTTTTTCCTTAATTACCAATAGCTAATGAATATAAAACCATACAGTTTTCATCTATAAACTCACAAACTTCATCATCATAATAAGCACCTATCCCACTACAAGATATCTTTAAGTAATTACAAGCAAGATATAACCTATGACCAAGAATACCTGCTTTTTGATATAAAGCTTGATAGTTTTTATCTTTTGAAGTTAAGTAAAAAGTAATTGCACTACTTTTTCCTAAATCTTGTTCAAGACATAGATATCCAGCTTTTGATTTAAAATCACCTTGCTTTATAAGTTTTTTATTTTTATATAAACCAATAGGCATATTTTCTACCCTATTTATTACATAAAAAATATCAATTTTCTCATCACAATCAGAGCTGATTATTTGATTTAATATATTTATTATAGATTCATACTGAGCTTTTGAAATAGACTTATTTGAGAATTCTCGTATAGATCTTCTTTTAAAAATAGTCTCTTTAAAAAGCTCTTTATTATAAATAAAGTTTGGTTTTCCTAATTGTACTATTTTATTATTTATTTTAGATGAGAGTTTATAGGCATTTTCAATTAATTCATTTTTTTCAAAAATATCATCACTATTATTTTCATTTGTTTTATGACCATCTACCCTAGGAAGATTCAAAGACAAAGGTTTTTTTAATTCATCAAAAACCTTCCCACACAAAACAATTGAAGTAAAAAACTCTTTATTATCAAAATTAAAAAGTTTATTTATTTTATTCCTATCAAAATCATAAAGAATAGAAAAACTTTTATTATAAAGATATGATGAAGCTTCAAGAGAACCTAAAATATGTCCAGCATCTAATAAACAATACCTAAAAGCTCTATTTTTATATTTCCATGAAGATCTAAAATAAATTGAAGATATAAAAAATATAAAACCATTATAACTTTTATCCAAATTTAGGTTTGCTTCTATCCCCTCTTCTTTATTTAATTTATAAAGTAAAGTTGCACTTGAAGAGCTTACTTCAAAATGATAAATACCATCTTCAAAACCTTCTTCATTTCTAGCTTGAAAATAAATTTCATTTGGATAAAGAGCTCCAGCACTTGGGTTAATTCTTAAAAAGTATTCAACACCTGGATATACTTTTTTAGCGTTTATACCTGCTGTTAAATATAAAAAATTGTGATTATCTAAATTTGTATTTATATCAATACGTTCATATTCTTTTGGATAGTTTTTAAATGTACTTGGTTGATTATTCCAATCAAGCCTGTTAGGGAAAGCCCTAACAGAATAATAAGAATGTTTTGTTTCTTGATGATATTTAAAAAAATCATAAAACTGTGTCATATTTACCTTATTTTTTACTTGTGTTTATTCCTGGATTTTCACTTGTGCCTACATAATCATCTGGTATAGACGTGCTTTTAAAATACGCAAAAACTGCTCCAACTATTAATAAAATAATTATTACATTTCTTACTGTATTTCTTTTTTCTTCAGACTCATTGCCATTGTAGTCATCTATCTTATCCATACTTAATTCATCATCGAAATCTTTTTTTTCCATAATTAAATCCTTTCATTTACTTCATATAAGTATAACTAATTTTATTTTAACAAACAAATGTTAATTATAAGTTAATATTATATTAATGAAACCATTAATTGATTAACAGTAATAGCTATATCTTTTATATCCTTTGTTTCTTTTGCCATAAAAGTATCCAAATGAGCTCTTACTTTATAAAAAATATCTTTTTCATTTGTAACAAAATTAGCAAAAGCAGTATCAGGTTCTTCATTTACTCTTTTAAACTCTAAAACTCTTTTTGTATAATGAACAACAATAAAATCTATAAACTGTAAGACTTGATTTCTTAATGTCATATCACTTTTATTTGTTATTTTTACCCTATTTAAAGCAATTACAATTTCTAAAATATTAAACTCATGAATTAATGAATAGAATAAAATAATTACATCTTTAAATGTATGATGAGTATCTTCTTTAATCATGATAGCAGCAATAGCAAATCTTAAATAATCAATTACTGAGAAAAACTGATTAAAATCAGCATCATTTTGAATTAAAACTTCTATTTTTTGGTTATGAACTTCAGATAATAGCCTAAATAGTTCTTCTTTATGATCTAAAATATGTGAAGAATCTAACTGATTTTTATTTAGGTACTTTAACATCCATCTTGTACTTGCATATAAAGTATACTCTAGTTTATTTATAAGCTTATACTGTTTTTCTACACTCATTACATAATCTTGATTATAGATTTTTTGTCTAATTACTCTAGCCCCAAATAGCTGTTTTATTATTAGATAAGATTTGATTTTTAATAAAAACTTATCAATACCTAACTTTTCAAAATCACTTACAAAAGTACACCCTTGAGAATTTATAATAATATCTGCCATCATTGTAGCTATTATTTCTCTTTTTAGTGGATGAGTAGAAATATCATGTTCATAAGCACCAACAAAAGATTTAGGGAAATATCTGTATAAATATTGTTGAGCAAATTGTTCATCAATTAAATTTGATTCTAATAATATTTTTTTAACAAAAATTTTACTGTAAGATAATAAAGAACCTAACACTGGTCTTACAATTGAACCATGTATATCTACTATTTCACTAATATTTTCATTTTTAGGAATATAGAAATCTCTTCTATTAAATGCTTCAACATTATTTTCTAATACCTCTATAGTTTTTATAAAATCATTTAAATATTTTCTTGAAAAATGTTCATCTATTGAAATTACAAAAGCTTGATCATAGTTATTTTGTAAAACCATATCTACAACTTGATCTGTTAAAGAATAAAGTGTTTCTTGAACTTGCTTTTGTGTTAAAACTCCTTGTGCTTTTATACTATTAAGTAAAATTTTTAAATTTACTTCATGATCTGATGTATTAACTCCTGCTGCATTATCAATTGCATCTTGATGAATTCTTCCACCAGTTAAAGCATACTCTATTCTTGCTCTTTGAGTAAATCCTAGATTTCCACCTTCACATACTATTTTTGCTTTAATTTCATTTGCATCAACTCTTACTGCTTCATTTTGTTTATCACCTAAATCTAAATTATTTTCATCACTTGCTTTTACATAAGTTCCAACTCCACCATTAAATAACATATCTACTTCAAGTGTTAATAACCTACGACATAATTCCTCTCCTGAAATTACTTTTTTAGTAGTTCCTAATAGTTTTTTTATTTCAGATGAAAGATTTATTTCTTTATCACTTCTTTTGAATACTCCTCCACCTTTAGAAATAAGTTTTGTATCATAGTTTTTCCAACCACCATTTTTTGACTCAAAAAGTCTTTTTCTCTCTTTAAAAGATACCTTTAAGTCAGGATTTGGATCAATAAATATATCACTGTGAGAAATAGCAGCAAGAAGTTTAAATTTTTCAGATTCAATCATTCCATTTCCAAAAACATCTCCACTCATAGAACCAATTCCTACAACTGAAACTTCATCTTTGTAAATATCAATACCTTCTTCAATAAAAAACCTCTTAGTAGACATGATAGAACCACGTGCTGTAATTCCTAAATCTTTATGTCCATATCCATTACTACCACCACTAGCAAAAGCATCACCTAACCAATAGTTTCTACTTATTGCTATATTATTTGCCACATCACTCATTGCAGCAGTTCCCTTATCAGCAGCAACTACAAAATATGGATCATCACCATCATAAGCAACTATATCATTATTTTTAACAACTTCTCCATCTACCATATTATCAACTAAATCAAGGTTTGCATTAATAAACTCAGAATAAACATAAGTAAAAAACTCTTTTGTAATATCAGCAGTATTTTTATTGATTACAAAACCACCTTTTGAACCATCAGGTATAATAATAGAGTTTTTACCTTCTTGCGTAATCATTAAAGATTTAATCTCTTGTCTATAATCATCATGTCTATCTGACCATCTAAGACCACCTCTTGATACCTTTGACATTCTTAAGTGAACCCCATAAAAATCTTGATGATAGATAAAGTTTTCAAAATTTGGTTGTAAACCTCTTAAGTCTTTACCAAAAGTTCTTGTATCAATTTTAAAAGAAATAGTCTCTTTATCTAAAAAATAATTTGTTCTTAAAAGTGATTTTAAAAATAAGAATGTAATATTTAAAACTTTGTCATCAATAATTTGAGGAATTGCTTTAATTTCATCTTTTATTTTTTCTTCAATTAAAGTTAATTCTTTTTTTCTATCTTTTAAATTTGGATCAAATTTCGTTATAAAATACTTAACAAACATACAAGCTAATCTATCATGCTTTGTAAGTGTGTTTAAAATAGTTGCAGAATTTATAGTAAGTACTGCTTGATCTATATACTCTATAAAGGCTCTTAAAAGTTTTATTTTTTTTATTGATAAATTTTGCTTATATACTAAACAAAATGCCTTAGAATGCTTAATATTTGAATCTTTTAAACTACTAGCAATAACATATTCTAAGTTATCTTTGGCTTCTTCTAATTTTGAAATATCAGGAACATTCAAGTTAAATCTTGAAATATAAATCTCTTTATTATTATGTGAAACATTATATGTAACTTCATCAATAATTTCAAAGCCAATATTATGCAATAAAGGAGTTATATGAGATAAAAATAGTTTTTTTGTAGAAAAGATTTTTATATATTTTGTATCTTTTCCATCTAAAATTTTAGAAACAATCCCTTCTTTTAAAACCTCTTCAAAAAGCTCATCGCTAACTGCTAAATCATCAGGTGTTAAAAGTTGTGAACAAATTGCTTGCATATCCGAATTAGCCATCAATTTTTCCTTTTCTTATTAAGTTATTTTATAATATCTTACTCTTTATAAGTTAAGAAATGATTAAAAGCTTGGGTTTTTTATAAAAAAATAATATATTTGTTACTAGGATGTAACCTTAAAAAAATGTGCATTTAAAAGCTTGATTAAATCTTTAGGGTTTACTTCAATATCTAAACCTCTCTTACCACCACTTACAAAGATAGTTTGATAGCTTTTTGCACTTTCATCAATAACAGTTTTTAATCTTTTTTTCTGCCCTAAAGGAGATATTCCTCCAAGTAAATATCCTGTTACTTTTTGAGCTTCTTGCTTATTTGCCATCACAGCTTTTTTAGTTTTAAAAGCATTTGCTACTTCTTTTAAATTTAGCTGCTTTGAAACAGGAAGAACTGCAACTACTAACTCTTTTGGTGATAATTCAACTAAAAGTGTCTTAAAAACTTGGTTTTCATCAAGATTTAATTTTTGGGCTGCTTCTTGCCCATAGTTTTCACAAGCAGGATCATGGTCATACTTATGTATTTTAAATTCACATTTATTTTTTTTAAGTAAATTAATTGCTGGTGTCATTTAAAATAAAACTCCTTTTTATTTTTTCTTCACCATTTAAAATAATAGAGATAAAATGCTCTCCCAAATAGTGTTTTCTTGTAGTTAAGTCTTTAAAACTTTGCTTTTTAACAAAGCTTTTAGTTTTTGTTTTTTGTTCATTTTGACTTATCATAAATACTTTTTTAGAATAATTACCATTAGCTTTTTTATAATAAATAGCATATTCTACTCTTATATTTCCTAACTTATCAGTACTTTCAAGATTAAAAGAAAAATTAAATATACCTTCTTTTTTTACACAAGAATCATAATTAAAATCTATTATGTTTATATGAGAAGCTACTTCATATCCAAAAAGTTTTAATATTTTAATATCACCTTTTTTAAGTAGTGTTCTACTTGCATGCTTACATATCCAATCAAGATTTTTATTTTTACCAAGATTTTTAGAAACAAATTCTATTACTATATTTGGATTATCTTTTGATATGTCATTTAAATTATTAGCAACACTTTTTTGAACATATTTGCTCTCATCATTTTTAAGAAGTTCAATTATTTCCAAAACTTTTGAAGGATCATTTTTAAATCGAGGAAGAGACACTCCCCAAGGAAGCCTTGGACGACATCCCTCACTTGATAATCTTCTTAAATGTTCATTTTCACTCTTTGCCCAAAGTCTCATTTGCTTTAAAGTTTCTTCTTCATATTTTAAAATAAATGCTCTTATAGCAAATTCACTACTACTATCAATTGTAAAAATTTCTAAAGCCATCAAAGAGTTTTCCAAATCCTCTAAGCCAAAAACTTCCACAAAGTCTTGAAAAAACATAGCTTCAAAACCAGTAAAACTACGTGATGTTTGTTTTAAAACCTCTAATTTTTTTTCATAAGAGAAAGGCAAATGCTTATTTAAAGAAATAGCTATATGTCTCATTCTCTGTTTTAATTCTAAGTTTTTCCAAGTTTGATTAAAAATAGAAGTTTCAAAAGCCTGTTTATCAAAATCTTTATAAAAAACTTCAATCTCTTTTGCTAAATTTTGTATGTACTTATTAGTATATACATTTTTTAAAAGTTCTGCCAAAATTTACTCTTTATTCACTAATTAAGATTAACTTTCCTGTTTTAGGGTCTTTATAAACTTGTCCTAAGGACTCATAACCCTTACTTGAGTTTTGATTGTTTTTTAAATCTTTTGGAATATTAGCTAACTCTTTGCCTTGTTTTATTTCTTGTTTTTGCTCTACATTAAAATGATCTTGTAAATTTGGATTTATAGCTACAAGCGCTGCTATTAAACCACAAGCAAAAACTAAAATAATATCAACTAAGTTTGCCAAAGGCCCTAAAGGTTCATCATCTTCTTTTGAAAAATGCTCACTTGAAAATCTACTTCTCATTTTGTTTTTCCATAAAAGTTAAAGCATTATCATACCATCTTCTTCTTAGTCTTGCTATTACAAAACCAATCATTCCAGCAAGTAAACCTAAAACAGTTGTATCAAAAGCCACAAGCATAGCTGTACTAAGTATTTTAACATCCCCATCCCCAAGTGCAGCAAGCCCAGGACCTAAGGGAATTAATGTTCCCATAAGTCCTAACATTGGAGAGATTCTTGTGATAAAATCTGCTCTTTCAATTCTTTTTTTTGCATGAGCTAAAACATAAGAAATATCACTATTATTTTTAAGTTTATTTATTTCACTTAATCGTTCCCCTAAAGTAATTCCCACTTCATAAACTGCAAAAGCCACAAAAAATAAAAGTGCCCAAGATACAGGTTCTAAAAGAATACTTGTTATTTGGTGCATTAAACCTAATGATATAGATGAAAACATTTATATTCCTTTTTTTCTATTTAAAACAAGTGAGTTAAATAAACCTGCAAATAAAACTACTAAAACAGCTATTATCAAGTAGTTTATATAACTTTCATTTGGATTTTTGCTTTCTTCTTTTTGCTTTTTATTTTCTTTTATTTCTTGCTTTTGTTCTTTTAATTCAATCTCTTTTACTGATTTATAATCATCTTTTTGAATTTCTTGTTTTTGAAGTTTTGAAGCTTCAACTTTTTGTGCAAGTTTTAAAGCCTGCTCTTTTGAAATGTTTTGTTTTACAAACTCATAAATAGGATGATTTGAATGAGTATGTCCACTTCCTGGAATTCCATTTTTTATAATATTTTGTGCAAATCTTTGAGATAGTTCTTTCTTTGTTTTTTCATTTGCTTTCCAAAAGTCTTTTTGAATTGCTACTAACATCACAGCTAAAATATTTGTTTGAACATGAACTTGATGATTTGAAGATAAAAATTCATCTAAACCTAAATCTAATTTATCATCAATATAAACAGCTTTTACTTCTTCCCAAACACCATCTTTAATAATCTCTGGATTAGTTACTTGCCATCCCCATAAATACTCTATAAACTCACTTCCCATAGTTCTAGCACCAGAATATCCCTCTTTCATAAGTGGTTTTATCCATTGAGGATTAAAAAACCTTCCTCTTAATTCACTTAAAAGTGCCGTTTGTAAACCATCAATTTTTAAATCATTAGAGTTTGAATGATTAACCACATAAGACTTTGGTTGTTTATTTGTAAGAGACTCAATAGCTAAATTTAATCCACCTAAATAATCAAAAGTGTCATTATTGTCAATTAATCCATAAAGGTTACTTGCTCTTCCAAGATAAGTACTTTCAACCTCTTTTAGTTGTCTTATAAAACTTTTTGTTGCTACTTGTGGTTCATCTTGTATTCCATAAGAATAAGACATTCTTTTAATAAATACTTTTGCTAACTCTTTTCTATCTTCCCACGAACTTGATCTCTCAACTAATCTATTTATACCTGCACCATAAGCTCCTGGAGCTGTAGCAAAAACTCTTTGAATAGCTTGTTTTCCTAAAGTTTCATAATTAGCATTTGGAGTTTGCTTTAAAAGTTCTCTTAATTCATTTACAAAATTTGCAGCAACAGCATTTACTTCTAAGCTCTCATTTCCACCTTTTCTTAAATCTCCTAAAGGCTTTAAAGCACTATCAAGACTTAAAGTTAAAGCAGGATATTTCTTCAAGATAGTATCATAAGAAGCATCTAAAGCCATAAGAACTGCTTTATGTAAAAGTGCCAATTGAGTTCCATATAAATCTCTAAAAAGCCCTGAACCTGTAAATAAAATATCATATCTTTTTTGTCTTTTAGTATCTAGGGGTAATCTTTGTAAACCTTTTACAATACCTCTACTATTCCAAATAGGCTCAACTCCTAAAAGCTCTAAACCAAAGGCTATCATAGCTCCTTCATCTCTTACTGTATCAGAAGCCCATAAAATTACTGCTTCTTTTTTTAGAAACTCTTTTTTCTTTTGTTTTGCTTTTAAAGCCAGTTTTACCCCTACTTCATAACCTACACTTGAAGGGATTAATCCCCCATCAATTGCATAAAAATTTCTTCCTGTAGGTAAAGCTTCATTTGTTCTAATAGGATCATTTCCTTTTCCAGCTGTTACAAAACCTCCATTTAAAGCATTTAGAAAAGATTCCATTTCAGCTTTTGGTGAAGCTATTAAATTTTCTTTAGTTTCTAATGAAATTTCATTGTCTTTACTCATTGATTCAAGCATTGTTTTTATAGCTTTATCATTCCAGTTTTTCCCAAATGTGTGAAGACCTAAGGGCATAAACTCTTCTTGTAAATGAGTTAAATAATGCCCTACTTCATGAAGTAAAAACTCATCATCAACCTCATCAAAACCAATACCTCTTACTTTTAACTCTTCGTCCATACTAGCAATAATTTCATCTTTTAGATTCATTTTATCAATTGACTCTTTTAATTTTACAATTGCATTTTTTCTAATATTATCATCAACAGCAGCCTCAGCACTTTCAATCAATAATCTCAAATTTAATAAATCATCATATAATTTAGTAGTTGCCAAAGGAGGAGTTAAGTGATCAATCATAATAGCTTGACCTCTTCTTTTTGCTTGTATTCCCTCACCAACACCATCAACAATATATGGATAAATACTTGGGATATCTTCAATAATAAGTGAGGGATAATCACTTGCACTTAAACCTACACTTTTTCTAGGTAAGAACTCATAAGTTGAATGTCTTCCAACATGAACAATAGCATCAGCTTTGAAATTATTTTTTAAATAGTAATAAAAAGCTAAGTATTGATGTGTTGGAGGAAAAGATAAATTTGCATGAAGTAACTCTTCATTTAATTCCCATCCTCTTGGAGGCTGTGGAGCTAATATAATATTTCCAAATTTAACAGAAGGGATTAACAGTTCATTGTTCCAAGTCATTACAACACCAGGAAGTTCACCCCAACCTTTTATACCTTCTATTTGTAGATTTATAATGGCATTTTTTAAATCATTTGCATTTTTTAAACTATAGCTTTTATTCTCTTTTGCATTTTCTAAAATAGTTTTATACTCTACTTTTAACTGTTCCAAAAGATTTATAGCTCTTTGTCTACTTTTACTTCTAACACCATCTAAAGCATGATGTAAATTATCCATAGTCTTAGTCATATAGTCATTTAAAGAGCTATATACTTTTTGTTTTTTTAAACTATTTAAATCTTTTGATTCTTCTTTTATAAACTGTTCAATTTTTATATGTAAAGCTTCCAAAGGGCCTTTTGTCATCTCTCCTTGAATATCTTTTGGAAGAGTTTCAAAGTATTCTTTATACTCTTTTGCACTTAGTTTTTCTACATTTTTACTTTGTTGTTCTAAAGCTTGTCTATCATTTGGAAGATTTACACCTTTTTGTTGAAGTAAATCAAGTAAAGCCTCATGAGTAGCTGGTAATTCCCCTACTTCGTAACCTGCTTGTTTTAGACTTTTTAACATCTCAAAAAGTGTTGTAGGTACATTTAAATTATCTGCACCAATATTATGTCGTCCTGGAGGATGATTATAATAAACAATTGCTATTTTCTTATCTTTGTTATTTTTTTTATTTAAAAGCATCCATTTTTTTGATTTATTAACTAAATTTTTAATTTGTTTATCAAGTAATTTTAATTCAAAAGTATTTGCTCCTGTTAAAGTATCAACTTTTGTTAAATCATTTATGGCAACAACATGACTTTGTCCTATTCCTTGAAGTTCTGGCATAGAAACTCTATAGTGAACTGAATTTTTATCTAAACCTTGTGAAGATAATTCATAAGATAAAGAAGAGCTATCTAAGACTTTTATAGCTTTTAAAATAGGTACATTTAAACTTTCAAAACTTTTAAGAACTTCACTTCTTCCTTCACCAGCTCCAATTACAAAATCATGTAAAGATATAATAGAAAAACTTTTATTTTTATCTAAATTTTTTATAATTTCTTTTATACTTTCTACTGCTTTTTTACTTGCTTTTCCCCATGAACTTAAAATAGAAACTGTCTGTAAATTTGAACTATGTTTTAGTTTTTTATGTATTTGCCAAGAAGTACTAGTAGCTTTATCATTATCTAAAATAAAAAGTATATCTTTTGAAAAATCTATACTACTTTTTAACTCTTTTAGAGAATTAATAGTTTTTGAATTATCAGCATTTAAAAAATACCTTATTTGTTTTAACTCTTTAAATTCAGGCCATTTTGAGCTATCATTTGTATTTAAAGACAAAAATTTAAATAAATTTAAACTATTTTGAACTCCTCTATTATCCCAATACGCTCTTGCTTGTAAATACCAAGCATAAGATTTAAACTCTTCTTGTTTTTGCTTTATAGCATTTTTATATGAGTCTTTAAACTCTTTTTTTGATAAAAGATTTGAAGGTAAACGCTTATAATTGGCATTTGAAATATCTTGATTTAAAGCTAATAACCTTCTATCACCTTGTAAAGCTGTAACAATTTGTTCTTTTTGATAAGTTAAAGACAAAAGCCTCTCAACCAAATCTCCAAAAATAGCTGTATACAAAACAATGTCAGCATTATTTACTAAGCTTTGTAATTGAGCCTGGCTCATATTTAAAACTTGTGATTCAGTTCTTATAGCAATCTTATCATTTGAGTTTTTCAAATAGTGTATTGCACCTTGATTTAAACTTGAAACAGATCTATCTGAAACAATAGAAAAAATAGTTTTTTCTTTTGCCTTTAGAGATAAAACACTAAAAACAAAGAAGAAAAAAACAAAAAAAACTTTTAGTTTTTGCATGAAACTTCCTATTAATATTTTTATTAATACAAGAATCATTTAGGGTTATAAACAATAAATTGTCTAAAAGAAGTAATAAAAATATGCCTACTTTCAGGTCACCCCGCCTGATATTTGCATTTTAATTAATTAGGTCGGTCTTCGGACTTAATGAACTTTTTTAAAGTAAAGTTTCCCTTCCCATCATAAATGACAGTGGTTTAAAACTTTTATATGAATTTCATATACATATTACCGCTGCGGGGGCAGTATAGGAATTACACCTATTTCCCATGAATTATCTAATTCACCTAATTTTTTAAAATTGGATTTTATCTAGTTTTTACTTAATCTCATAATTACTAAATACTTAAATTTACTTCATTTTATACTGTTTATATAAATCAATAATTTCTTTTTTAACTAGTTCTTTTTGATTCTTATCACTAAATTCTTTAACCATAAGTCCAAACTCTTTTAACTGTTTGTTATTTAAATTATCTCCAAAAAACTCACTTATTATAAAAGAAACTCCTCCTTTTCCTGATTGAGAATTAACTCTTATTACATCTTCATATCCTCTTTTTATATCTTTTGGATCAATTAAAAGATAAGGTACTTTCCATTCTTTAGATTTATTTTGTCGATAAAAATCTATTCCTTTTTTTATTGCATCTTGATGTCCTCCACTAAAAGCAGTAAAAATCATATCTCCAACAAAAGGATGTCTAGGATTCACTTTTAACTGTGTTTTTTCTTCATACATTTTTTTTACTTTATCAACTATAGATAGATTAATTTTAGGATCAATTCCTTGAGAATAAATATTAAAAGCAAAATTTATCAAATCTAAATTACCTGCTCTTTCTCCATTCCCAAAAAGTGTTCCTTCAACTTTTTGAGCTCCTGCTAATACTGCTAATTCAGCTGAAGCAACAGAAGTTCCTCTATCATTATGGGGATGTACACTTAATATTAAAGCCTGTCTATTTTTTAAATTTTTACTCATCCATTCAATTCTATCTGCATAAATATTGGGCATACAATCTTCTAAAGTATTTGGAAGATTAATGATCATTTTATTCTTTAATGTTGGATTTACAATATCAATTACCTTATTACAAATTTTTAAAGCAAACTCTAAATTTGTTTGAGAAAAACTTTCAGGTGAATATTGATAAGTTATATTTCCTTTAAAATTTTTTGTCAATTCAATTAAGTATTTCATAGAATCTACAGCCATTTGTATTATTTCTTCATCACTTTTTTTAAAAACAACTCTTCTTTGAAACTCATTTGTAGGATTATATAAATGAAATATTCCATTATTAACACCTTCCATAGCTTCAACACTTTTTTTAATCCACTCTTTTTTTGCAGGAATTAATACTTGAATACTTACATCATCTGGTACTAAATTCTCTTCTATTAATTTTCGAGTAAAGTTAAAGTCTGTATTGCTTGCACTAGGATAACTTACTTCAATTTGTTTAAAACCCATTTTTACTAAAGTATTGAAATACTCTAATTTATCTTCTATTCCTAAGGGGTTTATTAAAGCTTGATTACCATCTCTTAAGTCAACGCTACAGTAAATTGGTGCTTGATTAATCTGTTTATTTGGCCATTCTCGTTGAAGATTTTGGACAATAGGATACTGTTTATACTTTCTAAAGTTCATATATTACTCCGATTATTAGTTTGGTTTGATTTATTGATTATTTAATATTAAGAATTTAAGAGGAAATAAAAAAAAGAAATATATTGATTAAAAACATTTATATTCATAACAAACTCCTTTTTAGATTTAGAGTATTGTAACTTATTTATAAAGTTAATTCTTGTACAAAATTAACATTTTAAATTTTTTTGAAATTGTTTAGGAGTTATTTGAAAAACTCTTTTAAAACTTCTATTTAGATGGCTTTGATCAAAAAAACCACTTTGTAAAGCAACCTCAACAACAGGTATATTTAAAAGTAATAACTCTTTTGCTTTATGAACTTTCTTATTTAAAATATAAGAGTGAATAGGAATCCCAAAAACTTCTTTAAAAACTCTGATTAAATGAATTATTGATAGATTAAAGACTATAGACAATTCTTCTAAACTTAACTCTTCCAAGTAATTATTATCTAAATATTCTTTAATTTTATAAGCTAAATTACTATTAGTATTATGTAATATCAAACTTAAATCATCAAATCTATCAAAAATTTTTAAACAAAAGCATATAAAGTTCTCTTCTTTAAATAATAAAGAATTATTTTCATCAAATATAAGTTCGCATAAATCTATAAAGTTTTTATAATAATCTTCATATAAAATATGTTCATAGTTTTTATCATAAAAAAGATTTAATTTTTCTAAATAGTTTTTATTTATATATAAAACATAACCATGTTTAGACTCTTCATTTAAAGTTGCACCATGTCCTATATAATTATTTATAATCATTAATTCTTTAGGTTTTAAAATTTCTTTTTGCTTTGTAAATAAAATATTTAAAGAACCTTTTTTTATAGCTGTAATAGTAAGTTCGTCATGTAAGTGTATTTTCTCACATTGTGTTATTTTATCAATATATCTTAACTCTAAAAAGTTTAGTTTTGAGTTTTTAAAAATTTGAGTGTTCATTAAAAAAAAGAAGAACTTAAAAGTTCTTCTTTGAATTTTTATGCAAATGCAGGTTGTAAGAAAGGAATTACTTGTTTTTTTCTTGAAAGACAACCATCTAACCAAACTTTTCCATCTTCAAGTTTTGCATCAAATGCTTTTTCAAAGATTGATGAATCTTGTGAAGAAACTAATACTTCTGAACCTTCTTTCATAATATCAGTTAAAAGTAAACATGCTGTATGTAAACCATTTTCTTCTCTTAACTTATCTAAATCAGCTTGTAACTCATCTTTGATTGGGTCAAAAATAGCTAAATCAACAACTTCTAATTGTCCAATTCCAACATCATTTCCATGCATATCAAATGGTTTGTAATCTCTTAAGATTAAATCTCTTACAGGAGTTCCATCAACTGCTGATTTAACTTTAAACATTTCCATACCAAGTGCACCAAAGTCTTCAACACCTGCAATTTCTGCAAGTTCTCTTACAACTTCAATATCTTTTGGAGTACAAGTTGGTGATTTAAAGATAACTGTATCACTTAAAATTGCACATAACATAACACCAGCAATATTTGCAGGAATTTCTACACCATGATAATCATACATCTCTTTTACAATCGTATTTGTACAACCAACAGGTCTAATCCAACACTCTAAAGGTGCATCAGTTGTAATATCACCTAATTTATGATGATCAACGATACCAACAACAGTTGCTTCATCAATATCAGCAGGAGCTTGTCCTTTATCAGAATAGTCAGTAATAAATAATTCACATCCAGCAAACTCAGTTTTAAGTTCTGGTGCTTCAAAGCCAAACTTATCTAAAATAAATTGTGTTTCAGGAGAAACCTTACCTTGTCTTGCTGGAATTGCGTCTCTTCCAATTTTGTTTAAAAGGTATGCTAATGAAATCGCTGAACAGATAGAATCTGAATCAGGAGTTGTATGTCCACATGTATAAATTGCCATTATAAAATATCCTAAATTTAATTTTTGGGCATTTTACCTAAAATATGGTTATGTTACTTTTAAGTATTTATAAATAAAATTAATGTTAGATTTTGAATTAAAAATTTATAAGCGTAATAAATTTACTTAATGCTTAAGAACTACCTCTATTTTAGATAAAAATAAAAGGATATAAAATAAAAAAAATTTCCAGTTTAAAAAGAGTTGTATTACTTTTAGTCTTTATTTATTTGTTTGGTGGCGTTTATTTATATTTTTTCCAAAGAACTTTTATATATTTTCCTACTAAAAAAATAGAACATAACTCTTTTGAAGAGACTTTTAATATAGATAAAGAAAAGATAAAAGTAATAGTAATAAATAAAGGTAATAAAAAAGCAATTTTATATTTTCCAGGAAGAAGTGAAACTGTTGCTAATAATATAGAAAACTATAGAAAAAATTTTCCAAATAATACTATTTATTTAGTAAACTATAGGTCTTATGGAGGTAGTAGTGGAATTGCTACAGAAAAAAACCTATACAAAGACGCAAAATATATTTTTGAAAAAATATCAAAAAGACATCAAAGTATTGATGTCATAGGCAGAAGTTTAGGCACAGGTATAGCTACACACCTTGCTTCAAATTCCAAAATAAGAAAACTAGTATTAGTTACTCCTTATGATAGTATTTTAAATATGGCAAGAGATAAATATCCTTTTTACCCTATTAAATATATTTTAAAAGATCAATATAATTCAATAAATAGAGTAAAAAAAATAGTCTATCCTACTTTGATATTTTTAGCTAGTGAAGATAAAACAGTTAAACATAAATATTCAAAAAATCTAATCAAAGAGTTTAAACCTTCACTTTTGACTGTTAAAACTATAGCAAATACAAATCATAAAAATATAGTTGATAAAATCCAATACTTTAAAAACTTAAAAGAGTTCCTAAAATAAAAATAGACATTTTTATTTAGGAATTTTTATTATAAATTTTGCACCTTTTTGTACTACACCTTTATAGTCAAACTGAGTATTACAAACATCTAAAAGTCCATTCATATTTCGCTCAATGATTTGTTTTGACATATAAAGTCCTAAACCTGTTCCTTTTATTTCACCTTTTGTTGTAAAATGAGCTTCAAACACTTTTTTTATAATATCATCTGGAATACCACCAGCATTATCACTTATTTGGATTACTGCATATTTATCTTCTTCAAAAATATCTATAATTATGATTTTTTCATTATCTTTTTCTTCTAAAGCATCTTTAGCATTATTTAAAATATTAAGTAAAACTTGAAGTAATTCTCTTTCATAATTTAAAAGTTCAATATCTTTTATATTTTTTATAACTTCTATATCTCTTTTTTCAAGATGTGAAGATAAAAGTTTGAAAGTTTTCTCTAAACTTGAAGATAAACTAAACTTAGTAACCTGTTTATTTGTTCTAAAAAAACCTCTAAAATCTTCAATAGTTTCAGATAAATGATTTGCTGAATTATTTATAGTATCTACTGATTCTTTTAAAGATTCATCTGTTAACATATCCATATCTTTTTGGAAATTTATTGAACTTGCTGCTGTTGTTATTAAAGATAATGGTTGTCTCCATTGATGGGCTATATTTTCCATCATTTCACCCATTGAAGCTAGTTTTGATTGTTGAGAAAGAAGTTCATATTGCTTTTTGTTTTCATCTACATGTTTTTCAATATCTAATTTGTATTTTTTAAACCTTTTTTCTATTAATATAGAAATATAAAAAGAAATTAAAAGAAGTGCTAAACTAAAAATAGTTGCTATCATAAAAATTTTTCTAGTGTTTTCATTAAAATTTTCAACCATTTCTTTTTCTTTTTTTTCTAAAACTTTATTGATATCATCTAAATAAAAACCAGTACTTATAATCCAATCCCATTTAGGTATTTTTTTTGCATAACTAATTTTTGAATATGAATTTTCATCATTTAGTTTTGAAAAGTTTAATTTTAAGAAACCCTCTCCTAAAGAACTTATATTTTTTGCTTTTTTAACAACTGTTGAATCATTTGCATCTTTTAGTATATCATAGGCATCTTTACCTAATAGATTTTTTCTAGGATGTTGTATATATTTGCCATTTTTATTTATTACTACAAAATAACCATTTTTAGAAAACTTAAATTTATCTATCTGTTCTAAGACTTTTTGCTGAACATCTTTTTCAAAATCTTCTACATATTCTCCTGTACCTATTAACCAATTCAATTCATATATATTTTTTACATATCCAATTTTTTTATACTCTTTTTTACTATCTTTAAATTTTCTCCAATACCACTGATCAAAGCCACCTTCATTATTTTCTAATATTTCTAGTGTTTTTCTAGCAAAATATTTACCCTTTGAATCTTGTGTATTTAAAAGATTTTTTCCCTCAAGAAAATGTAAAATAGGATGAATTAAGTTATTTCCCTTTTTATCATTTACAAAAAAGTACCCTCTTCCATTATTAAACCTCATAGGATAAACAGCTGTTTTTATCATTTCTTTTATTTGTTCTTTTGAGTGAGTATCTTTATAGGTATTATAAATATTTACTATTATTTTATGCGCTTCTTCAACTCTACTTTTTAAAGATTTTTTTAAATTATCTTCTGTATATCTTTGTTCTTCTAATATATAGTTATAAACATTTTCAACTTGGCTTTTAACTAAATGTTTTTGTTCTTCTATATATAGATCTTTTGTTTCTTTTTTGAGTTTTTTTAAATTTATTTCTGTTTCAAAGTATAAAAAAATTGAAATTAATATTGATACTACTAATGTAAAAATAGGTAATGCATATCGAATTAAAAATAGTATCTCATTTTCATTCTTAAGTTTCATTTGCTCTCTTTTTGTTTTATTATTTTATTTTGTCATAATATGACTGAAATTAATAAATTTTCTTTAAATTCCTTTTGTTATAATGTTTCAACTATATAAAAAAGGAGTAATAAATGATTAGCAAAAGTTTACAAAAAGCTTTAATTGAACAATTAAATAAAGAGTATCATTCAGCTTATATTTACTTAGGGATGAGTGCTTACTGTTCTAAAGAAGGTTTCAATGGTGCTTCTAACTGGTTTTTAATCCAATATCAAGAAGAAGTTGCTCATGGAATGAAACTTTTTAAATATTTAGAAGATCAAGATGTTGAAATTAAACTTCCTAAAATTGACGAAGTTGAAGTTGAATATAAATCATTATTAGATGTATTTAAAAAATCTTTAGCTCATGAGCAAAAGATGACAAGAAATTTAAATAACTTATCAGACCTAGCAATGAAAGAAAAAGATCATGCTACTTATAACTTACTTCAATGGTATGTAACAGAACAAGTTGAAGAAGAAGCAACAGTAGGTGAGATTATCGATCATATCAAACTTGTTGGAGATAATGGCTATGGACAATATACTATTGATAAAGAACTAGCAGGAAGAACTTTCGTAGAACCTAAATAAGAATAAGAGCTAACTCTTATTCTTTAATTTGTTAAAATATAACAATAATAATTTTCTTATTTGTATTTATTTTTTCATAATTTTATGATAACATTATATTATTATAAAATGTAGGGGAAAATAATGCTAAATAATCTCAAACTTTCAACAAAAGTGATTTTAAGTCTTGCCATAACAATATTATGTATGTTAATCATATCTATTTCAAGCTATATTGGTTTATCAAAAATTGGAAAAGAAATTGTACAAATTGCTGAATACCAAATTCCTATAAATAAAGTGATTGTTGAATTAGAAAAAGATATTTTAAAAGAAGAGATTTTAACGTATGAACTTATTTTAGAAGGTTCTGATACAAATAGTCAAATATTTAAAGATCTTAAAAAGAAAATAAAAAAAACTGAACAACAAACTAAAATGCAAATACTAAAAGCAGAAGATCTTATAAAAAATGCAATTAAACATACTTATGATGATAATGTTATTAAAAACTATGAAAGTTTTTATGAGAAATTAGTAATTTTAGAAAAAGATCAAAAAAAATTTAAAAAAGATTTAAATTTGATGATTAAATATTTAGAAAATAAAGATATTGAAGGAATAAAAAAAGAAAAAAAGATTCTTCATGAAGAACTTGAAAGAATGGATAGTGAAATTCAAAAGTTAACTCAAAATGTAATTGCTATGCTACAAAAATCTGCTCTTACAGCAGAAGAACATGAAATTACACTTTTAAAAATAATAGAAATTATTTCTATTTTAGGAATAATACTATCAATCATTATTGCCTACTTACTTAAAAACTATATTTCTAAAACTATTAATAATTTTGAAAAAGGAATAAATCAATTCTTTAAATTTTTAAATAAAGAAACAAATGAAGTAATAATTTTAGACGAAAGTTCAAATGATGAGATAGGTAATATGTCAAAAATTGTAAATACAAATATCAACAAAATAAAAACAAGTATTGAGGAGGATACTAAATTTTTACAAGAAGTTGAATATATGGTTGAAGAAGTTAAAAAAGGTTATGTATTTAAAAGATTTAAAACCCCTGTAAAAACAAAAAATCTAGAAACATTGAGAATAAATTTAAATGAAATGTTAGAAATTTTAAATACAAACGTTTGTGGAAGTACAAATAAATTATTTGATGTTTTATGTAGTTATTCAAGACTTGATTTTACAGATAAAATCTATTCAGATAATGGAAAAATTGCTCTTGCGTTAAATGAAGTTGCTGAATTAATTACGCAAATGCTAATTGAAAATAAAAAAAATGGGCTTACTCTTGAAAATTCTGCAAAAAGCCTTTTAGAAAATGTAAATATATTAAATGTTTCTTCAAATGAAGCTGCTGCTTCACTTGAAGAAACAGCAGCAGCACTTGAAGAGATTACAGGAAATGTATCTACAACTACAAGAAAAATTTCAGAAATGTCTTCTTTAGCAAAAGAAGTAACTAATTCATCAAATAAAGGACAAGACTTAGCAACTGAAACAAAAAAAGCTATGGATGAGATAAATGATCAAGTAAATGAAATAAATGAAGCTATTACAATAATTGATCAAATTGCATTTCAAACAAATATTTTATCCCTTAATGCAGCCGTAGAAGCAGCAACAGCTGGTGAAGCTGGAAAAGGTTTTGCAGTTGTAGCTCAAGAAGTAAGAAACTTAGCAGCAAGAAGTGCAGAAGCTGCAAATGATATTAAAGCTTTAGTAGAAAATGCAACAATAAAAGCAAATGAAGGAAAGACTATTTCAGATAGAATGATTGATGGATATGAAGGTTTAAATATGAATATCAAACAAACAATAAATCTAATTTCAGATATTGATTTAGCAGCTAAAGAACAAAAAAGTGGTATTGACCAAATTAATGATGCAGTAAATATGATAGATCAAAAAACACAACAAAATGCAGCTGTTGCAGCACAAACACACACTATATCTTTAGGAACTTCATATTTAGCTAAAAAGATTTTAACTGATGCAGATGAAAAAGAATTTAATGGAAAAGAAGATATAAAACCTGATTCTTTAGATAGTTTATTAGAACAAAGTGAAAAAGGTATAACAGTAAAAGAAAAAGAAGATTGTGAATCTGATACTTGTAAAATTTCTTTTGCAAATAAAAAAACTCAACCAAGTAATAAGATTTAAAATATGGATTGTCAATGTTTAAATATTTTATATCATTAATATTTGTATCTACACTTTATGCAAATAATTCAAATATAGATGCCTATTCTGAATATAAATACAATTATTATTCAGATGGCATAGCTATAAAAACTTATACGATTTTAAAATATGAATTTAATGAAAGCAAAAATCAATTTGGATTTAGAGATATTTTATTATTTTCTTTAAGAGATGCTGCAAGAGAAGCAAAAGAAAAAGGTTTTAAAAATATACATGTTTATTTTAATAATAAATTAAAAAAAGACAATATAAGTATAGATGAGTATCTTACTAACTTTAACCCAAATAATATCAATTACATTTATAATTATAAAATAGGCAAACAAGAAAGCTCTTTTGGAATTGGCTCAATAATTGGATTGGGATTAAATATTGCCTTAGCTACTGTTGCAGTTAGCACATCAAATCATGATCTTTTAGGAAACTCTTTAAATGGTATTGCTAGTTCCAAAAAAGGTGTTAATTTAATCACTGATTTAGGTAGTGCAATAGATAATGCAAATGAAAAAACATATAAAGATAAGAAACTATTTTGTAATGTAATTGAACTTCCTTTTTGGATGATGTATGATGAAAATTTTGACTTAAAAAAAAGAGATACTATTGTAAAGTTTTCAATTAAAGAAATAGAAATATACTTTAAAAAGAAAAACCCTTTTAGAATAAAAGATTTATATACAACTAATAAACATTATATTACAAGAGGATTAATAGAAGAATGAAGAATTTAAACCTTTTATTATTAAGTTTTACAGTATTTATTTTTATTGGATGTGGCAACCCTAATCTTGCTGCACCATCAATTATACAAAAAGAAAAAAATGTTCAATTTATAGAAAAAGATTATAAAGATATCTTATTAGAGGCTAAAATTAAAGTAGATGAAAAAAAACAGTTATTAAATATCTTAAGATATAAACTCCAAAGATGTCTAATTCATTGGTTTGATATAGATCATACATATAGTTTTGTTGACTTAGGGAACGATAAATATAGTGATACAAAAATAAATACAAATGTTTGGTTTGATATAAATAATAAATTTATTAATATTCATTATTATATTAGTAATTTTATAAAAACTAAAGATGCAGGTGTTTTTAAAGATGAATTAATTTTAGGTGGAAAATATGGAAATAGTATTTACAAAATAAGCTTACCTTACACTCTTTCTATTCTAAATAATGGAACGTATAAAATAACTATAAATAATAATAAAAATATCTTAGTAAAAGAAAGTTTAAACTCATTAACAAATAAAGAATATGAGCCATATTTATATAAAATATCTTTAGAGAAATATAAACATTATATTAAAAGCTCTATATCTTGTATAGAATAAAGAAAGTCTAAAATAGACTTTCTTTTTATTTAGCTTAGTTTTGTAAAATAAACTGTCCTAACTTTCTATCTTTTTGAATATTTTCGTATGAGGTTACTACTCCATGCATTGAAATATAAATACCATTATTTATAGGAGCATTTAAAAATCCTATTGCTTGAGAAAAATTCATTGTAGCTTCTACTTTTTTAATACTCATTGGAACCATTGCACCAGTTATTACTATTTGTTTATCAATATTTTTCTCATTTAAATATTGTGCAGTTAAATCCATAGTATCCGTTCCATGAACTATAATTATTTTTTTATTTTTAGATTCAATTATTGCTTTAGAGATAATTTCTCTATCATCATTGTTTATTTCTAAACTATCTTTTGAAACTACATTTTTTACTTCAAAGTTAATATTATAGCAAGACTCTAAAATCTCATCTAATGCTATATTATCGCTTGGAACTTCAAGTTCACCTTTTATAGGATTATATCTTTTATTAAAAGTTCCACCTGTATTTATAATTGTAATATTCATCTATTTATTTCCTTCATAATTACTTACCATATTTTTTGGGTGAAGAAGTTCATCTAATTCTTCTTTTGTAAATAGTTCTTGCTCTAAAATAATATCATATACTCTTTTATTTGTTGCTAGTGCTTCTTTTGCTAAAGCTGAACTTTTTTCATATCCTAAAATAGGATTTAAGCAAGTTACTAAAGTAACAGAGTTTAGAATATTTTCCATACAAACATCTTCATTTGCTGTAATTCCTTTTATACATTTTTCAGCCAATGAATAAAAAGATCTTCTCATCATATTTATAGATGTGAAAAGCTTATAAGCAACTAATGGCTCAAATACATTTAGTTGTAACTGTCCACCTTCACAAGCAATAGAAATAGTAGCATCAGCTCCAATTACTTCAAAAGCTACTTGATTTACAACTTCTGGAATTACTGGATTTACTTTTCCTGGCATGATTGAACTTCCTGGTTGCATTGGTGGAAGGTTAATCTCATTTAAACCAGCTCTAGGCCCACTACTTAAAAGTCTTAAGTCATTACAAATTTTAGAGATTTTAATAGCAACTCTTTTTAAAATACCTGAGATATGTACAAAAGCTCCTGTATCTTGTGTAGCTTCTATTAAGTCCCCTGCACTTTCATAATCTATTCCAGTAACTTCTCTTAGATTGTTTATAACCTTTCTTCTATACTCTTTTTTTGTATTTATTCCAGTACCAATAGCAGTAGCACCTAAATTTACTTCTTTTAGTAAAGCTTGGGCGTCTCTTAATCTATAAATATCTTCATCAACCATGATAGCAAAAGTCTTAAACTCTTGCCCTAAAGTCATAGGAACTGCGTCTTGAAGCTGTGTTCTTCCCATTTTAAGTACATCTTTAAACTCAACTGATTTTTCTTCAAAACTATCTCTTAAATATCTAAGAGAGTCTTTTAACTTATAAATTAACTCATAAAGTGTAATTTTAATAGCAGTTGGATAAACATCATTTGTAGACTGACTCATATTTACATGATTGTTTGGATGAATAACATCATAATTACTTCTTTTTTCACCTAAAATCTCTAAAGCTCTATTTGCTATAACTTCATTTACATTCATATTTGTTGAAGTTCCTGCTCCCCCTTGAATAGGATCAACTATAAACTGGTCATTAAACTTTCCATCAATTATTTCATTACAAGCTTGGATTATTGCATCTCTTTGCTTATCATTTAAATCACCTAATTCATAGTTTGTTAAAGCACAAGCTTTTTTAACCTTTGCAAGAGATTTTATAAAATTTGGAAATAAAGAGATACTTGTTTTTGTAATATCAAAATTCTCTTTTGCTCTTAATGTTTGTATCCCATAGTAGCTGTGAACATCAATCTTTTTTTCACCTAAAAAATCTTTTTCAATTCTGTAATTTTCTTCCATAAATCAACCTTTTAAATTGCATAATAATAGAATCATATAAAACAAAAGTATGCAAAAAGTGTGCTTTATAAAGCAAACTAAACTTTTGCTAAAGTATAGCCTTCTTGAGGAACATTTTTGATTACATTTATAGGAAGTTTATGTCTTAAATCTTTAATAAATGATTTTAAAGCATGGGAAGTCATCTGTTTATCCTGCCATAATTCTAACTCAATCTCTTCATAACTTAAAATAGAATCTCTTCTTTGAAAAAGTATTTGTAAAAAGTCTTTTTCTCTTTTTCTTAAGAAAATAATATCCTTATTCTTATATATCAATTCTCTTTTTAAAGTATCTAAAACTAAACCGTCACATAAAGTTATAGGCTTTGATTTAATATCTAAGAATTTAACTAAAGCATCATTTAGTTTTTTTAGATTTAAAGGTTTTAAAATAAAATGATTTATGTTTAAATTAATCAAATCAACTAAATATTCTTCATTTGTATAAGCAGTAAGCATAATAATAAATACATTTTCATCTATACTTCTAATTTTTTTTACAAGTTGTATTCCGTCACCATTTTTCATTTGTATATCAGAAAGTATAATTTTAGGTTTATAATCTTCATAAATTTCATAGGCCTCTTCTCCACTTCTTGCCTCATATACTTCATCAAAATAATACTTTAATGTTTCAACAACAATTTGTCTAATACCATCTTCATCTTCTACACATAAAATCGGTATATTTTTTAACTCTTCTAATAATATTTTATCCATTGCTCCATCCTGTTAAAACTATTTTAAAAACTGCGCCTTCTTTATCATTTTTTACACTAAGCTCTCCACCCATATTTCTTTCAATAATAAGTTTTGAAATATAAAGTCCTAAACCTGTTCCACTTTTTTCATCTTTTGTACTAAAATAAGGATCAAAAATCAAATCAAAATTTTCATCTTTAATTCCACCTGCATTATCTTTAACTTTTACAATACATAAAACTCCCATACTCTCAATAGTAAGTTCAATTTTGGGCTTATGTATATTTTTTTCAAGTAAAACATCTCTTGCATTTGTAATAAGATTTAAAATAACTTGAGAAAACTCTGTTGGATATCCATTAATTAATTTGTCTTTTTTAACATTAAGTATCAAATCAATATCAGAATCTTTTAAAGAAGCATCTATTAAACCTATTGCTTTTTGACAAGAATCTAAAACATAAAAATCCTCTTTTTTCTTATCAGGTCTATAAAAATTTCTAAAATCATCAATAGTATTAGACATAAACTCAATCATGCCATCACATCTTTGTATGGAATTTAAAATATGCTTTTCATCAACTTTTTTAAATCTTGTTGCTGTCTCAAGCTCCATTAAAACCCCTGATAACTCTGTTAGAGGTTGTCTCCATTGATGAGCTATCATACTTATCATAGACCCCATTCTTGCTAGCTTTGACTGTTGAAGAATTGCCTTATCTTTTCTTTTCCCCTCTTCTATTCCTCTTTGAACTTTTGATTCTAAACTTTTATTTAGCTTTTGAAGTTTTCCTTCTTTATTTTGAACTTGATGTTTATATTTTTTTACAACATCATTAATAATTGAACTCATTAGTAGTGAAAAAAGTGCCATAAAACCAACAATTGAAGCAGTCAAGTAAAACATAAAGTCTTTAAACTCTTCTTGTTTTGATTTATGTTTTTTAATTTTTTGTTTTATAAGATTATCGATTTCAGTTTTATTATTACTTTTTAAAATATATAATTGTTTAAACTCTTTTATATCTTCTTCAAAAGTTTGATTAGTAACTTTTAAATAATAAGAAGTTGAAAAAAAAGACACAAATAATATACTTAAAAAAGGAATTAAAACTGTAAAAAAAGGTATTCCTTCTTTTGTAAACATATTCCACCTCATTAGCTAACTCTATAAGTATAGTTTGACAAAGTTTTCTTAAAAACTAGCTGTGAAAGCTATTCACAACTAGTTTTTTAGCTAATAAAGATGTAACATCTATTAATTTTTTTTGATTATATTGAGTTTTAATTAATGGTAACTCAGTACAAGCAAGAAAGATATTATTTGATTCTATTTGATTTAAAATATAATCAAAATTATTAATAACCTTTTTACTTTCTCCCCCATACTTTTTTACATCATAAATTAATTGATGAACCATTTCAAAGTTTTGTGGAACTTCAATATCAAAAGTTTCATATAAAGATTTAAAGACTGAAAATTCTTTCATTTCAAGAACTGGTAAAGCACCAATAATACATGCTTTTGATAGATTATTTTCATTTATATAATCTTTTACAACATCTAAAGTTGATAAAAACTTATGTTTAAAACCTATTTGCTCTATTTTATTTTCATAAACATTTAAAGTATTACAAGCAATAACAAAAAAATCAACACTTTGACAAATCTGTTCTACTGCTTCTTTTAATGTTTTCCAAACTTTTTCATAGTTCTTTTCAAGCTCCATTGAATGACCTAACTCAGGAACTGATAAAATAGTCACATTTGGTGCATCTAAATCTCCTTGAAAATTCTCTTTTAATAAAGCTTTATTCTCATGTAAAATCTTTTGCCATAAATCAATACCAGCCTCAGGTCCAGAACCTGTAATAATACCAATTTTTTTTCTCATATAAACTCTTTTAAGAAGTAAGAAAACTTACTTCTTATTTCTCTCTTTTATCATTGATATTATCAACAATCTCTTTCCATGTATCTTTATCAATTTTAAATTCATGATAGTCATTGTATCTTAAAACAGGTTTTCTTCCCTCTTTTAATTGTCTATCATACCCTTTAATAAGTCTTAAAACTGGTTTATATAAAATAGCAATTACAACTAAGTTGATTACTGCTAATAATCCCATAGATAAATCGGCAAATGAGAAAATAGAACCTAAATCTTGGAACGATCCCCATACGATTAATGCCACACATAAAACTCTAAAAGCATTAAATAGTGTGATATTTCCCTTTGAGAAGAAGTTTAAACTATTTTCTGCAAGATAGTAGTTATATAACATTGAAGATAAACCAAATAAAAATAATGCAATTGTTACAAAATAACCACCAAATGGTCCAATATGTTCAACTAAAGCATTTTGAGTTAATAATACACCTTGAACACCCTCTTGACCTGGTACATAAACACCAGATAAAAGAATAATAAATGCTGTACAAGAACATAAAATAATAGTATCAATAAATACAGAGAACGATTGAACAATACCTTGTTGAACTGGGTGAGCAACATACGCAACTGCTGCAACATTTGGAGCCGAACCAAGTCCAGCTTCATTTGAGAACATACCTCTTTTTGCACCTTGTAAAATAACAGCACCAATACCACCACCAATAGCAGATGAAGGATTAAACGCTTCTGTTACAATTACATTAATAAGTCCAGGAATTTTATCTAAATTTAAAGCTATAACAACAATAGCAATTAATAAATACCCAACAGCCATAACAGGTACGATAACTTCTGAGAATTTAGTAATTCTTTTAATACCACCAAAAATAGCAGCTGCAAAAATCATAGTAACAATAAATCCAGTAACCCAAGTAGGAATATCAAATGAAGATTCAAAAGAAGTAGAGATAATAAACGATTGAGTTGCATTAAATGCAAAACCGAAAGTAATCATTAATAATACAGAAATAATTACACCTAACCATCTTTGACCTAAAGCCTTAGTAACATAGTAAGCTGGTCCACCTCTATATACGCATGAATCTTGACCATCTTTTTCTTTATATAACTGAGCTAAAGAACATTCAAAGAAACTTGTACTCATACCAATAAGACCAATTACCCACATCCAGAACACAGCACCTGGACCACCTAGAGTAATAGCAACAGCAACACCAGCGATATTTCCACCACCAACTCTACCTGCAACACTTAGCATTAAAGCTTGGAAAGAACTAATATGCCCTTCTTTATCATGCACTGTATCTCTTAAAACTCTAAACATTTTAAAGAAATATCTAAATTGTACAAACCTTGACGTAACCGTAAAAAATATACCTAAAGCAGGAAGTAAATATATTAAAATATTTCCCCAAATTAAGTTATTTAAAAAGTCATTAATTTCAGCTAACATTTTTTCTCCTTTTTAGTTAAAAGCAGTTTAGCAGTACAAAGAGTGATAAAAGTGGGGTTTTAAATATTGGAGATTTTTCAGAGGTAAAAACTAGTGTTTTTACCTTTTTTTAGTTAATTTTAACTATTTTTTTATATTTAATGCTTTTTTTAGCCATTTTTGTGCTGCTTTTACATCTTCAAATTTTTGAGATTTAGCAACTTGATCTTTACCTTCATAAAATCTAACTCTAATACCATCTTCTACATGATCAATTTTTGTTCTTGTGATTTTATTAAGATTAATAAAAACTCTATCATTTAATTGAAAAAACATAAGCTTCCTTTTTTTATTTTTTCGTATTCTATCATTTTTTTATTTTATAGTAAAGATTAATTTACTTTTTTATTTTACTTTTTAAGAAAAAATAAATATAATTTAACTTTACTATGAAAGGATTTAATATGGCTACGGTTTCAAATTCTTATGTACAAAAAAACATAACTGAGGAAATAAGCTCTATTCTTTTAGAGTTAGTACAAGTTTCTAAGAAATTTGTATATAAATATCATATATATTTAGGGTATTTTTAATACCCTAAACTATTTTTATTAGAAAAAAAACTTTCCATAAAGTCCTAAAAAAGACTACTTTTATACACTGAACAAAAATTAAGATTATTTTAAGATTATTTTCTTTTTTTTGATTTATAATTCGCAAATAGAATAAGAAGAATGTAATTATCAAGAATACTAGAAACTTAATACACATACATATTTGGCGATATCTTTAGTAAAAGTTTCTAGTAAAAAGTTGTACTCTAATATATTGAGTACTTTTATACTAACAAATTTAACTTATAGAGAAGTTAAGTTTGTTATATAGGAGTTTAAATGTTAAAAACAATTTTATTTACTTTTTTAGTGTTAAATATTACTTTAAATGCAAATACTATCTCTGTAGAAGAAATAGACTGTGAAAATTTATTTGAGAAATGTATTGCAAAATGTGAAAATAAAAACACTGAAGAAAAAGATCTCTTATGTGTTGAGAAATGTGAATTAGAATTTGATAAATGCCTAATTTCACAAGAAGTAAAACTTCAAAATGAAAATTTAGAAGAATACCAAGAAAACGAACAATATAAAAATTAATAGATATTAATTTCCTTTTATCTTCTTATTCTATATTTTTTAATGAGGAAAAAATGAAAAATTTAACAAATAAAGATTTAGTAAAACTTTACTATGAAGAACTATGGAATAAAAAAAATAAAGAGTTTATAGATATTTTATTTCACGAAAACATCTCTTTTCATGGTTCACTAGGTCTTGAAGCAAATGGGAAAAAAGAGTTTGAAGAGTATATGACTACTATTCATACAGGTATACCATCACTGTTTCATAGTATAATAGATATGGTAGTTGATAATAATAGCATTGCTGTAAGAGCTTTATATACGGGAAAGCATACAGGAAAACTTTTTGAGTATGAAGCTTCTAATAATAGAATTTTATATAATGGTGCTACATTTTTTAAATTTGATGAAAATAAAATAAAAAGTATTTGGGTACTTGGTGATTTAAATACTTTAGTAAAACAATTAAAGGCATAATGTGAGAGTATATATTTTATCAAGAAACCCATCTTTATATTCTACTAAAAGATTAGTTGAAGCAGGAAAAGCTAAAAACTGGGATATTAAAGTAATTGACTATTTAAAGTGTAGTATTGAAATCATGAAAGGTGAGTTAAAGATAAATTATCAAGGTGTTGAACTACCTGCTCCTGATGCAATTATACCAAGAATAGGTGCAAGTAGAACTTTCTATGGTACGGCAATGGTAAGACACTTTGAAATGATGGATGTATTTACAGTTACAGGAAGTTTAGCAATTAAAAGAAGTAGAGATAAATTAAGAAGTCTTCAAATACTTTCTAAAAATGATGTTGATATGCCAAAAACAGTTTTTGCCTCAAATATGTCAAGCTCAAAAGACGTAATAGCTCTAAGTGGTGGAGCACCTTTGGTTCTAAAAATATTAGAAGGAACACAAGGTGTTGGAGTTGTTTTAGTTGATAGTGAAAAAGCAGCTAAATCTGTTCTTGATGCTTTTTATGGGATGGATGTAAACTTACTTGTTCAAGAGTTCATAGAAGAAGCAGGTGGTGCTGATATTAGAGCTTTTGTTGTTGGTGGTGAAGTTGTTGGAGCTATGAGACGACAAGGTGCTGAGGGTGATTTTAGATCAAACTTACATCAAGGTGGAACAGCAGTTGCTCATAAACTTACAAGAAAAGAAAAATCAACAGCCTTAGCTGCTGCAAAAGCTATGGGACTTGGAGTTTGTGGAGTTGATATGATTCCATCAAGTAGAGGGCCTTTAGTTATGGAAGTTAATTCATCACCTGGACTTGAAGGAATTGAAAAATCAACTCAAATTGATATTGCTGGTAAGATTATGGATTATATTGAAAAAAATGTAACACCAAATGAACCTAGTAGAAAAAGAATTAAAAAAGATAGAATAGGAGCATAAATGCAAGATTCTAAAACTTTCATTTTAGGTGGAGTTGAAGTATTAAAAGGTGAAACAAAAAGAGTTAATATAAAATTACCTAAATTATACAATACTCCTGGAAACTTGCCTATATATGTTTTTAGAGGTAAAAAAGATGGCCCTACTGTTTTTGTAAGTGCTGCTGTACATGGAGATGAATTAAATGGTATTGAAATTATAAGAAGAGTAAAAAAACTAAATATTTTAAAAAGATTAAAAGGTACTTTAATTTTAATTCCAATTGTAAATATCTATGGAATAATGACTCTTTCAAGATATACTCCTGATAGAAGAGACTTAAATAGAAGCTTTCCTGGTTCACAAAAAGGCTCACTTGCTAGTAGAGTTGCTAAAATCTTTTTTGATGAAATAGTTAGTATTTGTGATTTAGGAATTGATTTACATACAGCTTCAATTCATAAATCTAATCTACCTCAAATAAGAGCAAACTTAAATGATGAGTTATCTTATAAACTTGCTAAAGCTTTTGAAGCGCCAGTGGTTTTACATTCTCAATTAAGAGATGGCTCACTAAGAGCTTTATCTCAAGAAAAAGGTATTCCTGTTCTTCTTTATGAAGCAGGAGAAGCTCTAAGATTTGATGAAACATCAATTAGAATTGGAGTTAAAGGAATTGTTAATATTCTAAGACAAATGGATATGCTTCCAAAAACTACAACAAGAAAAACTAAAAGACTTCCTATTATTACAAAAAGTAGCAACTGGATTAGAGCCTGTGAAAGTGGAATTTTAAGAACAATAAAAGCCTTGGGAGATACAGTAAAAAAAGATGAAATAATAGCTTATATTGATGATCCAATAGAAGATATTTCTTATGCTATTAAGGCTTCTTTTGATGGAGTTATCATAGGAAAATCTGAAATTCCATTAGTTCATGAAGGTGATGCAATTTTTCATATTGGAAGATTTAAAAATCTTGAAACAGCAGAAGACAAAATAGAATATTTTAGTGAAGATGCTATAGAAATAAGTGAATTTAGTGAGCTAAATATTGAGGATTCTATTGAATAGTATAGAATCCTTAAATCCATTTCTTCTTTTTAAAAATAAGTAATTGAATTACCAAAACTATTACCAATGCTAAAATAAAAATATTAAAAGCATTTTTATCTTCAACTCCTGGCATTCCAGCTATATTTACTCCAAATAAACCTGTAAAGAAACCTAAAGGTAAAAAAATAGCTGAAATTATAGATAAAATATATACTCTTAAATTCATCTCTTCACTTAGTTTATTTGAAAACTCTTCTTGGATTAAACTAAGTTTATCTCTTAATGTTTCTATTTCTTCTATATATCTTATTAAATGATCCGTAATCTCTTTTAATTTTATTTTATCATAATCACTTAACCAAGAAATCGAATTAAAACTTAGCTTATTTAAAGCATCTTTTTGAGGATATAAGTATCTTTTTAAAGATAAAAGTTCTTTTCTAAAAGATGAAATTTCTGTTTTGATATTTTGTTTTTCTTCATTTAAAATATTCTCTTCTAAATTTAAACTACTCTCTTCTAAATCATCAATTGTTTCTTGCATTTTACTTGTTATTTTATCAGTTAAACCAATTAAAAATTCAGCTGAACTTTTTGCACCTTTATTTTGCTTTAATTCTTTTGCCATTTCATGAACAGAAAGCATATCTCTTTTTTTGGTAGTTATAATTAGATTTTCATTTATAAATACTCTTATAGATACCATATCTTCTGGTTCTGAATTTGCATTAAAATTTATTCCTCTCAAAGCAATTAAGATAGAATCATCTAAAAAAACTGTTCTAGGTCTAGTCTCTTCTGTTAAAAGTGCATTTACGACAATCTCATCTAATCCACTTTTTGTTTCTATCCAATTTATACTCTCTTGTTTTGTATAATCAAAATGCAACCAAATTAAATCATTTTCTAATCTATTTTCATACTCTTCTAAATTTATTTGCTTAGCACTACCATTTTTATCTAAGCAAAAAGCATAAATTAACCCATCTATTTGTTTCATATTTTTCCTATAAATAAAGCTCTTTTAATATTAACATCATACTATCAATAGAGTTTTTTGATGTTGTTTCTTCGACAGTATGATAACCAATAGTTGGTACTTGTAAAGTTGTACCTTGAATCATACCCTTACTAGCTTTTATAATTCTTCCAAGTTCTGTAACACCTAAAGATGTTTTTACGCCTGTTTGGTTCATTATATTTTTCATATATTCATCTTTATAATGATATTTTATTTTCTTTCTTAAAGCTATTTTCTTTATCTTACTTTTTAATGGCGATCTAAAATAAGCATTTTCATCTCTATTTCTTAAAACAATATCTAAATGACTTAAATCTTCTATATTTTTATATGGACTTGTATCTAAAACCAATAATTCTTTTGTTGAAATATCATATCTTCTAAAATATTCTAATAAAAATCTCCAGCTCTTCCCTGCTTCTTCAGAAGCAGTAAAAAATGCTGTTCCTTTATACCCTAGTGAATAAAGATGTAAAATCATAGCAATACTTAGTACATTATCAATTTGAGCAGAAATTAAATCATTTTCTATAGTTAATTTATCTAAAAATGCTATTGGTGTTCCAGGAAGTAAATGCTCTAAATCTTTTACTTTAAAAATAATATTATTTCTTCTTTCACATAAAAAGGCATCTTCAATTAAACCTAAACCCAAATAAGATCCAGACCAAGGTTCATAAGCTTGTACTTTTTGATTTACAAATCTCATCTCAAAATTTTTAAGCATTTGTTCTGAATTTGAATTTCCTTTTAAATCAGCTTGATTTTTTGCTATATAAGCGGCATATTGAAATTCATTGTGACCTGTACAAATAAGTCCATGTCTATCTGCATGTGCAGATATATATCCACTAGTTGGTATCTCACCTGTAGCTACTAAAATTCCATCATAATATTCAACTTTTATATTCATTTCTTCAAGTTCTCTTTTTAAATATACAAAAAAAGAGTGTTCAGCTCCAACGACACTTGGTATTCGTATAAGTTGCTTTAAAATGTCATAAAAATTTTCCATTTTTTCCTACTTTATTAAATTGCATAATTATATCTAAATTTCTGATATAATTATGCAAAAAAAGGTATGCTTAATGAGAATTTTCTTAGTGATTTTTTCACTTTCAATTTTTTTGAATTCTGCACAAATAGATAATAGTTTATTTGATAACAAAAACAATAAAGAGTTTTATAAAACACTTGAAAAAAACATAGAAGACTCTTCTTTAAATAAAGAGTTTTCACAAGAGATTATTAATACTCAAAAAATACATTTAAAAAGACTTCAAGAATTGCTTTCTAAAACTATCAATGTTGAGAAATTTGATAACTCAAAGTTTTTGAATAAAAATATTAGTATTAATGATTATTTTGAAGAAATACAAAACTTAGTAAATACACAAATTAAAATTGATAAACAAAATAGTTTATTAACAGATATTCAAAATAAACTTATTTATTTAAAAAAAAGTATAGAAGATATCATTGAAGAAGAAAAACAAAATCTTCTATCATATCAATTACAATATGCTTATTATAAAATTCAAAAAAGCAATATTGAAGAAAGACTAAAACAGTTAAAAGCAAATGAAAGATTACAAATAAATGCTTTATTTAACTACTTAACAAAAATAAAAGAATTTAATTTATCTTTATTAAGTAAAGAATTAGAACAAATTCAAAGTAAAATTAATAAACTTATTCAAGAAAAAACATCTTTTGAACTCGAACTTGAAAAAGAAAGTATTGAAGAAAACAATAAAAATATAGAATCAATCAATAAAAAAATTGAAACATTAGATTTACAAATACAAGATCTAACACAAACAGTTTTAAACATATTATTTAAACAAAATATTTTTAATATAATAAATAAAAATGAAAAAGAACTCTTAAGAAACTATATTGCAAAAAGCGAAAAAATAGATAATTTATCAATCAAAAATAAAAACTATTTTGAAAAGATTGATGCTTTTATAAAAGACTTAGCAAGGAAACATCTTGGTAATACTAAACTTTTTTTAAGTAATTCTATATATCAAAGTCAAGATATATTAAAACAAGCTTGGACATATATAACATCACCTATTTTTGTTTATAATGAAAAAGCCATAACACTATTTAGTTTAATAAAGGCTATTTTATTTATCATTATTGGATTTATAATTGGTATTGTTTATAAAAAATGGTTAAATAACCTTTCTAAAAAATGGCCAAATATGAGCCAAATGTCTTTAAAACTTTCATCAAATGTAGGTTTTTATATCATCATAATTATTACATTTATGATTACTATGAGTGGTTTAGGAATTGATATGACATCAATTTCTTTAATAGCAGGTGCTTTATCAATTGGTATTGGATTTGGACTTCAAACAGTTGTTTCAAATCTAATAGCTGGGGTGATTTTAATGTTTGAAAGAACTATTAGAATCGGCGATATTATAGAAATAAATGATTTATTAAAAGGAACGGTAACAGATATAAGAATTAGATCAACAACTATTAAAACCTTTGATAATATAGATATTGTTGTTCCAAATTCATCTTTTATTCAAAACAATGTTATAAACTGGACACTAGAAGATCCCTCAAGAAGACTACATATACCCTTTGGAGTTGCTTATGGGACAAAGATAGAAAAAGTAAAAGAAGTAGTTTTAAAAGAACTTGAAGATAGTGATTTAAAATATGTAAGAAATAATGAAGATAAAAAACCTGAAATCAGACTTGAAAATATGAATACAAGCAGTGTAGACTTAGAGCTTTTAGTTTGGATAAAAGCAAATGATAAAATACAACCTAACTCTTTAAAATCTGATTTTTTAATCCTTATTTATAATTCTCTTTATAAAAATGATATAGAAATCCCTTTCCCTCAACTGGATTTACATATCAAAAAAGCTAAAAAATAAAACAGTTTTAACTGTTTTATTGATAAATGTACTTAAAAATCCAAAAAAAGTATCAAAAACTATTATGAAATAAATATTTATTAAATTATAATTTGATAAAATAAAAAACATTTTAACAGAAGGATAAAGAAAAATGAATAATCCAATATTTATTTCGATAAAAGGTAGTACACAAGGTTTAATTACAGAAGGTACATTTACACCAGAATCAGTAGGTAACTCATACCAAAAAGGGCATGAGAATGAAGCATTAATAAAAGGTTTTGCACATAACATTAATATACCAAGAGATCCACAGTCAGGACAACCATCAGGACAAAGAGTACATGAACCATTAGTAATATCAAAACTATTTGATAAATCATCACCATTATTATATAACGCATTAACAAAAGGTGAGACATTAACAGAAGTAGAATTAAAATGGTACAGAACAAGCTATGCAGGGAAACCAGAGCATTACTTTTCAATCGTATTAGAAGATGCAGTAATCGTAGATATAGACGCATACATGGATAATGAAGAAGGACAAGCAAAAACACAAGTAGCACCTTTAGAAAAAGTATCATTTGCATATAGAAAGATTACATGGAGACATGAGACAGCAAGTACATCAGGAGAAGATGACTGGAGAATTGGTGTAGGATTAAATGCCTAAACATAAATAAAAATAAGGAGGGAACTCCTTATTTTTTATATATCAAAAAGTAATAGAAAATAAAAAAAAGATAAAAATAAGAATAAATAAAATAATAAAAGTAGCGAGAAAAAATATTATTTTTTAATATATAAGATAAAAAGAAGTATAAAAAAATAAGTAAGGCTAAAAATTGTCCGAAGAAATAAAAAAAAGAATAAATGAGATAGAAAATAACTTACAAGAAGAAATAGAAGAAGCATTTAGTTTAAAAGAGTTAAGAAAAGAAGTAAACCAAGAAATAAGCTGTAGACTAAAACTATTAAATTATAAAGAAAATGAAATAATAGGATTAGGAATATTAGATGGAAGCTATAGTGTATATAAACTAAAAGGGAAAAGTCAAGTAAATAAACCCTATAGCTTTGAACTAATATTTGTAAGTGATGAGTTTATAAATATAGAAGAACTAGTAGATACAGATGTAGAAATAAAACTACAAGATGAAATAAGTCCTATAATAAAAAAAACAATATATGGGAAAATATATAAAGCAAGTGAAGATAGTATAGTAGCAAGAAAACATCTATATAAAATAGAAGTAGTATCACCTCTATATTATTTAGGATTAAATAATAGATATGAAATATATCATGAAAAAAAAACAAGTGATATAATAAAAGAGATAATAAATAGATATAACCAATTATTAAACCTTCAAATAGATATAAAATTAGATTTATTAAAAGCCCCAATAAGAGAGTATACAACTCAATATAATCAAAGTGATTTAGAATTTATACAAATGCTTTGTGAAGAAGAAGGATATAGCTTAATAATAGACTATAGCTCAAATGATCCATATAAACTAATATTGTGTGAATTAAATGAACATGTAATAGTAAATACATACTCTTCAACTTGTTCTTTTAATCATAGTAAAGAGTTTAAAGCAAGTAATCATATAGAAGACTATTATGATAAAAATAAACCAAGCCAAGAATATAAAACACAAAGTGGAGCAAATATAGTAAGCTCAATAAAAGATAATGAATCAACATCACAATTAAGAAATGATATAAAGAAATATACATTAAGAGATAAATTAAACTTGTTAGATGAGAGTTACTATAAAGATTTAAATAGATATACAAAAATAGATTCTCAAAGAGAATATGTACAATCAAATATAATAGAAGGAAGTTCACAAGAGTTAAATATAGAAGATAGCTTGTGTATAAGATTAGAAGATGAGAAAGCAAATAAAAAGATAGATAGTATCATCATAGAAGTAGAATATAAAGGACATTTCCCAAATGCCCTAGATGAATATAGACAAAATATAAATGAACAAGTAAAACATCAACTGCAATATGAAGTAGAATTTAAAGCCATACCAAAAGATATAGAATATAAACCCGAAAAAACGATAAAGAAACCAAGAATAAACTCAATATTAACAGCAAAAGTATCAAATGGGAATTCAAATACAAAAGATTATGATAATAGTATAGATGTAGATGAAGAAGGAAGAATAAGAGTACTGTTTGCATTTGAAGAGAATCAAATAACATCAACATACCTAAGAGTATCAAATATACAATCAGGGAATGGGTATGGGAGTCAATTTATACCAAGAGTAAATCAAGAAGTAATAGTAGGATTTATAAATGGGGATCCAGATTGTCCTATAATAATAGGAAGTTTGCATAATGGGGAGAATAAGAAGGCATATAACTTGCCAGAGAATAAGACACAAAGTTATATAAGAACAAATTCAATGCCACAATATGAGGAGACAAAAGGGTATAATGAGTTATTATTTGAAGATAAAAGAGGAGAAGAGAGAGTATCAATAAGAGCACAAAGAGATTTAAATTTCCATGCTTTAAATAATCAGAATATACAAATAGAGAATAATTCAAAGACCATAGTACAGAAAGATAAAGAGGAGACGATACAAGAGAATTCAAATTTAACAGTAGGGAAAGATTTAAATGAGAATGTAAAGTATAATCATATTTCGACGATACAGAAAGAAAAACTTACTTCTGTTTTGGAAGATTAT
>NZ_JBMOVW010000008.1:0-96729 GCF_049472155.1 Arcobacter rhizosphaerae | reverse complement strand
CTCAGCTGCTGCTGCAACTGCGTTAACTTTCCAAATGGGTGAAACAGCTACTGATACTATTGCGACAACTGCTGGTGTTCAATCTACTACAACAGGTTTAACACTTGATACTATTGCTGCTGATGTTTTAGTTTCGGCTACGTTTAATGCTGCTTATGCTAGAAACTCTTTGGATGATGTTGATAGTGCTTTAAATACTCTAAATGGATGGAGAGCAGACTTCGGTTCTACTCAAAACCAATTAGAATCAGCTATTAGAAACCAAATGACTCAGCAAACTAATATTAAAGCTGCTGAATCTGTTATTAGAGATGTTGATTATGCTGCTGAAAGTGCTAATTTCAACAAACAAAATATTATTGCGCAAGCTGGTACTTATGCTATGAGTCAAGCTAATAATGTACAACAAAATGTTATGAGATTACTTCAATAAGCATTTTTCTCTTCGCAAAAGATCTAAAATTAGATCTTTTGCATTTTATAACTTATTTTTATGTCGTATTTTATTTGATTTTATGTACAATCTAAATACTTATAGTAGGGGTATTTAATGGAAGATGAATTAGTAGATTTAAATAATAACTTAATTAGTTTGTACTTAAAAAATTTAGAATTTTTAAAGAAAAACCATAAAAAAATATATGATAAAGTAGAATTTCTATCTGAAAATATTCAAAATGGAACTTATAAAGAAAAATATTCATTAGAGTATAAAGAAGAAGGCTATTTTGATATTTTAAATTTAGAAACAAATGAGTTTATTTATGGATTTAATAGTTATCAAGAAGCAGATAAAAGAAGGGATCTTGCCAACTTTAAAAAGACACACTCTTTAGATTTACTAAGAGTAGACCCTAACACCCAAAAATTTGCTTTAATGGGTTCATTGGGAGATACAACAGAACTAGTTACTTATTTAAATGGATTAATTGATTTTAAAGATATTACATTTTCAAAGATATTCAAATATATTTTTATTGGTGTAGGAGTTGGTGTACATATACACGAAATATATAAAAAAATCAATTCAATGAACACTTTAATAATTGAACCTGAAATTGAACTATTTAGACTATCTTTATTTACTATTGATTACTCAATATTTGAAGAAGGTAATAAAAAACTTTTTATTTCAATAGGACATTCTGAAACACAAAGACAAAGAGACTTAGAAGAATTCACAAACTATCATGGCTACATGAACTATAATATTAAACATCATCTTTTTTGGATTGAATATGAATATATTCTAAATGAAATTATAGATTTTTATTCACACACACATGCAGCAGCATTTTCTTATGGAATAATTCTTCAAGTATTTACAAGAACAATAGACTTTATGCATAGAAAGTTTAATTTTTTAAAGAAAAATTTAGTTGAAGAAGTAAAACCTCTTAAAGATAAAAAAGTTTTAATTGTAAGTGGTGGGCCATCTGTTGACAAGCATATTGATTGGATTTATGAAAATCAAGATAAATTTATCATTTTATGTGTAGATGTTATTTTAAAAAAACTTGAGTCTCATAAAATTACTCCTGATATTGTTGTATCAATAGACCCTTCTCATTTAGTTGCAGACTTTTTTAAAACGCAAGATAAAGATTTTTTAAAAAATAGTGCTATTATATTTTTATCTCAACAAGAAGAGAGTGTAATTGAAACAGTAAAAGATCTTAATGTATACTTTTCACAAGTATTTTATTTATCAGAAGAACTTGGATACTCATTCTCACTACCAAATGTAGGAACATTCTCTTTAGCTATTTCTCTATTTTTAAATGCAAATGAATTATACCTAGTTGGTAGTGATGCAGCTTTTGATCAAGAAACAGGAAGTAGATATTCAAAAGGAAGTTCTGTTTCTCAAACTCATGATTTAAAAAGTACAAATGATTTAGTTAAAGAAGGGATTATATCTTCTGATGATATTTTAGAAGTAAAAGGTAATCTACGAGAAAAAGTTAAAACAAATAGAAGTTTATTGACATTCAAAAGAGATTATGAATCATATTTACATGGTTTTGATAGAGAAAAAAATGTTTTTAATATTTATAACTTATCAGATGGAGCTTATATTGAAGGATTAATCCCAACAAAAGTAGAATCAATTGATACTAAATCACTTAAAGAAAAAGATTTCAATGCTAAAGAGATTATAGATTCCATTTCAATATCTGATATATCAGATATTAAATTTGAAGATGATATTCTTATAATTAATAGAATCATAAATAAAGTATCTAAATTTAAAAAACAAAAAGTTTCAAATAAAGATGATTTTTTAAAAAAGAAATTAGATATTATGATTTGGATATTAGAACAAAATAAAATTATGTCAAAACATATATTTGGTAATATTTTTCTAAAGTTTATTGAACTTATTGATATTTATATTAATTTCACATTAAATTTAAAGCAAGAAGGACTTAATAGTCCTAAGAATCTAAATTCTATTAAGAACTATTGGTCAGATGCCTTAATAAAACTTCTTAAAGAGCTTAAACAAGCAATAAAAGACACTTAATTAAGTGTCTTTTATAAGTCCATATAAAACTATATCTAAATAACTACCTTCTTTAAAAATTGCTTCTTTTAAAACACCCTCTTTTTTCATGTTTAACTTAGTAGCAAGTTTTTGCATTGAAATATTTTTTTCACTTGTACCACAATAAATCCTATGTAAATTTAAACTATTAAAAGCATGGTCAATTATTAATTTAGAAGCCTCATAAGCTAAACCTTTACCATGATAATCTTTTTCACCCATTATTATGGCAAACTCTGCATTTGAGTCTATATAGTTTATATTTTGAATACTAACATTACCAATGTGCTTATCATCTTCTTTTGAACAAATAGCAAGAACCAGATTATTTTTGGAACTATTGATACTTTGTATATACTCTCTTGTTTTTTCTTCTGTATTTACAAACCTATGATGAGCATTATATTTACAAACTTCTTCATCATTTAACCAATTTACATAATTACTTTTTGCATCTTCTAAAGATAAAGGTCTTAAATAAATTTTACTTGCTTCTAAAAATTTTCTACTCATTTATTTGCCTTAATAGTTGTTTTAATTTATTTTTTGAATCTATTAGTTTTATATTCTTTGGTATTTTAATATTTGCTTTTACTTGAATACTAACTGTTGGTTTACCCAATAAAAGTGATTCTTTAAAGACAGAAGAATTAATACCAAAAACTACTTTACAATTATAAAGAACTTCATGAAGATCAAACTCTTTTAAATATATATTTAAATTTTTATAATTATTTATTATATCATCAAATTTATTTTTATTTTCAGCAGGATGAAGTTTTATGAAAATTTTTGTAGTATTTTTTTCTTCTTCCATACTATCTAAAAATAGTTTTAAAGAATCATATTCATTAAATCCAAACTTATCGCCATAAAGCTCAAGAATATATTCTGACAAAAATAAAAAATACTTTCCTTTATTTTCTAAAATAAGTTCATCTTTTGTTTTCAATTGAGGATAAAAAACTTCTTTTATATATTTTATATATAAGTCTTCTTTAAACTCAACTCTTTTTCGAATTCTGTTATCTATGATTTCTTCAGGGGTTTGGCTATATATGACATCAGGAAGAAAAGACTCTTCCAAAAAAACATTATTAAGACAAAATCTTTTTTCTAAATTTAACACTGAGTCTAAAAAACAAAAAACCTCTAAGCCTTTCTTTTTTGCTTCAATTAACTTTTCTATTTCATAATCAGAATGAATTCCAGATGTAGATATTATAATCTTATCATTATTTTGTAAAATTGCTTTACTTTTATTCACTAAAAAAGGAATATGTTTATTGAAAATATTAATTGCAGGGCCTTGTGGATAACATTCTACCTTATAACCTTTTTTATACATAAAATATGCATAAGCCATTACCAGATTTGCACCACCTGCATCGTAAGAAAAAACTTTTATTTTTTTATTTAAGTTCATCTAAATTTTCACATACTTTTATATATGCATTTATTACATCATTTATATCTTCTTCATCCAAAGGACTTCTTGTAAAATCATGTGTCCAAAGTGTCTTATGATGAAATTTTTCTACATTTGGACAAGTTCCTTTTTCATAAGATATTTCATCTTTAAAAGCAAAACCTTGTTTATTATATGCAATTTTCTTTTGAAACATAGGTAATAAATAAATAGGTTTAACATAACCTTGACCTATAGGCACTCCCTCATTTTCTCTTCCTTCAACTGGTTCAAGTTCTGCTTTAACAGCAGTAATAAATTTATTTCTAGAAACCTGTGCTATATCTTCTAAAAACTCAAAAGCTTGAACATAATAAGAGTGTGTTCTTTTATCTAGTTTAGTTGTTTTAATAAAAGGATATTTGCTAAAAGCATCATCATACATTTTTGCATATTTTTGTCTTATTTTTAATTCATCATCAAGTTTTTTAAGCTGTTCAATTCCTATTGCAGCTTGAATTTCTGTAAGTCTAAAATTAAAACCTAACATATTTTCAAGTTCATCTTCACCTTTATTTTCAACTACAGATTCAGCATGATTTCTAATTAATTGCATTTTATTAGCTAATTTATCATTATTTGTTGTACAAACTCCACCTTCACCTGTATGAATATGTTTATGATAATTTAAACTAAAAACCCCAATATCTGCTATTGTACCAACATATTTATTATCATATTTTCCACCAGGTGCTTGTGCACAATCTTCTATAACATATAAATCATGCTCTTTTGCTAAACTCATTATTTCTTTCATATTAGAAGGACAACCAAAAATATGTACAACAACTATAGCTTTTGTATTTTTTGTTATAGCTTTTTTTAATGATTCAATACAAAAAGAGTAAGTATTATCTTCTAAATCACAAAATACAGGTGTTGCATTCCAAAACACAGGTGCACTTGCAGAAATAGACATTGAGTATGCAGAGACTATTACCTCATCACCATGTCCAATACCACAAGCACCTAAGGCTGTAATTAACCCTGATGTATTTGAGTTTACAGAAATAGAATGTTTTACTGAAAAATATTCACTCCAAAGTTTTTCAAACTCTTGAACTTTTTCTCCCCCATAAAAATCTTCATGCCATGCTCCTAAATATTTAGAAAGAACACCTTTTTGCATAACCTTTGTTACTTCATCTATTTCTCTTTGATCAATATTATTATATCTTTTAAATAGTTTTGTTCTTACTTTATTTCCACCATTTATAGCTAACTTAGACATTACTATTCCTTGCTGTTTAAAATATTTGTTATTAATTCTAAATTCTTAAGTTCATTCTCAAAAGAAGCATCATTTTGTTTATTTTTACTAATTTGTAAAAATATATCATCATAAACATTATAAATTAGCTTCTTTGATATTGTTTCTTTCTCATTTATATTTTTATCTACAAACTTATACTCTTTATACTCTTCACTATTTACAATATTTTTATAATAAATCGTTTGTTCACTATTTATATAATTTACAACTTGATTTTCAAAATAAAAATCCATCTCAATAATATTGTATTTTGTATGATTTAAAGCAATAAAATATATAGGAATAATTCTATTTTTATACTCTATTTTAAAAAAAATATCATAAGACTTATCTTCACCTAAACCAAGTGTTTCATCTAATATTTTTGACTCAACTAATTTTGGATTATCAAATAAATAATTAATTAAATCAATAAAATGTGAACCATTATTTTTTAAACCCTTTACATAATTCAAAGTTATTTTCTGTAAGTTTTTTAAACTTTCATTTTCAATTTTATCTTTTAAATTTTTAAGTGGCTCTTGAAATCTTCTAATATAATTTACAACTATTTTATCTTTAAAAAAACAATCTAAAGATTCATAATCTTTAAGATTATAAAAAAGGGGTTTTTCTACTAAAAATTTTTTTATATGATTACATTTTTTAAAACTACTTAAAATCTTAAAATGTGTATTTGTAGGAGTAGCTATTACTAAAATATCTATATCTTTTTTATCAAGCAATTGTAAATAATCATTATAAAATTCCACATCTTTAAAAAATGTTTTTACCTTAGATAAATTTCTATCATCTATATCAACAACATATTTTAAAGTAAAATCTTTATGAAGGAATATAGCTTTTATGTGAGAATATGCTGTTTCTAAATCTTTACTATAATCAAACAGTAAAGAGATATTACCTATTCCAATAATAGCAACATTTAACATCAACTAAGACCTTTTCTTTTGATCTCTTTGTTTATCTCCAATAAACTTGGTTTACTTTTTACATAAGAAATTAACTCTTCAATAGTAAAATAATCATTTTTAAAATAGTTCATTATTTCATTTATTAATCTATAATCTTCTTTAGTATCTAAGGTTACTGATAGTTCAGGAAAATATAATTGTTCAGAAGCTTCAATATTAAAAGTCTTAAATTTATTTGTAGTATAAAATTCTGGTGTTACGTGTTCTTTATCCATATCACTTAAATCTTTTTTTGATATTTGCTCTAAGGCTTTTAGAGAATATACTTGTATTGCCATTCCAATAGGAAAAGTACTTTTAATACTATTACTAACATAATCATAACTATTATTCAAATACACTTGTACAGCTTCATCCACTAAAACAGGATCAATAAAAGGACAATCTCCTGTTAATTCTACTATTATATCTGAGTTAAATTCTTGATGAGCTTGTAAAACTCTTTCAAAAACATTATTTTCACTTCCTCTAAAATATTTAATATTCTTTGATTTACATAACTCAACAATAGGATCATCATCTTTATTTATTGTTGTAGCAACAATAATATCAGAAATATATTCACATTTTAAAAGTCTATTTATCATTACTTCTAATACCGTACTATCACCAAGAGGTTTTAATACTTTTTTAGGAAGTCGAGAAGATGTCATTCTTGCTTCAATTGATATATTTATATTCATAACTGTTTCTATTTTTGGAGTAAATACATTTGATCAATTAAACTACTATCATCACTATATGAAACCTTTAATTCATCAATTTGTTTTAAATCATTTTTTCTTTCTTTAAAGAGTTTCATAAAGTCAGCTTTCCACATTAAATCTTTATTACCTTGATAAAGTAAATCTGTATATTCTTGTGCATAATATTCAAATCCCCAAATATAATTTTTTGAGACTCTGTAAATTTCATCTATGGCATTGCCAATATTTTTAGGAGATATATGAATTAATACTCCACTTGTAAATACTACATCAAAAAAACCATCTTTAAAAGGAATATCTAAAGCATCACCTTTTATTATATTTAAATTATCGGCTCTTTTTTTAGCATAATTTATAGCTCTTTCTTGAATTTCTATACCATATAAGTTTGTAAATCCCATACTTTGAAGATGTAGTAACTGATTACCTATATTTGTTCCAACTTCCAAGATTTTAGCGTCTTTATTTATACTTTTTAAAAAACGACTATTTAAATCTGTTCTTGAAAAGTCATATCTATTTTTATAAAATTCATCTAATTGTTTAGGAGTATATATATTACGAGAAAGATATTTTGAACCAAATTCATCTTCCCATGTCTCTCTTTGATAAGTTTTTTCCATAAATTATCCTATTTTTTATATTTATATATTATATTTTCACTTTCTTAATATTAGTTTAATTAGTTTCTAGTCTATCTCCAAACTTATAATCTTTCTTTGATTTCTGACCTAATAGTTCATCTAAATATTTTGGATGCAACCCAAATCCTGGTCTTACACTTCTTATATTATCTAAAGTAAACTCTTCACCTTTTTTTATATCCTTTGAAACATATAAACTTCTTGAAAAAACTCTATTTTTTTTCTTTTTTTCTGTCATTTCATAAGTTACTTTTCCCAATAGCTTTTCAGTATCTCTTATTGAATTAACCATCTGTTTGAATTCTTCTTTATCCATAGAAAATTCTGCATCTGGACCACCAATACTTTTATCTAAAATAAAATGTTTCTCAATAACTTTTGCACCTAATGTTACAGCAACAATTGGAGCAGTTGAACCTAACGTATGATCAGAAAAACCACTTATTGTATTAAATGTTTGAGCTAAATTTGGTATAGTATTTAAATTAGCTTCCTCTAAAGCTGCTGGATAAGCACTTGTACATTTCAATAAAACAATATCTTCATTTCCAACACTTCTACAAATATCAACTACATCTTGTATTTCTTGTAAAGTAGCAATACCTGTAGAGATTATTATAGGCTTACCTTTTTGTGCTGTATATTTTACTAAGTCATAATCAGTTATTTCAAAAGATGCAATTTTATAAGCACTTGGGTTAAATTGCTCCAAAAAGTCAACTGCACTTTTATCAAAAGGCGTAGAAAAAATATCAATTTCTAAACTTCTAGCATAATCAAATAATTCTTTATGCCATTCCCAAGGAGTATATGCTTCTTTATATAAATTATATAAAGTTTTGTCATCCCATAAAGTACCACCTTTTATCACAAAGTCATCTCTATCACAATCTAAAGTTAAAGTATCTGCTGTATAAGTCTGAAGCTTGATTGCATTTGCTCCAACTTCTTTTGCAGCTTTTATAGTATCTAAGGCATTTTGTAAACTTCCATTATGATTTGCACTTAATTCCGCAATTATAAATGTTCCATCTTTTTTTAAATCAAATTTTCCTATTTTCATTTTTACTCTCTTCTTTATGAACTTTAAAAATATAATCTTGTCTTGTTTGTGAAGTATATATTTTTTTGTTTATATCAATTAGTTCTTGTTTAAAACAACTTTGTAAAATTAAACCATATTTTTTTGCTTTTTTTCAAAATCTTCTTTTTTTATATAATAGTGTTCTTTTACACCCAATATCATTTGCTCTTTTGAAAAAAGTGCCTTTAAAACACTTAATAAACTAGTAAAAAATAGCTAAACCCTCTATTTTTTAAGCCATAAACTAACCACTTAAAAATAGAATTACCATAAGACTTATCTTCAAACTCATTTAAAAAAGGTAACTCTCCAATATAAATAGTAGCATTATGTTTTGATACTTTACTTATATATTTTAAAGTGGCATTTACTTCCTCTTCACTTAAAAGTAATATGAAATATGTTAACTCTTTTCTTCCTTGCCTTCCAGAAAGAGAGTTTAAATCCTCATCTTTCGCTCTTAATTTATACTCATGAAGAAAAGATTTAGCTTTAAGTATTGGCAAAATTTCTTCCTTTTAAAATTATGTTTTTTGTATTTTCCAAGCCTTCATTAAAAAGTAAATCTAAAATTCCTAAATATGAAATAAAGTTGTCTCCTATTTGTTTATACATAGGATGCTCATAACACTGATAGACTATTTTTATATTTTCTTGTTGGAATTTATCTAAATATTTATCTAAATACTCTTTTGAACCGGATGCTGAAATATACTCATCACAAGATCTATTTAAACAAATATTTAAGATTAAGTCCCCTTTTAAACCACTTATATCTTTCAAATTTGAGGCTTTAATGAATTTTGTTTTTATGTTAAGTAATTTAGAAACCTCTTGAATAAAATTTATATTATATTCACATAAATAATCGGTTTTAAAAGATAATATATTAAAAATATTTTCACTTAATTCATCAAAATATTTTGCTTTTTTGTAACTATGTAGAAGTAGTTGTTTAAACTTTAATATAAAATCATAGTTTTCAAAACTTAACTTTATATCTTTTAAAATTGCTTCATTTCTATGTTTATCTTTTTTAATAGGAAGGGAAAACATATATTCTTTATCTTCAATTTTTAATTTATTTCTTACTTGCCAACTTCTTCTTGCTAATTGAACTGTATCTAAAAAAACAAATTCATCTACATAATCAATTAAATCAAAATATCCCATCCAAGGGATAAATGTTGGTTGCATTATTGCTAATTTCAATTTATCTTTCCCCATAAAATAATATCAGAGTTAAACACTAAAGTATTATTTTCTTGTAAGTTCTGAAATTCATTATGAAAAACAAAATACTCTTTTAACTTTAGTTGCTCTTTTAACATATTAACTAATTCATATTCACTATAAAATTTATTTATACAAGAAGCTTCTGATGTTACAGTATAGTCATCTGGCATCTGAAAAGTATTATATTCAATTTGTTCACCAATTCCATATCTAAAATCTTTTGGTTCTCTACATCTTATAAAAAAAGAAGCATTAGCTTTTATATTTTTATTGTTTTTCATTATCTTAAAAAACTCTATTAAATCTTGTTTTTTTATATAATTTACAACATTTGGAAGTAAAAAAACTTCTATTTGTAAATTCTTATTATTTTTAGCAAAAGTCAACATATCACTTTTAATAAATTCATAAGAAGCATTAGCTTTCATTTGACTAAAATTAAACTTCGCATTAGATATAGACTCTTCATCAAAATCAATACCTACTACATCAAAATTATATTCGTAAGGAAGAGATAAATTATTACCATTTCCACAACCAAATTCAAAAAACTTTAATCCACTTCTTTCATGAAATCTATTTTTAAAAAAATATTTTATGAAATATTCATCAGGATACTTCAATCCTTTTATATCTTTTATTCTCATTTTAACCTCAACAAATAAATTTAGTTTTCACTTTTTTCTATTTTTAAAATATATTTTTTACCATGCACATAAAAAAAAGCTGGAAACTCTTCATTATCCACAATTCTTAATAAATTAAATTGTTCTTTTATAGTTTTATTTATATCAAGTTCACTATTAAAAGGGCTTCTTTTATTATAAAAACTCTCTTTCCCTTTTTGAGGACTTGGTATTTTATATTTGTCATAGTTTTCTAAAAAGTCCATACACATCTCAATAATTAGCAATGCTTGTTTATTTCTCAACTCTTTATTTAATTCATAGCCTGTTAACTTTAAGTGTTTTTGCATATAAATATCACCATCATCTATATTACTTGTAGCCTCAAACATAGTAAAAGGTATATTATTTTTACCTTCTAAAACTTGCCAAAACATAGGTGCCCAACCTTTACCCTGAGGTAAAGCACTAGCATGAACTACAATATTATGAAGATGTTTGTCTAAATAGTTTTTTTCTATTAATTTATGATAACTTAAAATAAAAACTAATTCATAACTTTCATCTATATCTTTATGATCAAAAAAAACCTCACAATTTTCTATCTTGTCTTTTAATATTTTGGCATAAGGGATAAACCATTGATTCAAAGAGGTTAATACAGCTACTTTCATTTTACACCTTTTTTAAGATTTTTACACATTTTTTTAACTTCTTTGTATTAAATTTTTTCAATACTAAATAAGAATTATCTTTTAAGTATTTATAAATATCATTTTGATTATCTGCTGTTTTTATAGCAATAAAAGGTAGATTCATAAAATATACCTCATTTAAAATTACACTTGCACTAACTATTGCAAAATCACTTTTTCTCATAAGTTTTGCCATTTTATTTGTATCTATAAAAAGTTTGATAAAAGTATTGTCTTTACAATATTTTTCTAATTCATTTAAATTTTTATTAGCACTTGTTGTTACTAAAAACACATTGATATTATCAAATTCTTTTAATACTTCTAAGATTTTAATATTTATATTACTATGATCAGTTCCACCTATAGCTAAAAAGATATTTGTTTTAATACTTGTTTTTTTAATATTTTTATTTTTATACTTATAAAACTCTTCTCTTAGTAATGTAAATTCAGCCCCACATTTAAGTTCACAAGTTTTAGGAACTAAACTTTTATACTTTTTTTCATTTGCACTAATATTATGATTTATTAAAATATCACAATAGTGTTTCTCATAAGTATCATCTAAACAAACTAGCTTTATATTTGTTTGCTTTTTTATTTCTTTTTCTTGTTCATACTTTATTTCATAATTATCAACAACTAATGTATTTATTTTTTCTTCTTTTATTAAAAAAATAAGTTCTTGTATATCTTTTGTTTCTAAAATATATACAAAAAAACCCTCTTCTTTAATTTTTTTATTTAAGTTACCTTCTAAATCCAAAGTAGCAAAATATACTTCATAGCTTTTTTTTCTATACTTTTTTGCTAAAACCAAAGTTCTCATTATATGACCATGTCCAATAGCAAATGAAGAATCTGCTCTTATTAAAACTCTTTTCATTATTAACTCTTTTTTTGTTCTACATGACTATTTATTTTAACAATTGAAGGATTCTGTTTTAATACTAAAATTAATTCATCATAAGTAAAATCTTCACTATTATTTAATTTAGAAAACAACTGTTTTATTGCTTTATAATCATCGGTTTCATCTAATGTTATTCTAAAATTCGAATTATTTTCTAAACTTTTTAAGTATTCTATTTTTATTTTATCTTTTATTGTTGTATGAATATAAGGTGTTACGTGCTCTTTCTCATAATCAGTTGTAGCATTATTAAAAGCTTCTTTTAAAAGTTTAAAAGAAAAAATCTCTGTATCTAAACCTCTAGGAAAACCACTATGAACTCCTAAACTAACATAATTTGCATTTGAAGTTTTATATAAAGCTATTGCTTTTTTTATTAATAAAGGATCAATAAAAGGACAGTCACTTGTACATCTTATTACAATATCCTCATCTTTTAAATCATATTTTAAACAAGCTTCATAATATCTACTTAATACATTATTTGTATCGCCTTCATAATATCTTATTTTATGTTTTTCACATATATCTACAATTTCATTTTGTGTTCCATCATTTGTTGTAGCAATTATGATATTATCTTTAAAACTAGATAATCTTTCTAACATTACTTCTAAAACTGTTTTATCTCCTAAGGGCAATAATATCTTCTTGGGAAGTCTTGTACTTGTAGTTCTTGCTTGAATGACTATATATACATTCATTTCTTCTCCAACAAAAACCAAGTCATATCATCTTGAGGGAAATTATTATCCCTATGATATAAAAATCCATAATCAACAAGACTCAAATCTTTATACATATCTAACATCTCACCTGCAAAATCTCTTTTAAAAAGTTTTCCTTCATGTCCTCTGTATGATATCTCAACTGGCATTGGATTATAATACTCTACAATTAAAATATATTTTTTTGAATAATTATAAAGTTTTTCATAAACAACTTTTAGATACTCAGGATTAATATGAATTAAAACACCCTTAATAAGAGTCATATCAAATTTTTTTGAAAGTTCAATATTCAATAAAGATTCATTATATATTTCTTGAATAAATTCTAACTTTTCTAATTCTTCTACAGCTGTCTTATTTATTTCAACTGCTGATAATTCTAAATTAGAAATTGCATTTAAAGCTTGTAAATTCATTCCAATATTCGCTCCAAATTCTATTACTGAATTTACTTCTTCAACTCTATTAAAAACCTTAGAAAAAAAGTTTATATTACTTTTGATAATTGAAGTATTTCTTTTACAATACTCATCTCCAAACTCTTCTGCCCAAAACCTCTCTTGTTCAGTTTTATATTTCATTTTCAAGCTCCTATTAAAACTTTTATTAGAGTTTTTTGCACATATTCTTGTTCTTTTTTACTTAATTTTGGGAAAATTGGTAAAGAAACTGCTTTTTCATAATATTCATCCATTACAGGAGTATATTCATTTCCATAACCTAATTTCTTATAATATGGTTGATGATTTATTGGAATATAGTGATATTGTAAATAAATAGATTTTTCTCTTAATTTTAAAAAAAACTCTTTTTTTGTAATATTAAATTTTTCAAAATCAATCAAAACTACATATAAATGATAAGCACTATTTTGAGTATATTTATATAATGGTTTTATAAATTTATTTTCATCAAAAAATTTATCATACCTTTTAGCTATTTTTCTTCTTTTTTGAAGAAATGAGTCTAATTTGTTTAATTGGGATAAACCTAAAGCACAAGCTATATCTGTTAAACGATAATTAAAACCTAAGTCTGTCATTTCATAATGCCATGAAGCAACACTAGGTTTAGCTATCATTCCATGATTTCTTAAACTTAAAGCTTTCTTGTATATTTTCTTATCATTTGTTAAGATAGCTCCACCCTCACCTGTAGTTAGTTGTTTTACAGGATGAAAAGAAAAAACACTGATATCACTAAACTTACAACTTCCTGCTTTTATCGAATCTTGACTAGCCCCTATTGAATGAGCACAATCTTCTAAAATTTTTATATTGTATTTTTGTTTTAAATAAGCTAACTTATTTTGATTTACTGGATTGCCTGAGAAATGAACTGCATATATTGCTTTTATTTTTTTGTTTTTTAAAAGCTCTTTTTCACATAAATCTAAATCTATATTTCCATCTTTACAAATATCAACAAAAATAGGTTTTGCCTTTGCATAAACAATAGAATTAGAAGTTGCTAAAAATGAATTTACTGTAGTTAGAACTAAATCATTCTCATTTAAAAGAATTAGTGAACTTATATGTAAAGCAGCCGTACAATTTGAAACACTAATACAATATTTAACCCCACAATATTTAGCTATAGCTTTTTCAAACTCTTCTACTTTAGGACCTGTAGTTAGATAATCACTCCTTAATATTTCAACTACAGAAGAGATATCATCTTCCTCAATTGTTTGCTTACCATAAGGAATAATTTTCATTTATATTTCTTTTATTAACTGTAAAAAATCTTCTTTTGTAAACCATCTATCATTATTACCAGAATTATATTCAAAGCCTTGATTTACATGAGAACCTTTTTCTTTACAATTGTTAATACTATAATCCACAGGAGAACTAAATTTTATTGTTGGAGTAATAACATAATGATCTTCAAACTCGTAAGTTAAATGAGAATCATCAGCAGGACACATAATTTCATGTAATTTTTCGCCAGGTCTTATTCCTATTACTTTATGGGGTAATTCAGGAGCTAAAGCCCTTGCTAAATCTACAATTTTTATAGAAGGAATTTTAGGTACAAATATCTCTCCACCTTGCATTCTCTCAAAATTTTTAAGTACAAAATTTACTCCATCTTCTAAAGTAATTAAAAATCTTGTCATTTTTTCATCTGTTATAGGTAATTCTTTTGCCCCTTCATTGATAAGTTTTTGAAAAAAAGGAATAACTGAACCTCTACTACAAACAACATTCCCATATCTTACAACAGAAAATTTTGTATCTTGTTCTCCAACTAAATTATTTGCAGCAACAAAAAGTTTATCAGAAGCAAGTTTTGTTGCACCATAAAGATTTACAGGATTTGCAGCTTTGTCTGTAGATAAAGCAATTATTTTTGAAACTTTACATTCTATTGCTGCATCTATAACATTTTGAGCTCCATTTATATTTGTTTTAATACATTCCATAGGATTATATTCAGCAATTGGTACATGTTTTAAAGCTGCTGCATGAATAACAAAATCTACATCTTTCATAGCCTTTTTTAATCTGTCAGCATCTCTAATATCTCCAATAAAATACCTCATACACGCTTGAGAATATTCTTGTGCCATTTCATACTGTTTTAATTCATCTCTTGAATAAATAATTATTTTTTTTGGTTTATATTTTTGAAGTAATAACTTAGTATATTTCTTACCAAAACTTCCTGTACCCCCAGTAATTAAAATGACCTTATTATCAAACATACCTAAACCTTTTATATTTTAATTTCATATCATATCAAATAAACTATTAATATTTATTTTTTAATATTTAATAATTTATACTAAAAAGAAAAGAAAAACATTACAAAATGCAATAAAAATATGTACTTTATATTTTTTTCGCTAAAATTCCAACATAATTAAATAAATGAAATCTACATAGGATAAAAAACAATGGATGATAATCAAAAAAAATCTTTAGACTTAGCAATTAAACAAATTGATAAAGCATTTGGTAAAGGTACTCTTATTAGACTTGGAGACAAAGAAGTAGTTCCAGTTGAATCGATATCTACAGGATCACTTGGTCTTGACTTAGCACTTGGTGTTGGTGGTATTCCAAAAGGTAGAGTTGTTGAAATCTATGGACCTGAATCATCTGGTAAAACAACTTTAACACTTCATGCAATTGCAGAGTGTCAAAAAGCTGGTGGAGTTTGTGCTTTTATTGATGCAGAACACGCACTTGATACTGTATATGCAAAAAACTTAGGTGTTGATATTGATAACTTACTTGTATCTCAACCTGACTTTGGTGAGCAAGCTTTAGAAATTTTAGAAACAGTTATTAGATCTGGTGCTGTTGACTTAGTAGTTGTGGATTCTGTTGCTGCACTTACTCCAAAAGTTGAAATTGATGGAGATATGGATGACCAACAAGTTGGTGTTCAAGCAAGACTTATGTCTAAAGCTTTAAGAAAAATTACTGGTTTATTAAATAAAATGAATACAACTGTAATTTTCATTAACCAAATTAGAATGAAAATTGGTATGACAGGATATGGAAGTCCTGAAACAACAACAGGTGGTAATGCTCTTAAATTCTATTCATCTGTAAGACTTGATATTAGAAGAATTGCTACACTTAAACAAGCAGAAAACTCAATCGGAAATAGAGTAAAAGTTAAAGTTGTAAAAAATAAAGTAGCAGCTCCATTTAAACAAGCAGAATTTGATATTATGTTTGGAGAGGGTATCTCTAAAACAGGAGAACTTATAGACTATGGTGTAAAACTTGATATTGTTGATAAAGCAGGAGCTTGGTTCTCTTATGGAGATTCTAAAATAGGACAAGGAAAAGAAAACTCTAAAGTATTCTTAAAAGACAACCCAGAAATTGCTAATGAAATTGAGGGTAAAATATTAACAGCTATGGGTGTAAATGATGAAATTATTCAAGGTGAACCAGAAGAGGATACAGAAGAGTAATTTTATACTATAAATTAAAAAAAAGGGAAAAGATTTTATTCTTTTCCCTTTTTTTATGTCCATATATTTATCAAAGCAAAGAAAAATTTTATTTTAGTTATAATGTAGCAAATTACAAGAATAAAGAATATAGGAGACCTAAGTGGTATTTATTGACAATGTATATGCTGATGAAGTATTAGATTCAAGAGGAAATCCAACAGTTAGAGCTACAGTAATCTTAAGTGATGGAACAAAAGAGAGTGCTATTGTACCAAGTGGTGCAAGTACTGGAAAAAGAGAAGCTTTAGAACTAAGAGATGGTGATGATAGATTTTTAGGTAAAGGTGTATTAAAAGCAGTTGAAAATGTAAATACTGTTATTGCTGATGAATTATTAGGATTAAGTCCTTTTAATCAAGCAGAAGTTGATGCAACTATGAAAGATATTGATGGAACACAAAACTATTCAAACTTAGGTGCAAATGCAGTTTTAGGTGTATCTATGGCAGTTGCAAGAGCAGCAGCTAGTTCACTAAATGTACCATTGTACAGATACTTAGGTGGTGCAAATGCAATGACTATGCCTGTTCCAATGTTCAATATCATCAACGGTGGAGAGCATGCAAATAACTCTGTAGACTTCCAAGAGTATATGATTATGCCAACAGGTTTTGAAAACTTCAATGAAGGATTAAGAGCAGTTGCTGAAATTTACCAACACTTAAAAAAAGTAATCGATGGTATGGGTGAATCTACAGCAGTTGGTGATGAAGGTGGATTTGCTCCAAACTTAAAATCAAATGAAGAACCTATTGCTGTAATTATGGAAGCTATTGAAAAAGCTGGATATAAAGCAGGAGAACAAGTTTCTATTGCTTTAGATGTTGCAGCATCTGAATTAATTGATGAAGATGGTCTTTATGTATTAAAATCAGAAGATAGAAAAATTACATCAGAAGAACTTGTAAACTACTATGCAGACCTTTGTTCAAAATATCCAATCGTATCTATTGAAGATGGATTAAGTGAAGATGATTGGGATGGTTGGAAAATATTAACTGAAAAAATTGGTGATAAAGTACAATTAGTTGGTGATGATTTATTTGTTACTAATGCAAACATCTTAGCTGAGGGAATCCAAAAAGGTATTGGTAATGCAATTTTAATTAAACCTAATCAAATTGGATCAGTTAGTGAAACTATGCTAACTATTAGATTAGCACAAAGAAATAACTACAATTGTGTAATGTCACATAGATCAGGTGAAAGTGAAGATGCATTTATTGCTGACTTTGCTGTTGCATTAAATTGTGGACAAATTAAAACAGGTTCAACAGCTAGATCTGATAGAATCGCTAAATACAATAGATTACTAGAAATTGGTGCAGAAATTGGTTATGCAGAATACCTAGGTCATCAACCATTTTCTAAATAATTTAGATATTTAGCTTATGAAAAAAAAGCAACGTGGTATTAAAAAATTTATTGTAATTGTATTTATTTCAACAATAATTACAATCTTTTTAAGCTATCATGTTGCAAATATTCTTTTTGGAGATAACTCTTTAAAAGTTTATAACTCTTTAAAACATAAAAGAGATTATCTTCAAAATGAAATTAAAAGATTGCAAAGAGAAAACGCATATTTACAAAAAGAGTATTTTGAATTAAAAAACTTGGAGCCAGAACAATGAAAACTATATCTTTATTTACATCAGCGCTTATTTTAGCTGTAAGCTTAGAAGCAAGGGAAAATCCTTTTGATACAACTGCTGCTTATGAAGAAGAAGCTGCTAGAATTATTGAACTAAATGAAGAGAGCTTATACAATCCTAGTGAGGAAGATTATGCTCAAAGAATGCAAGAAAAACTTGCAGTTGAAGGTGAAAATAAAAATATAGTTGAGAAACAAGTAAATATTATAGCTCCTGAAAAAAAAGAAATGCCTAAAAAAGAGACTAAATATTCAAAAGATGAAGTAGAAAAGCTTATTAAAAAAGCTCAAAAACAAACAGAATATAAAACAAAAAAGCTTATAGAAAAAAAACTTGAGCAAACAAAAGTAATTGAACCAAAACAAGTAGTATTTGTAAAACCAAGAGCTGATGTAGAAGCGGTTGAAGAAACTTTTAAAGAAATTAAGATTCTTCCATTTTTAAAACTACAATATTCTGATGAAGAACTAAATATTCATACAGATTACAAAGTATCAAAAAAATTTAGCATTAAAAAAGAAAATAAACTTATTATTGATTACAAAGCAAATGTTAATTTTTATACAAAAAGAGAAGACCTAAACTCAAAAAACTTTAAAAAAGTTGCAGTTGGAAATCATAAAAAAGATGGATTCTTTAGAGTTGTTATAGAACTAAATAAAGCTCCATCATCTTATAAAGTAGATTACAAAAACAATCTAATTACGATCTTTAATAGTGATGAAATGAGATAAAACTCTTATTAATACCATCACTATTAATACTTCTAAGATAGCTGCTAAAATAAACGCATAATAATACTCTTGATCAATTGAATGATTGTTGTAAGCTAAAGTTGTTACGGCAATTAAAAGAGTAATTGGCATAGAATGAGAAAGTCCTATCATAAAAAATTTATTCCATCCCATTTCTTTTATAAAAAGCATTGAAGCTATAAATCTAATACCTACCATAGCAGCCACGATTAATAATGCTTTTACTAATAATCCATCTTGTAATACAGCTGTTAACTCAAAAGAAGCTCCAACAGAAATAAAGAAAATTGGAACTAACCATCCAAAACCAAAATGCTCTAATTTATGTGAAAGTTGTTTATTATGCTTTTCAAAAAAAGTTGTAATAAAAGTACCTGCGATAAATGCCCCAAAAGCAACTTTTAAATGTAATGCCATCATTACAGCAATCATTAAAAAGAAGATTGTCATGGAAACTCTTATATCTTGTTCTTGATGATCCTGTTCTGGCATTAAATAAGCTTTTATCTCAGGAAACCACCAGATAAGATTATGAAAAAGTTTATAAATAAATAGCATAGAAACTAAGAAAGCTACAAATAAAAACATTGTTCTATAGAATTCAAAGTTAATACCAAACTCTAAAGCTGCTGAAACTGTTGTAAGTGCAAAAATAGATACAATCTCACCTATAAGACCCACTACAATAGATAATCTAATCCATTCTACATCACCATACTCTTTTTTTAAAGCTGCTAATAATCCTATTGAGATTAAAGGTAAAATAACAATAAATATATTACCTAAATCTAAATATACAGATATTAAAGTAGATAAAGAGAAAAGTATGACATTATAAATAAGGGATTTTTTCAAGATGGTTGGTGAAATATTAACAAGTCTTTTTAAATCTACTTCTAATCCTGCTAAAAACATTAGATATAAAAACCCAAGTTTAGAAGCTAAATCCAAGATTGCATGATCAGAAATAAATGCAAAATAAGAAGCAATTGCTCCAAGCATAATCTCTACTGTAACAGTAGGTAATTTTAAAAGTTTACCTATTAAAGGTGAAGAAAAAATAATCAATGATATTGTTATAATTATTAAAATTTCTTCACTCATTAATCTATACCTTTATTTTTAAATTATTTTTCGTTTGGCATTTTAACTACGTGTTTAGCAATTTTAAAACCTAAGGCTTCTAATGCTGCAACATCATCTTTAGGTGTTTTACCAGTAGTTGTTAAATAATCTCCAATAACAAAAGCATTTGCTCCTCTATTGAAAATTTCATATTGTTGTTCACCAAACATAAGCTCTCTTCCACCAGCTACCATTATTTTATGTGCATTTGGAATCATTTCTCTTGCTAATTGAATTAATTCAAAAGCTTGTTCTCTTGAGATTGAATTCTCTACAAGAGGTAAAGCTTCATTTGGATGGAAAAAGTTTAAAGGTACATTCATTGGATCTAGTGAGGCAATAGATTTTAACATAGAAATTCTATCTTCTTGTGTTTCTCCCATACCAAAAATTCCACCACATACAAGTTGTAAACCTGCTTCTTTTACATTTAAACAAGTTTGGTATCTCTCTTCCCAAGAGTGTGTTGTACAAATTTCTGGGTAATACTCTTTTGAGGCTTCTAAATTGTGATTGTAGTTATCAACACCAGCTGCTTTTAATTTTTTTAATTGTTCAACAGTTGCTGTTCCATTACAGGCAATAAGTCTAAGTCCTAAATTCTCAGCTTTTATAGCTTTTGCAACTTTAGCAATATATTCAGTCTTTTTATCAGTAAGCCCTAAACCAGCAGTTACTAAACAAAACCCTACAGCTCCATTTTCTCTTGCTCTTTTTGCTTCTTCAATGATTTGTTCTTGAGTTTTCATTTTATATCGTTGAATATCTGCTTTATATCTTACACTTTGTGTACAAAATTTACAGTCCTCATTACAAGTACCGCTTTCTACATTACAAATTGCACATAAAAAAATCTCATCAGTTACTTTAAATTTTTCGCTCATATTTATACTCTTCTTTCTTAAATAATTGTTCGTTTATATTTTTAAAATAGTATGAGATTATATACTCATTTTCATTAATTTCTAAAAAGACACACTCAATAAGTGGTTTTTCCCTTGCACAAACCTCACCTGGGTTTACGAAAAGTGTCTTATTTTTATAGTCATGTTCAAATATATGAGTATGTCCAAAAATCACTACATCAGCATCAGGAGTTAAATGATAAGGTAAATGCATAAGTTTAAATTTTATATCTTTTATTTTAAAATAGTATGGTTCTTGCTTGATTTTATATTTATTTGAGAAAGGAATAAGCCCCATATCGTTATTTCCAAAAACACTTACATAAATAAGTCCTGACTCTTCTAAAAGTTTAAGATTTTCTTCCATACATAAATCTCCTGCATGGATTAAATACTCACTTCCTTTTTCTTTAAGAAGGTCTATGACCTCCTTTGTATAGCCAACTTGATGGTGGCTATCTGATAAAATTCCTATTTTCATTAGCTTTTTGAAGGGCTTTTCTTAGTTGTAGTTTTTTTAGTAGTAGTCTTTTTTGCTGTGGTTTTCTTTGCTGTTGTACTTTTTTTAGCTGGTGCTTTTTTAGCTGTAGTTTTTGATTTTGGATCTTTAGCAATTATTTCTTGACACTCTTCTAATGTTAAATCCTCAGCTACTTTTCCTTTTGGGATTTTAAAGTTTTTTCTACCTTGTTTAATATATGCCCCATATCTTCCATTTAAAATTTGGATTTTATCTTCTGCAAACTCTTTTATAGTAGCTTTTGCTTTTGCTTCATCAAGTTCTTTGATAACCTCTTTAGCTCTTGCTTCTTCAATAGTATAAGGATCATCAGTTTTTAGTGAATAATATTTACTTTTTACTTGTAAATATGGACCAAATCTTCCAATATTTGCTTTTATATATTCCCCATCTTCTGTTTGTCCAACAACTCTTGGTAAAGTAAATAAAAATAGTGCTTCTTCAAGTGTAATTGTATCCATATTTAAATGATCAGGAATTGCAACAAACTTTGGTTTTTCTTCATCATCTTTAGTACCAATTTGAACAAAAGGCCCATATCTTCCAACTCTAGCACTAATTGGTTTACCTGATTTTGGATCTGTTCCTATTTCTCTTACTTGAAGATAATCTTCTTTATTAACACTCTCTTCTTTTTCAACAATTGTTTTTTTGAAATTTCCATAAAAGTCAGTCATTACTTGTTCCCAAGCTATTTTACCCTCTGCAATTTCATCAAACTCTTCTTCTATTTTAGCTGTAAACCCTAAGTCAACAATATCTGAGAAGTGATCATTTAAAAATGAGTTTACAATTTCTCCTGTTGGAGTAGGTGCAAGTTTTTTATCTTCTGTTTTTACAACATACTCTCTTTGTTGTATTGTTGAAATTGTTGGAGCATAAGTTGATGGTCTTCCAATTCCTTCACTCTCTAACTTTTTAACTAGTGAAGCTTCTGTATATCTTGCAGGTGGCTTTGTGAATAACTGTTCTAAATCTAGTTTTTCAAGTTCTAAAACTGTTCCTTTTTTAATCGTTGGAAGAATTTTTTCACTACTATCAAGTGCTGCTTCTGGATTATCACTACCTTCTGTATAAGCTTTCATAAATCCAGGGAAAACTATTCTTTGTCCCTTTGTTTGAAACTCATATTCTCCATCTTTTCCAGCTTGAATTTTATAAGTAGTATTTGCAATTTGAGCAGGTGCCATTTGTGTAGCAAGCGTTCTTTTCCAAATAAGACTATATAGTTTATATTGTGAAGCTTCAACATAAGCTTTTATATCACTTGGCTTAAGTGCTAAATTTACAGGTCTGATAGCTTCGTGAGCTTCTTGTGCTCCCTTTGCCTTTGATTTATATACTCTTGGTTTACTTAATGAAAACTCTTTCCCATATTCTGCTTCAATTACTTCTTTAGCTGCACTAGTTGCTACTTTAGAAAGGTTTAATGAGTCTGTTCTCATATAAGTGATTAAACCACCTGTATGTCCAGGTATATTCCCAACATTTCCTTCATAAAGTTGTTGAGCAATAATCATAGTTTGTTTTACAGAATATCCAAGTTTTCTACTCGCTTCTTGTTGTAAAGTAGATGTTGTAAAAGGAGCTGCCGGATTTCTTTTTGAATCTTTTTCTTCAATATCAACTAATGTAAAAGAAGCTTGTTTAACTGATGCTTCAACAACTTTTGCTTCTTGTTCATTTCTTACTTTAATATTAGAACCATTATGTTTAGCTAATTCTGCTTTTAATTCTGGATTTATAAAATTAGATTTGATTTTCCAGTACTCTTCTGGTTTAAATTCTCTAATTTCATTTTCTCTATCTACAATTATTTTAACTGCAACAGATTGAACTCTACCTGCACTTAAACCATATCTTACTTTTTTCCATAGTAATGGCGATAATTCATAACCAACAGCTCTATCAAGTATTCTTCTTGCTTGTTGTGCATCAACTAGATTTTGGTCAACATCTCTTGGGTTTTCTAAAGCTTTAATGATTGCATCTTTTGTAATTTCGTGAAAAACAATTCTTTTTATAGGGTTTTTTTCAATTTTAAGTGCGGGGATTAAATGCCATGCAATAGCTTCTCCCTCTCTATCCTCATCGGCTGCTAGGTAGATAGTTGTATCTTTTGTGATTTCTTTTTTTAAATCACTTATTACTTTTTTCTTATCAGTTGATACTAAATACTTTGGCTTAAAATTATCTTCTGGATCAAATCCTAATTTTGATTTAGGTAAATCTCTTACATGACCCATTGAAGCCATAACTTTAAAATCTTTTCCTAAAAATTTTGATATTGTCTTTGCTTTGGCTGGAGACTCCACTATTACTAAATTCTTCACTAAAAAAACCTCATTTCACTTTTAAAATCGGAGCATTCTAACATAAATTAATTAATATTACTAATAAACAATTATCTCTTTTTGAATATCTATATTAAACTGCTCTTTTATTTTTTTTTGGGCTAACTCAATCATATAACTAGCCTCTTCGTATGTTCCACCACCATAATTTACTAAAAAGTTAGCGTGTTCTTGGGAAAATCCCATTGCGCCTTTTTTAAAACCTTTTAGCCCAACTGCTTCTATTAACCTTCCTGCAAAATCATCTTTTGGATTCTTGAAGCAAGAACCTGCACTTGGTAATTGGGGTTGATTATCTCTCATTTTTTTAAATTTCTCGGCCATTTGCTTAGAATAGCCATGTTCTATATTAAATACTACTTCATAAACTATTGTATCTATTTTTGTATTTCTATAAGAGTATTCTATATTCTCTTTTTTAATATAACCTTTATTTGTCTTGATTGAATGAATATAATTGAAAATTTCCCACTGTTTTAATCCAGCATTCATTTTAACAAGACCTCCAAGGTTACCAGGAAGTTTTCCTAAAAATTCTAAATTTGCTAAATTATTTCTCTTTGCATAAGATAAAAGCTTTCCAGATTTTGTAGCACAACCTACATATAAAAGATTATCTTTTTGCTCAATATAATCAAAAGCTTCACCTAAAACTGCAAATTTTGGTGGATTATTTGAAATTAATACATTATTAGCTCGCCCTAAGATTTGATAATCTTTATATTCGCCTATTTCATTGATTACTAAAACCTCACAAGTAGGTCCTATATGTAAAGAAGAGTATTTACTAAAATCTATTTGCTTAAAATAATTTTCCACTTTTACCTTTACTATCTTGCTCTTAACTCTTCATAATCATCAGGAATTAGATAATCCTTTGCTTTTATAAGATTTTCATAAAAACCATGTTTATATCCTAATTCAAATAGTTTATCTAAAGCTTTATATTGTACTTCACTTAGTTGCACAGAATTATCATTTGCATATAAATCTAAATAATTATCTAGTGTATCAGCATCAACTCTAATAAGACCTTTTTCAAGTAACATTGGAGCTAATACTTTTCTATTTTTATTTGCCACATCAACTGCTTTGATTAAAGTTTTTTCATAGTCAATTGCATTATGTAAAGGAAGTGATCTTCTTAAACACATTCCACCAAGTGGTAAAGGTAAATCTCCTCCACTTAATTCAACCCAAACATCCCACATCTCTTTTTCTACTTCTAAGGCTTCATCATAAGTTAAAATCGATTCATGGATTAAAACACCAGCATCAACTTCTCCATCAATTACAGCTTTTTCAATATCTAAGAAGTTCATATATGTGATTCTAGCATCTGGGTATGCTATTTTAAATAAAAGTGCATTAGTTGTAAACTCTCCACTAAGTGCTACTTTAAAATTCCTTTTAAGTTTAGTACCCTTTCTTTTCATAAGTTTAGGTCCATACCCCTCACCAAAAGAAACAGCAGTTTTTAATAAAGCATAATCATTTTTCACAAATGGATATAAAGCAAAAGAAATAGCACAAATATCATATTGACCTTTTAATGTAGCTTGATTTAATGTCTCAATATCATCTGCAATATTTTCAAAAACTGCATCTTTTGGTGTAACCCAACCAAACTTTATTGCATAATACATAAAAATATCATCAGCATCTGGTGAATGTGCAACGGTAATCTTTTTCAAAATTTTTCCTTGTGATTAATTAATTGGATTTTAGCAAGTATTGCTTTATCTTTTGGTTATAGCAAGTTCAAAGTTTATATTCAAGTTTTAATTTTTTTATAATTTCAAAAATACTATTTGCATATTTAAAACCTGTTTTTCCTTTATATCTCCATCCTGTATTATAAGATGCCCAGGTTTTTGCCCAATTATTTTTATGAACTTTTTTCCAGTATTCTAGTTCTATAATTGCATTTGCAGTAGCAAAAGAGACATCATTTATTAACTTTTTTGAATATAACATTCTATTTGCTTTTGTATCTTTTACATTTTGTCTTGAGAGAACTGTTTTTATATTTGCTTGAAAAAGTCCATAATCATTTGTTTTATCATTTACTACATATTTACCTATATTAGACTCTTTTATAGCTATTGCCATCAAAGAATATCCAAGCATTTTATCAGTACTAAGTGATTTTATTTTTTTAAGAATAATTAAATCTTTAGAATCAAGATTTAAACTATTTGAAAAAAGTAAGGTAGAAAAAAATAGTAAATATAAAAAAACTTTCATAAAATGATTTTACTATATTACTAGCCATTTAAAAATTAAATGGCTAGTTTATACTAAAATCCTGCACTTGAAACGTAGTAAGATATTACGTCTAAAAGTGGTTGAACATAGAAGATTGAAGTAATAGCTAAAAACACTGCAAAACCAACAACTGACTTCATTGGAGTTGAAGCATTTTGCATAAATCTAGTATTAGCACCCTCTTCTGGGTCTCTTAGGAACATATAAGAAATTGGTCTTAAGTAATAATATGCTGCAATAGCTGAGTTTAATACAATAATAACTGCTAATGCAATTTCACCTGCATTTACTGCACTTGAAACAAGGTACATTTTCCCCCAAAATAATGCAAATGGTGGAAGTCCTGTAAGTGCAAATAAAAACAGTCCTAAAATAGATGCTGTAAAAGGTGAAATTTGTGCAAGTCCTGAGAACTTTTTAAATGTATATGGAGAATTATAATCCTTATACTCTTTACCTCTATTAAGCCATAACATACCAAAAGCACCAAAGTTAGTCACTGTAAATAATACCCAGTATAAAAATAAAGCATTTGTTGCTTGGTGTGTTCCAATTAAAACAGCAGCCATAGCCATACCTGCATTTGAAACAGAAGAATAAGCTAACATTCTTTTAATATCTGTTTGCTGTAAAGCTATTAAGTTTGGAATAGTCATTGTTAAAATTACAGTGATATATAACATAAAGTGAACAATTGTATCTCCACTATGAACAAATACATCAAAAAATCTAAGAGCAACTACAAATCCAGCCATTTTTGGAATAACTGACATAAATCCTGCTAAAGCAGATGTTGAACCTGAATAAACATCTGGAACCCAAGTATGGAATGGGAATAATGAAAGTTTAAACCCAAGTGCTGCAAACATAAATACAAATCCAACTAAAACCATAATATAGTTAGAAAAGTTATCAGTTGATAAATAGTTTTGTTCACTTAATACTTGTGAAATTTGAGCTAATTCTAATGAACCTGTTATTGCATAGAATATCATAGAACCAAAAACAAAGAAAGCAGCAGCTAAAGCACCCATTGTGAAGTACTTAATTGCTGCTTCTATAGATACCATTCTATTATGCATAGCAATCATTGTATATAAAGCTAATGAGGCTGTTTCAAGTCCAACGAAAATTAAGATTAATGAATCAGAACTTACCATAAACTGGAATCCAGCAACCATAAATAAATATAAGGCAAAATACTCAGCGTGTCTAAAGTCTTGGAACCTTAACTTTGAAAGACCTAAGAAAATAAATAGAATTGAACCACCAATAATAATACATTGAGATAATATCGCAATACCATCAAGAAGCATTATGTCAAATAGTCCTCTCTCTTCCCCTGTAAAAGCCAATAAAGTAAATAAATCAAATACTAAGAATAAAATTACAAGCATTACATATAATGACTTGTGTTTATTTTTATTAAATAAGTCAGTTAATAAAATACTAATTGCACCAATAATAGCTATAACCATAGGTGCTAAAGTACCTAGGTTTAAACTCTCTAAACTAATTGAAATAGGCTCTAGCATCTATTTAACCTCCCCTATTGTATTTAAAGCTTTTAGCTTTTCTTTCGTATCTTCATTTACTGCTTTTACTTGCATAACTTGTGTTAAATGATTTACTGATGTGTTAAGTGGATCAAGTACTACTTTTGGATAAACACCTAAAGCGATAATTAAAGCAACTAAAGCTCCAAGTGCTACTAATTCTCTTCCAAAAATATCTTTTAAAGATTTATTTTTAGGATTAAGTAATTCTCCAAAGAATGTTCTTTTATACATTGATAACATATAAATCGCACTTAATACAATAGTTAAAGAAGCAATAAATGTTAAGATTGGAGAAGCTTTAAAGAATCCAAGTAAAGCTAAGAACTCACCAACAAAACCAGCTGTTAAAGGAAGTCCAACAGAACCCATTAAAACTACCGCATATACAAGTGCAAACATTGGCATATTATGAGCTAATCCACCAAACTCTTTAATCATCTTAGTTTTTCTTCTATCATATAAAACACCCACACACATAAACAGTGCTCCTGAAACAATTGCATGTCCAAGCATTAGGTAAACAGCACCTGTAATACCCTCAGTATTTAAGGCAAATACACCTAAAGTAATAACACCCATGTGAGATACAGATGAGTATGCAATCATCTGCTTCATATCTTCTTGGGCATAAGCAAGCATTGCTGTATATATAATAGCTATAATAGCTAGTGCTGCCATAAACCACATAAAGTAAACTGCTGCATCAGGGAATAATGGAAGAGAGAATCTAATAAATCCATAAGTCTCCATTTTTAATAAAACTGCGGCAAGGATAATAGATCCAATTGTTGGTGCTTCTCCATGAGCTAATGGAAGCCATGTATGAAATGGAATCATAGGAACTTTTACTGCAAATCCAAAGAAGAATGCAATAAATAACCATAATTGTACATCAAATGGTAAAATAGCCCCATACCAATCAAGTAAGTTGAAGCTCCAAACTCCAGTTGCTTCGTGGTAAATATATCCAAAATATAACATACCTACAAGCATGATTAAAGAACCTATAAATGTATATAAGAAAAACTTCATAGCAGCATAGAATCTTCTCTCTGCTCCCCAAAATCCAATGATATAGAACATTGGAATAAGTGTTAATTCCCAGAATACATAGAACATGATAACATCAAGAGCAACAAAAACACCAACCATTGTCATTTCTAAATAAAGCATTGTAATGATTAGATTTTTAATATTTCTTTTTTCAGTTAAACCTATAACAGCAATCATTGTCATAAATGTAATCATAATAATTAAGAATAATGATACACCATCAACACCAGCTACATAACCTATACCCATAGAAGAGATTATTGGTAAATTTTGAACAAACTGCATTCCTGCCATACTTGGATCAAAGTGATACCATAAAAGTAAAGCTAAAACAAACTCAACAACAGTTACAACTACACCATATTGTCTCATTGAATCTTTATGAATTAAAAATCCAACTGTTGCAGCTGCTGCTGGGAAGAATATCAGCATCGATAAAATATTTTCCATTTACATAACCCCTTATATTACTGCTAAAACTAAGGCAAATACAAGACCCATAATAAGTCCTGTAACCATTAGTCTTAATGATGTTGATAAATTACCTGATTGAATAGGTCTGATTTTTGAACCTGTTTTATAAATAAATTGAGCAATACCGTCAATAGTATTATCAATCACTTTAATTTCAATCACTTTAAAGAACCATACTGACATTGCATAATATGGTTTAGAAATACACTTGTCATAAAATTGTGGAATATAGTATTGATTACTTAATAATTTATAGAAAGCATTATTTTCCCATTCTTTACTAAAGCCATCACCTTTATAATATTTCACATAAGCAACTGCAATACCACCAATAGCTATAGCAGATGTTACAAGAATTAAAATCCATACTGTTGAACTTTGAGTATTTGAAGCTTCCCATGTTGGAAGAATTTTTGTTACAAAATCAATAAATCCATGCTCAAACCACCCAGCAATCACTGCTAATACTGCAAGTGGTAACATAGCAGCTATTACAAAACCTTTTGCTTCATGTGGATGGAATTGGTCATCACTATAATTTTGTTTTCCAAAGAATATTTTAAACACAAGTCTAAATGAATAAAATGCTGTTAAACCAGCAGTTATCCATAATGTAGCCCATAAAATATAAGCATCTGCATTAAATGCTGCTTCTAAAATCTTATCTTTTGAGAAGAACCCTGCTAGTGGGAAAATACCAGCAAGAGCAAGTGAAGCTACAAACATGATAATTGAAGTTGCCTTCATTTTTTCATGTAATCCACCCATCTTTCTAATATCTAATTCATCATCCATTGCGTGCATTACATTACCAGCACCTAAGAATAATACTGATTTAAAGAATGCATGAGTTGCTAAGTGGAATAGTGCTACCCAGTAAGCACCAAGACCAGCTGCTACGAACATATATCCTAATTGAGATAAAGTTGAATATGCAATAATTCTTTTCATATCATTGTTTACTAAAGCCATAGTTGCGGCAAAAATCGCAACAAATGCACCTAAACAAGCAATACCATATCCAACCTCTGGAATTAAAGCATATAATTCATTTGATCTTACTACTAAATAAACACCAGCTGTTACCATAGTTGCTGCGTGAATAAGTGCTGAAACAGGAGTTGGTCCTTCCATTGCATCGGCAAGCCATGTATGTAATGGGAACTGAGCTGATTTACCCATAGCACCTACAAATAATAAAATACCAATCCATGTAAGTGTTGAAGTCTCTAAAGTTGAAACATTAGCAAATACTACATCATATTGTAAGCTTCCTAAATTCCAATAAATTAAGAACATCCCAAGTAATAAACCTAAATCTCCTACTCTATTCATAATAAAGGCTTCATTTGCTGCCCATGAAGCTGATTCTTTGTGATACCAAAATCCAATTAATAGCCATGAACAAACACCAACACCTTCCCATCCAATAAATAAAACTGCAAAGTTATCAGACATAACAAGCACTAACATTGAGAATACGAAAGCTGATAGGTAAGAGAAATATCTATTAAACCCTTTATCATGCTCCATATATCCAATTGAGTGAATGTGAACCATTGTTGAAACTACTGTTACAACTGTCATCATTACAACTGATACATGATCAACTACAAAACCAAAAGGAATATTTAAACTTCCTGTAACAATCCAATCAAATAAAATTACATTTAATGTCTCATCTGTAGTGTAAACATATTGTAAAAGATTTATAGAAGCTATCATAGAAACAGCTAACATAAATGATGTAAACCAGCCTGTAAAGGCATTTTTTGGCTGCATTGAAAATAATGCGGCTACAAGTGAACCAACTAGTGGGGCAAAAAGTGCTATATATATAAATTTTTCCATTATTACCCCTTCATCCCTTGAATATCATCTAAGTTAATAGAACCTGTTCTTTTATACCAAAGAATTAATAATCCAAGACCAATAGCAACTTCAGCAGCAGCAACTGCAATAATAAAGAATGCAAACATTTGACCTGATAAATCCCCATGGAATTTAGATATTGCTGCAAGTCCTACATTTACAGCATTTAACATAATTTCTGTTGAGAAAAAAAGCATTAAAACATTTTTTCTTCTAATTACTCCAATCAGTCCTATACAAAATAGAAGTGTTGAAAGTATCAAATAGGCATTAAGTGTCATTTTGCCTCCTTAGATTCTTTTTGAGCCTCAGCTTTAGCTTCTGCTGCGATATGTGCATCAATTTCTTCTTCATGCATTTCTGAATAAGATTCATTCATTTTTTTATTAGCAAGTACAATTCCACCAATCATTGCTACAAGTAACATAATACCTGCAACTTCAAATGGAACTAAGTATTTAGTAAATAAAACTAAACCAACATCAGCTGAATTTCCATACTCTGGATGAATTGGATAATTTGCTTGAACATTTTCTCCAATTACTGGTGCTATAAATACAACTACAACAATTAAAGCTACCATTCCTGATAATAAAAATACTAATCTTGGGTTATTTACTTTTTCTTTTACTACTGATAATGAGTCAAAGAACATCATACCAAAAGCATAAAGTGCCATAACTGCACCTGTATAAACTACAATTTGTACTGCTCCTAAAAAGTCTGCACCTAGTAAAAAGAAAAATGCAGAAATAAAAATCATTCCTGCTGCCATTGCACTTAATGCATATAAGGCATTATTTGTAAGTACTGTTATTAGGAACATTCCTACTGTTAGTACTGAAAAGACTATAAAAGCTACTATTTCAAACATTCATGCTCCTTAGTATGATAATGGAGTTTTCTTGATTTTTTCATCAGCATCAGGAGATACTGAACCAAAACCTGCAAACTCTGTTTGTTGATTTAATTGATCAAATGGTGTTAAAATATCCTCTTTTAATGAGAAATGTGCTCTTTGCTCTGAAGAGTTTTCATATCTTCCTCCATGAACGATAGCAAGTTCAGGACAAACTTCCGCACAATAACCACAGAAAATACATCTCCCCATATTAATAGTATATTCGTTAACTGCTTTTCTTGAATTTTCATCTATTTTAGTTTCCATTCTAATACAATTAGCAATACAAATCTTTTCACATAAACCACAACCAATACATCTTTCACTACCTGATTCTAATAAAACTAATAATTTATGTACGGCTCTATATCTAGGACCAATAGGTAACTTTTCAGCTGGATATTGAACAGTTGCCATTTCACCTTTAAAAAGTGCTCCTATCATCATCTTCCAAGTAATCTTTAAACCTGTAAAAAGTTCCCCTTTTACAGATCTTGTAAGTACTTGTTTAAAAGATTCCCATTCCGTTTTTGGATAATTATCTTCTTGAACTGTTACGTAATCTTCTGATATATTTCTATTTTTAAACTCTTTAAAACTCATAATTACCCCTTATATCATCATCACTAAACCAGTAACTAAAATATTTAGTACTGCAAGTGGCATTAATATTTTCCAACATAACCACATTAACTGATCAGGTCTAATATGCGGCCATGAAGCTCTTGTCCATAGGAACACGAAGATTAATAACATTACTTTTAATACAATTGCTAATCCTCCAGGAATAAACCATAATGGCTCAAATCCACCTAAGAAAACAAGTGCAATAATAAATGAAATTGTAAATAATGCAGCATACTCACCAATAAAGAACATACCCCATCTAAGACCTGAATATTCTGTTGCATAACCTGCAACTAATTCAGCTTCATGCTCAAGAAGGTCAAAAGGTGTTCTATTTGTTTCTGCAAATCCTGCAATTACAAATAAAATAAAGGCTACTGGTTGATACCATACAATCCAATTTGAAACTCCACCTGCTTGATAGTTATTTATATCAATTAAAGATAAAGAACCTACCATCATAATAGGAGCTAAAAGTGCAAGTCCTGATACGATTTCATAAGAAAGCATTTGAATTGCTGTTCTAGCTCCACCTATTAAGGCCCATTTATTGGCACTACTCATACCACCTAGAAGTGGTCCATAAAGTCCAATAGCACCAACAGACATTACAAATAAAACCCCTACATTTACATCTGAAATAATTGGTCTTACTGTATATCCAAAGATTTCAAATTCTGGGAAAAAAGGAACAGCTGACATAGCAATAAATGCTGTTGCTGCTGTAATAATTGGGGCTATCATAAAGATAGGTTTATTTGCATTTGCAGGTATAAAATCCTCTTTTGTAAATAGTTTAATACCATCTGCTGCAATTTGTAAAAGACCATAAGGCCCTACATTTGTAGGTCCTAATCTTCTTTGCATAAATGCTAAAACTTTTCTTTCAATATACGTAGTAAATCCAGCTAATGCTGAGAATACTAAGATTACTGTGAAAACTTTTACAATTGTTTCTATAATAATTCCAGTTTCCATATTATGCCTTTGTTACTTTTGCTTTGCTGTATCTATAAGTATTAAATAAAGCTTTTGAAGTTGAGTTTTTTTCAAAAGTTGAAACATAAGCTACATCTTCCATAATTTGGACATCAACGTAAGCATTTAATTCTAAAGTTTCACCATTTGCTTCAACTTTTACTTTATCTCCTGTAGCTAATTCTAACTTATCAAATGCACTTTGAGAGAAGAAAACACCTGATTTTAAATCATCTTTAAACTCGTGTGCAATTGCTGTAAATTCATTGAACTGATTAATTGGATTAGCTCTATAAATAAGAGTTTCATCTTCTGCAAGTTCTAGCTTAGCTGTTAAACCTATTTCAACTTCATCACTTGGTTCACTAACTAATACAGATAAATCATATCCTCTATACTCAACTCTATCATTCCCAAATTCATTTGGTAATGAATCAAATTCTACTGCTTTAAATCCGCCTGAAAGAGGTAATTGCTCTGTATATTCAATAGTATATTCAATCTCATCATTTAACACTACATTTGCGATATCATTTAAGTTATAACCATTATGTGCAAGAGCAGCATTTGTAGGAATAACTTTTTTATCTACATTTGTAAAAGTCCCTTCTTGTTGATTAAGTGCAGGAATATCTAAATCCCCATCACCTAAAGCTGATAATTCAAAGTCAGCTTTTTCATTGTAGCCAACTGTAAAGCCACTTTCTTCATTTGCTAAATCACAAATTAATGATACTCCAAGAGTATTTGTTTGAGTTGGTAAAATTACAATATCAAAAGCAGTGTATCTATCAATAATTCCACATAATTTAGCTAAGTTTGCTGCATTTGGATGAGTGATTAAATCTTCCCCAACAATTAATGAGAATTTATCTTTTTTAGCAAGCATTGAATCAACTAATTCTAAGAAGTTTTCGTCTTTTCCAAACTCTTCAACAAATAAGTTATATTCATATTCAACTTCTTTTTCTACTTTTTTAGGAACCATTTTTGAAACTTCTTTTTCTTCACCTGTTTCTTCATCTTTTACGATTTCAACAACTTTTTCTTTGATAGTTTCAACTATAGTCTTAGTTCTTTTTTCAGTTTTTGAGTCAATAAACTCTTTGATTGATAATGGTAAGTCTTTTCCAAATTTATATAAAATAAAGTATAAAATAGCTTCTTGAGCCATTGCATCATGATAAATAAAGTCTGTTGTTTTACCTTTTTTACCAATTTTCTCCATCACAGGATCTGCAACAGGATGGAAATATAAAGCAGAACCTTTATTCATAATAACTGAGTTATTAAAAGCATATCTTGCATTTGGTAAATCAGATTTTAAGTAAGACCCAACAGAAATTACAAAGTTTGAATCATGAACTTGTGTTAAAGTTGATGAATATAATGATCTTCCTGATGTTAAAGCATAATTTTTTAAGAACTCTTGGTATCTTCTTGCATCTTCATTTACAAGTTTTGCACCTCTTTGTTTAGCAAGTTTTTGTAAGATTAAAGCTTCTTCATTTGTGATATATGAGTTAAACTTAATTGTATCAGCTTTACTGAAAGCTTCAATAGCTTTATTAAATGCTACTTCATCTTTGGCTTCAACTTTGTTTTCAAAATCATAAGCAAATCTTCCTGCACCATTTACAGTTGAGAAATGAGGTTCATTTGTTACTCTATAAATTTTCTTTTGTGCATGATTATCAATAGATTCTTGTTTAATTTCATAATACATAAATGCACAATCAGGTGAGTGTGGGTTTGCAGCTGGGATTTTCTTTAATTCCCAAGCATTTGAAGTATATTGGAAATCATGAGAAACTAAAGCACCTACTGGACATGCTGAGATACACTCTCCACAGTTTGTACAGGCATCAGCATCATAACCAATTAAAGATTTATTTAATTTGTTCCACATTGCATAAGCATCTTTTGGCATCTCAGCTTTAAATGTCTTATCAATTGCATCAGCACCTCTTTTTACTGTAGAAAGAGCATTTGAACCAACCATATCTTTACATACAGTTACACATCTTTCACATACAATACAAAGTGCTGGGTCATAGTTCATTACACCCCAGTGTTGTGTAGGTTTATGAATATCTTTAATACTATAACTTTGAGAGTCTACATTCATATATAAAGAATAGTTTTGTAATTCACACTCTCCACTTTGATCACAAACACCACATTGTAATGGATGATTTACATCATAAACTTCCATAATTGCTCGTCTTTCTTTAGCAATATTAGGAGTAACAGTTGAGATTTCCATCCCCTCTTTAATCTTAGTATTACACCCATAAACTTGCTTACCATCTGCCTCAACAAGACAAAGTCTACATGCTAAAGTTGGTGAACATCTAGTTAAATAACAAACAGCTGGAACAAAAATATCATTTGCTCTTGCTGTGTTTAAGATAGTTTCACCCTCTTTTGCCTCTACAGACTTTCCATCAATTGTTAATGTAATCATATCACTCATTATGCATCAACCTTTTCTATTTTTACTTGCTTATATCTATAACCTTTAAAAAGTTCGCTCTCGCAGTTAGAAACTTTTGCTACAGATACAGTACCATTTAACTTATCATCAACTTTTAATACTCTTTTGATTTTTTCACCTGCAAAGTTAATATATATTTCATCATTATCTTGAACCTTAGCAATATTTGCAAATGTTTGACTACAAGATAAAATATCATTTTGCTCATCATCAATTAGTCTATATAATAAAGTCCCGTTATAAGATTTCAACTCTTCTATATCTTCTAAACCTAAAGTTTCGCAAGAGTTAATCTTATTTTCTAATTCATCATTTAATACAACAACATTTAAATCAGAATATTTTTTTATTACTGCTAAAAGTTTAATAATATTTTCAACTCTATCATGCTCAATGATATCATCTCCAATAATTAGAGTTTTAAAAGAACACTCTTTTGATTCTTCATAAGCTTCTTCAAACTCTTCTTCCCCAGCACTACTTTCAGCTGAAATATATCCTAAGTCTAAATCATTTATAAAACTTTGGATTTTTTCGTCACTATTCTTAACAAATGAATCAAGTAATAAAGCACAAATTCCTTCTTCACTTCCCACTTCATATTTAATAAATTGAGTATAGTAAAGTTTGATATCTATATTATCAATTGGGTGCATATAAACAAACTTTGCATTTGTTTTAGCAATTGATTCAATAATAGAATCTCTATATTCTTCCTTATTATTCGAAAGCATTGTTCCTAAAGTAATTACAAAATCACTTTTAGCAATAATCTCATGTTTATTCATTATTCAGTATCCTGTGAAGCTTCTTCAACTTCTCTTGGTTCAGGTTTAACTTTTTTTATAACTAAAGTCCAATCTACTTCATTGAATTTAATAGAGTTCATTAAAGTATAACCTGCCTCATAAACAACATCAGCACTTTTTTGGATATTTTCAAAATCACCAATTTCAAACATTATAATAGCTGTTTCACCATCAACAATTTGAGTATCCATAAGTTCTAACATTCTGTCATAGAAGTCATTTTTTAGTGGTCTTAAATCAAATCTTTTCATACTTCTATTCCCCTATCTATCAATTTCACCAAATACAATATTTAAATTACCAATAATAGTAACAACGTCAGCTAATTGTGTTCCAACTAAAATTTCTTCTAAAATCGCTGTATGTTGGAAACTTGGTGTTCTCATTTTAAGTCTATAAGCATAAGGACTTCCATCACTTACTACAAAGTATCCTAACTCACCTTTTGGTGATTCAGTTGCTACATAAACTTCACCTTTTGGTGGTCTCATCCCCTGTGTAACAAGTACAAAGTGTTGCATTAAAGAGTAGTTTTGAGTCATGATTTGCTCTTTTGGAGCTGAGATATACTCAGGAGCGTGAGCCATAAGTTGAGATTCACTTTCCATATACATAGGAAATAATTGTCTTAAAATTTTTGCAGACTCTCTAATCTCAGCGATACATAGTTTATATCTACCATAAGAATCACAAGTTTCTGAAATAGGAACATCAAAATCTAACTCATCATAAATTCCATAAGGCATTTCTTTTCTTAAGTCCCATTTAATACCAGCACCTCTTAAAGCAATACCTGAACATCCCCAGTCTTTTGCCATTTGTGGTGTAATAACACCTACATTTTCAAGTCTCATTTTCCAGATTCTATTTTCTGTTAATAAACCTTCATATTTTTCTAATTCTTCATGTAAGATTTTTAAGAATGACTCACAATCATCAATCCAGTTAGCAGGTAAGTCTAAAGGAACTCCACCAATTCTAACTGCTGAATGTGTAAGTCTTGCACCACAATAATCCTCAATTAAGTCCATTGCGTATTCTCTTTCTCTAAAACAGTATAAGAACATAGACATAGCACCAACATCAAGTGCGTGAGTTGCTAGCCAGAAAAGATGAGAAGTAATTCTATTTAATTCTAAAAGCATAGTTCTAATAATCTCTGCTCTTCTTGGTGCTTCAATACCAAGTAACTTTTCAATAGCTAAAGCATAACCATAGTTATTTGAAGTTGCAGCGATATAATCCATTCTATCTGTAGTTGGTAAGAATTCATTATAAATCATATTTTCAGCCATTTTTTCCATACCTCTGTGAAGGTATCCTATTAATGGTCTTGATTTTACAACTTCCTCACCTTGAAGTTCTAAAGCTAATCTTAATTGACCATGAGCTGATGGGTGTTGTGGCCCAAAGTTCACCATCATTGTGTTATCTTCTCTCTCGAAGTTTATATTTTCAAAAAAAGGTTTTAATCTATTTGGTTGTTGTGTTTGCATACTTTACTACCTTCTTCTTTTTAAAACAACTGAATCTTCAGGTTTTAATTTTTTCATAATTGGAGTGGCATTATCTTCTTGATAGTTAATTGCAGTTTCAGGCTCAAACTGTGAAATATCAGTATCATAAGGTACTTCATGACCAAGTCTAGCAAATCTTGTAGTATCATATCTATCAATTGCAGCTGGATCTCTTTGTTCAGGTCCTATGATATCTCTTGCTTCTTTTCCAAAAATTTTGTCAACTTCATACCAAGATGCAGCTTCATCACCTTGTAAAGGATATGTTTTTCTAAGTGGGTGATCATACCAATCATCTGGCATAATAATTCTTTTCATATTAGGATGATTTAATACTTTTACTCCTAACATATCATACATTTCTCTCTCAGACCAGTTTGCTGATTTGAATACAGATGTTACAGACTCAATAGCTTCATCTTTTCCTAAGAAACATTTGATTCTTAATCTTTTGTGTTTTGATAATGACAACATTTCATAAAATAACTCATAGCCATCTTTTTTAGCTAAATAATCAATAGCTGATAGTTCCATCAACATATCATATTCTAATTCTTCTCTTAATAAAGTCATAGCTTCAACAATAGAGTTCTTATCAATATGTATTACTAAATGAGTATGCTCAATATAAGCTTCTTTTAGATCAATTTTTGAAGAAAATACTTCAAAATCTTTTTCAAACTGCTCATCTTTATTTACATCAAGTCTTGCTAAACTTGGTGTTACATAAAATCTATCTGAGAAGTATGATTTTTTTTGTACGTCATGTTTTGGTTTATACTGTCTCATTAAACTAACCTTTTTTTCTTCTTAGCTCTAAAAATCGATTCTCTTCTGATTTTCTTTTGTAGAGTCATTAACGCATATTGTAATGTTTCAGGTCTTGGGGCACAACCTGGTAAGTAAATATCAACAGGTACTATTCTATCTGCACCTTGAACAGTTGCATAAGTATTAAACATACCACCTGTATTAGCACATGATCCCATTGAGATTACCCATTTTGGATCAGGCATTTGATCATATAATCTTCGCATGAACTCTGCGTGTTTTTTAGTAAGAGTTCCTGCTATCACGATACAGTCAGATTGCCTTGGACTTGCTCTAAAAATAGTACCAAATCTATCAAAGTCATATCTTGATGCACCAGTAGCCATCATTTCAATAGCACAACAGGCTAAACCATAAGTCATTGGCCAAATTGAATTTGATCTACCAAAATTTACAAGCTTATCAATAGTAGTTAACTTTATTGGCGCTCCGCCATCTTGTAAATAGTTTACTTTATGCTGTGCCATTCTAAGGCTCCTTTCTTCCACTCATATAAGAATCCGATTGATAGAATTGTAATAAATAAAATCATTGCTACAAACCCAAACCAACCTAATAATTGAAAGTTGATAGCCCAAGGGAACATAAAAATAATTTCTACATCGAAAAGAATGAAGATTAATGCAACTAAGTAAAATTGTGTTGAGATTGTGTTTGGTTGCTTTGTAACCTCTGGCCCACACTCATACAGTGTTGTTTTAAGTTTTTCAGTATCAAGTCTTGCGATTTTTCTACTAATAAATCTTGATAGCCATACAGTAGCACCAAATGCAGCAAATGTTACCACAAACATAACAAATGCACCGAAATAAGGATGTGCAAAATCCATATGTGTCATATCGTATATCCTTTATAAAACTTTAAAAAGTTTATTTGAAGCTTAAATATAGTACCTAAATAGTAATAAATAGCCACTTTAACAGTTATGCAATGATATTTCTATCGCTATAAAAAATAGCTTATTAGCTATTTTTTTGCTACCTCACTATACAAATTGACACAAAATGAAACACTATATAGTTATGCCAATTTTTTATAGGCTTTTAATATTATTATAAAAGAAGTATCTAAAATTGGTATGATAAACTTACAATTAATTAACATGAAAAGTGAACTTTTTACCTTTCAAATTCTTAGTGTTTCAAAATTTCACATATTTAGTTTTTTTTCTAACTTTATATCTTTATTAAATTTTTAGATTAATTTATTTTTTTTATTTATTGGATTTTTTTATATTGAGAGAACTTAATGTATAAATAATAATTTCTAAGAAGTAAAATACTTCCTAGAAAAAGCCAACTTTATTTTCTGAATCAAACTGCCCTTTTTGCTCTTTTTGAATCTGTTCTTTAAAATCTTCTATTTTAAATATTGGCTCTTGGCTTACTGCTAATTTATATGCAGTATTTTTTATAATAAGTTCTATTTGTCCACCTGTTAATTCATATTTAGCTAATTCTTCAACATCAAAGTTTTCATCTAAAGGTAAGGCTTCTGGTATTAACTTTTGCCATAAAGTTATTCTTTGTTCTTTATTTGGTTTCATAAACTCAATTTTATAGTTAAATCTTCTTGAAAATGCTTTATCAAGATTTTCAAGCAAGTTTGTTGTAGCTATTAAAATTCCATCAAATCTCTCAATTTGTTCTAAGAAAATATTTTGCATTTGGTTGTGCATTTTATCACTCCCACTTCCTGCTCCTGTAGTTCTTGAACTTAAAAATTGATCGGCTTCATTTAAAAGTAAAATAGGCTCAGATTTTGAAATTTCTCTAAGCTCGTAATACTTATCAAAAATAGCTCTTACATTTTTTTCACTCTCACCTACATACATAGAAAGAATTTTTGAACAATCAAAACTAAGAACTTCTTTTTTAAGAGATTTTGCCATAGCTAAAGCTGTTAAAGTTTTACCTGTTCCTGCAACCCCATAAAAAATTATCTTTGCATCTATTCCTCTTTTTTTATCTTTTATTCCCCACTGTTTAAGTCTATTTGCTACAGTTTTATCAACTTGTTGTAAAAGCGCATCTAAAGTCTCTTTTGTTTTATCATTTAAAACCACATCATCTAAAGTTTTTGAAGTATTTATAAGTTCAAACATATCTTGTTCTTTTATAACAGAATCAAGTTTGATTTTTGTTCTTCTAGTTTTCTTTTTTGTAGGATGAGAAATTTTATATAAAATTTCATCTGGAATATAAAAGTTTCTATTTATTCCACCAAAAGCAGTTAATACTTCATCATAATCAACTAAAGATTTTGACACTAAATTTGAACTTTCTTCAAGTAAGCTTCTATACTTAATTTTCTCATAATCATCTGAAGAAATAAGTTCTATTAAGGCATTCATATCTCTTATTGAACCATCTCCACCTGAATACTCTTCTTTTAATAATGCTAAAAATAGTGTTTGTTCTTGGTCAGCTAAATCATTTTCTTTAAAAAAATCTTCAAGCATAATAGAGCTGTTTGTAACTTTTACTCTTTCTTTAATTCTATTTTCCAACATCACTAATTTTGATTTTAGTCTATTTGAACTAGGTGAATTTATATCAAAGTTTTTTCTAACTACATTTAGCTGTTGCACTAAATCTATCTTAAAAAATTGATCTTGTAAATACTCCAAATGATCACTATAACTTTTGATTTCAGGAAGAACAAAATCACCTGAAATATTTTCAAATAGTTTTAAATATGAACTTGAAAGTGCAATATTTGAATTTAATAATTCCAGTTTTGAAACTTCATTTAATTTTATTTGATCAAAGGCAACTTGAACTAACCAACCACACTCTAAAAGAGATTTAATTAAATCTAATTTATCTAAGTGTTCATACTCTTTAATATCACAAAATTCTGCTAAAACATCTATTACAACTAGAGTGTCTCTACCTTTTACATACTCTTTTGTTAAATATTGAAGAATATGTCCTTCTTCTTTTTTACATTTTAATCTTTTATAAAAATTTGTTTTTGTTATATCCGAAGCTTTTATAAAATTAACTAATTCTTTCATTTATTTAAAATATCCTATATTATATATGTGTAATCTTTGATAATACATTAAATTCTCTTAACTATTAATGAGCCGATGAAATTACCTATTAGTTATGAAATTGTTTCACATAAATTATTTATTAAGATAGTTTTCCCTATTATGTTATTTTTTAAAATTATAATAATTATAAGGAATGCAGATGAAAAATTTAATAGTGGCTTTATTCACTTTAATTTTTTTTACAGCTTGTTCGGTTTCTAATTTAAACCAAAACAGTGTAAGCTCAAAAGAAGAGTTAATAAAAGCTTCACAAACTGGTGACATAAAAGCAATGCTTCAACTACATGAGCATTATAAGTTTCCCCAAACAAAAGAAGGTTTATACTATTTTAATAAATGGTATACAAATATAAATAAGCAGCATGATCCAAAAGATATAACTGCAATTGCTAAAGTTTATGATGAATATTCAAAAATGTTTATCAATGAAAATCAAAAAGCACAAAAACTTTATAAACTAGCTTCAAGTTTAGGTGATAATAGTGCAAATATAGCTTTAATCAAATCATATTTAAAAAGCTATCAAAGAGATGAAGCTAAAGCTTTAGAAGAAAAAATAATTGATAGTTTAAACAATGAAGAAATGCAAGAATTGTATTCATTCTATAATAAAAACTATTACTCAAGACAAGCTAAAAATCTTGAAAAGATTATGGAAAAAAAAGGTATTGAACTACCTACAGAAGCTATTATAAAAAATATTAGAAAATATAGCTATAGAAAAAGTGATGAAGGAAAACTTAATGAACTAATCAATAAGATTTTAGAAAAAAATAAAAGTGAAGATATCTATAAACTAGCTAATCTTTATTATAAAAAATATAAATTTGAAAAAGCCATTCCTTATTATGAAAAAGTTCTTGAACTTGATCCTAAAAATATAAACGCGCTACTTGAACTTGGAGCTATTTATAATAAAGGTAACTATAGAGAAAAACTTAAAAAGAATAAAGATAAAGCTGCTGTGTATTTTGAAAAAGCTTCAAAGTTAGATAATAGTGAAGCTACACAATCACTTCTTAGTATTTATTCATCTGACAAGAAATATTTAGATAAATACTTTTCATTAAAACAAAAGTTAAATGATTCAAAAGATGGAAAACTAATCCTTGCGAAGTTTTATAAAAAACAAAGACAATATCCTCAAGCTTATAAGTTATTTGAAGAAGTAGCACAAGAAGGTAACCATGAAGCTATCATTGAGTTAGCAATGAATAGAGCTTCTTCATATAGATTTAATCCTGAAATTCATAATCAAACAAAAAAATGGCAAGATTATATCTATAACTCAAAAGATAAAGAATTAAAGAAAAAATATATTGATAAAATCTCTTCACCATATACAAAAAGATACTATAAAGAAGAACTTAAAAAATACTCAGTAAATAAACTTGATACTAACAATATCATTGAACTAAGAGAAATCTATAGAGCATACAAATACAAAGATAAAAAACTTGCACTAGAAGCTTTAACTAAAGCCCATAATTTTGGAGATGTAAAAAGTACTTATTCTTTAATAAATTATTATAAAAGAGATAGAAAAAATAAAGACTTTAAAAAAGCCGTTGAACTTTTAGAATCATTAGAGCAAAGAGGTGAAAAAAAAGCTACTAAAGAACTTGCAGATTTATATTATAATCCTCCTTATGGATTTAAAGAATACAAAGATAAAGATAAAGCATTAAAACTTTATGAAAAACTTGCAGAACAAGATGACTTTAGAGCTTCAAGAAAATTAGTAGATATTTATCTTTGTGGAAAATGTGAAAACAAAAAACTTAATCACAAAAAAGCAAAATACTATCTTGAAAAACTAGTAAAAAGAGGTTACTCTTATGATATTGCTAGTCTTGGTTGGTTATATCAATATGGAGAAGGAGTAGAAAGAGACTTATTAAAAGCAAAAGAGTTATACGAAGAAGCCGCTCAAAAAGGGTACAACACAGCTAATTATTATCTTGCATGGTTATATTATCAAGATGAGGAATCACCTAAGGATTCACTATTAGAGCTTAACTACAAAAAAGCTTTAGAATACTTAAAAAAAGGTCACCAAAAAAGAGACTATAGAGCAACTAATCTTATTGGAGTTTTCTATGAAAAGGGTTATGGTGTTAAAAAAGATAGAGAAAAAGCTGTAGAGTATTATAAACAAGCTTATAAATATGATATGTTTGCTGCACATCATTTAGGGCAATATTATTATGATATAAAAGAGTACGAAAAAGCTTTAGAACTTTATAAAAAAGCTAGAAAAAGAGGACATAAAGGATCTATTGTAAAACTTGGAATTATGTATGAAAGAGGTGTTTTAGGGAAAGTTGATATTCAAAAAGCTTTAGAATACTATAAAGAAGCATACAATAAATATGATGATAAAGTAGCTGCTTATAATATAGGTCTTGTATACCATTATGGAAAAGGTGGTATAAAAAAAGATAAAAAATTAGCTAAACAATGGTATGAAAAAGCTAATATAAAAGATTCTAAAAAGCAATTAAAACTTTTAAAATAAAGAAGTAATTTTACTTCTTTATTTGCTTTTTTAAAGCCTCATAAAATTTATACACTTCATCTTTTTTCTTAAATTGTAACTTTTGATTGTCATTTATTACAATATCCAAGTTTTCAACACTTAGATTTTTAATATCACTATATTTATACTCTTTTGAGTTTTTCTCTAAATCAATAGTAAAACTATTTGATATCTCCAAAACTTTGTCACTACACAAGGCTTTATATGAACCTTTTGAATAAAGTATTGAATTACAATTTTGTGATTTTAAATGCTCTTGTATTTGCTCTAAATTTGAAGAATTCATCATATTTAAAGATACTGCAATAAGTGCAATAAATAAAAAGAAAGCTATAAAAATCATATAAAATCTCCTAAGTAAATCTAAATAAATATTACAAGAATAACTCTTAACTTCATATAATTATCTAAAATTAGATAAAATATTATTCAAAAATTACAAGTTGTATCTACAAGGAAAAAATATGTTAAAAAGCACTACAAAACTTTTAGTGACTTCTGCAATAGCTTCTATACTTTTAACAGGATGTAATAACTATGAGCAGTCACTAAAAGTTTTACCAACTGAATTAGCACAAGCAAATCAATGTATCAGTCAAGATAAAGAGTTTGAAGAGAATTGCTACGATTTAATCTCTTATAAAAATACTATCGCTCTTCTAAGACTTGGTATCAAAAAATATTCAGAAGGAAAATATCAAGACGCTTTTACACTTTATGATTTAGCACAAAAAAGAGGTAACTTCTATGCAAATGCTTTACTTTCGGAACTATATTTAAAAGGAAGAGGTGTTAAGCAAAATCAAAAACTAGGAATTGATTTACTTAAAGATACAAAAAAAGTTGACCCAATGGCAGCTTATAAATTATCTTTTTATTATATTAATGAAAAAGATTATGATGATGCTCTTGAACTTTTAACTTTTGCAGCAAATAACAATGTAAAAAATGCTCAACTAGAACTATCAAAAATCTACGCAAATGGTAAAATAGTAAAACCAGATACTCAAAAGAGTATCTTTTGGCTAGAAAAATTTGAAAATAAAACAAATAGTTTTATGATGAAAATTTACGGTATTTGATAGTTTTCAAGTAACATAAGTATCGCTGAAATAGAAAATATCGAAAGCAGTGTCTGCATAGTAATAATCGCAGACATTAGCTTTAAATCTCCTCCAAGTTCCCTTGCTAAAATATAAGCACTAGAAGCTGTAGGCATAGCTCCAAAAAGAACAAGTACCAACAATGGAAGTCCTGTAACTCCTAAATTTATAGCCACAAAGAAAATAAGCACAGGAAAAAGTGCAAGTTTTATAAACACCGATGAAAATAGCTCAAATTTCACTTCTTTTAAGTGAGTAATATGCAAACCAACCCCAACAGATAAAAGACCCAATGGAAGTGCAGCAGCACTTAAAATACTAAGTGTCTTTTCAAGAGGAGAAACTAAAGAAATACCTAAAAAGTTTAAACCTCCTCCAATTATACATCCTACAATCAAAGGATTTTTAAAAATTGACTTTATAAAAGATATAAATGTAATCTTATCACTTGAAGCATAAATAGAAAAAATTCCTATACAAAATACATTTATACTTGGTATTAAAAAAGTCATTAAAAGTGCAGCTAAAACTAAGCCATCATCTCCATAAATAGCATCTGTTAAAGCTAAAAATACATAAGTGTTAAACCTAATCGAGCCTTGATAAACAGAAGTAAAAGAAGGGCCATCAAAAAAGAACATAATCTTATCAGCTATCATAAGTAAAACTGTGATAATCCCAATAGTTAAAAGAGCTGAAAAAATAAAGTTTACCCCATCTATACCATCCAATGAAGCAGTAGAAAGCTTATAAATCAAAAGTGCAGGAAATAGCACATAATAAGTAAACTTATCAGCATACTGCCAAAACTGCTCATCAGGGAACTTTATTCGCTTTAGAAAATATCCTAAAGATATAAGTAAAAAAATTGGTATTAGTGCTAGTAGTATATTTTGCATGTTTATCCTAATAATATATATGTTATTAGAACATTATATTTAAGTAGTTTTATTTTTTGTTTAAAGTATTAGCAAAGAAGTAAATTACTTCTCTACTAAGTTATAATATTTTATAAAAACTAAATTTCTTTTAATATAGTATTACCTAATTTTTCAACAATTCCAACCACTAGAGCATTTCCCATTAAAAATGCTCTTTTTGAATCAGTCACACCCTTAGTATGATTATCAGGAAACATATTTAATCTCTCTAATTCAACTGGAGTTAGTCTTCTATATTTTCCATTAACTTTAACTACATGCTTAAATCTAGATGCGCTTGCACCACCTTCTCCAGTTATGATTGTTCTTGAAGGTTTATTTAAACAATCAGGGAAGCCCATGCTACCTTCTGTATATAAATATTTATGTCCTGTAGTTTTGTTAACTCTTTCTATCGATTTGGCACCTTTTTGGTACTCCCATTTTTTTAATTCTTCTTCATTAATAAAGAATTCTTTTGGAACATTTTTTTCATCTTCTAAAAAATCACCTAAAACACTATTTACTCCATCGTAATTAGCTTCACATCTTGCCGTATAATATTTCCCATTAATCATGTATCCTGTTTCCCAAAATGAATTCTTTTTAGGTGTGTCTTTATTAAAATTATCTGTCACATCCACTAAGTCAGAAGACAGTTCATTTATCAATAAATCTTTTTCTTCTATTTTTTTAATTGGAAAAGTTTTTGCAAAAATTCCTGCTTTATTTAAAACATCAAGAGGTTTAGTTTTTGTTATAACATCATTAATGAATGTACCTACTTTTGCAGCAAAAATGAAAACCCTTTTTCTTCTTTGTGGCATTCCATACTCACTAGCATTTATAACTCGCCATTCAACAGCATATCCTAAATTATTCAGAGAAGATAATATGATTGCAAAATCTCTACCTCTTTGAGAAGCCGGTGATTTTAATAGTCTATCAACATTTTCAAGTAATAAAAAAGAAGGTGATTTTTCACCCTTTTCTTCTAATATCCTATGAATTTCCCACCATAAAACACCTTTTTTACCCACAATCCCTTTAGAATTTTTTAATGTACTAGCTACAGAATAGTCTTGACATGGAAAACCTCCAACTAGTAAATCATGATTTGGGATTTCAGAAGTTTTAACTGTTGAAATGTCTTCATTACTGTGATTTTCATATCCAAATCTTGCACAATAAACATCCGATGCATGTTGAGTTTTTGTTGATGGTTCCCATTGATTACTCCAAACAATATCATACTGTTTATCATAATGAGAAGCTTTCTCTAATCCTAGTCTAAATCCACCCACACCAGCAAATAATTCAATAGTTTTAATTGATTTATTTTTTACATTTATTTGTTTATTCATATTATTAAGCTTTTCTACCTTTTGAAAAATACTAAATAAGTTTGGTGTTTTCATATTAATCCCTAATAAAAATATTTAAAGATTATACACCAAAATTAAATTATACTAATTTTTTATTGCATTTTGCAATATTTATTAATTTTTTCGTATTATATCTAATTTATTTTAGAAGATCAAGTATTTCTATGTATTCTTAATATTTAACTGATTTTGTATGTATTTTGCATTCAACCAAAAGCACTTTTTTACTTCTTTTTTTCCATATCCAGTATCTAATACATCTTTTGAGTTTCTACCATGTGGTCTAACATGTGCTATTGAATTCTCCGTTATAGAAGGTAGTTTATCAGCTTTTTTTTCTTTTATTCGTTTTTTTGTTTCTTCCCAAACCCATTTTACATTATTAATATCTTTAAAAGGAAAATTCCAAAATTGAACTTTTTTTAATATATCCTCACCTTTTTTAGTTTTTTGAAATATTACAAACAAAAATTTCTTTTCAGTTAATTGTTTATAAAAACTTGAATTTGTCCAATCTTGATTAATAATCTCAGTATATTTAAAAATAGGAAAAGATATAGATTCAACTAATCTACCTGTTTTTTCAAGAGCTATAACTCTCAAAGTAATATTTGCTTTTTCAAATTCTTTGATTTTATTTGAACTTGCTCCCAATAGTTTATTTATAAGAAGTCTTCGATGATTTTTAGGTCTCTTATCATAACTTATATTCAACCTCTTTTCTATTTCTAAATTTGTTTTTCCATAATATATTTCAAATCTTTTTTCTATGTTTTCCTCTATAGTAAGAGGGTAGTTTTTTTCAATAATTGAATGATAAGATTTATCATCTTTCGATAAAATTTTTTGAATTAAATAATTTAGATACTTTGTTTTTAGAGAAAATGCTCTTGGTTTAGCAGTTATTTCACTATAAGGCTGAATTCTTCTATTTTTTGATGTACTTGCTTTTGGAGCTGCACCTAAGTATAAAGTATCAGCTTCAGATAAATTATGAGCTTCACCTCTTTTGATCTTTTCAACAATTTTTTGCCAATCTTGTTTTATTTGAGCAACGTCAGCCTTAGAAATTCCTGAGATTAAATCTATTAATTCTACCATCTTAAATTTATACTCTAAAAGACTTTTATCATCCTCTGATAAATAAAACATTATAAGTAACAATTTATTTTTTTCTAAAAAAGAGCTTGTTTCCCATTTTTCATTGACAATACTCATATAATTAATCATTGATAAGCTTAATCTTTCTTTAGGAGAATATTTTTGAGACTTTAACTTCTTTATTCCAGTTGTTTTTAACTCTATTTTAACTTTTTCAAAATCAGCTCTTGCATAATTGTTATTATTAATTCCAAATAAATACTTTTCAACTATATCTCCCAATAAACCTTTTCTATTCTTATTATATTTACCAATTAAAGATAATATATCTAATATATCATTCTTCTCTAAAACATCATTTAGACTTTTATCAATAAACTTTTGTGCGTAACTAACTATAGATTTTTTTGAATTAATATCATATTCTTTTAACTTCATTTATTCCCCAATAAATCTTTTAAAGATAATATAATATAATTACTTAATTGTTTTGATATTTATAAAAGTCTCCAAAGCACTAGCAAAGAAGTAAAACTACTTCTCTACTAAATCATATAAGGCTTGAATCTCCTCAGCCCAGATAGTTTCATCGATTGTTTCTAGTACTAATGGAATATCATCCATTCTATCATCATTCATGATGAACTTAAATGCATCCCATCCAATCTGTCCCATACCTAAACTATGGTGTCTATCTACTCTACTTCCAAGTTCTGGTTTTGAGTCATTTATATGCATTCCCATAAGATACTCACGTCCTACTACCTCATCAAACTCTTTCCATGTTTTATCATAAGCTTCTCTTGTTCTGATGTCATAACCAGCTGTAAACATGTGACAGGTATCTATACATACACCAATTCTTGATTTATCTTCTACTTTATCAATTAAGTATGCTAAATGCTCGAACTTATAACCTAAGTTACTTCCTTGACCTGCTGTGTTTTCAATAACTAGTTTTATGTCATTTGTAGCATCAATTGCTTGGTTTAGAGATAGTGCGATTCTATCTAAACACTCTTCTTCACTTATCTTTCTTAGATGCGAACCTGGGTGAAAGTTAAGTCTATCAAGCTTTAAAATTTCACATCTTTCAATCTCATGTAAAAACCCATCAAGTGACTTTTGTCTTTTCTCTTCTTCTGGGTGACCTAAGTTGATTAAGTATGAATCATGTGGCAAGATATGTTTTGCTTCAATACCTGTTTCTTCCATCTCTTTAAACCACTTATCTAAAACCTTTGTTTCAAAGTCTTTTGCTCTCCATTGTCTTTGATTTTTTACAAAAAGAGCAAAGGCCTTACAGCCTATTTCTCTTGCGTTTATTGGGGCATTAAATACTCCACCAGTTGCACTTACATGAGCTCCTACGTATTTCATATATTTATCCTATTAATTTAATATTATTTACACTTATTAGATTTATAATATAAGCTTAATTTAATAAGTGATTTTTGTTTCATGATTTTTGAATTATTATAAGCTTATATAAAGTGTCATTTATTAACACCAGTTAAGAAATTTACAATCTTTATTAAGTTTTTATCATATCCTAAAATGGCTAAGTATAGAATTACTGAATATTTTAAGTTTGAGGCTCGCTATATATGGGCTATAAAAATTTAGTAACATTTCAAACATATATTTGTAAAAGTTTATCTTACAAATAAAATAGTGAAAAAAAGGTTTATTTGATGGAAAAAGTTGTAATAATTGGTGGTGGTTATGCGGGTATTTATGCATTAAGAGAATTAGTTAAAAATAAAAATATAAAAATCACATTGATTGATAAACATACATTTCATAATCTTCAACCAGAAGTTTATGATCTTATCGCAAACAAATCAAATATTGCTGATGTTACTATTGATTTAACTACTTTATGTTTAGGATTTAATCACAACTATTTAGAGTATAAAAACTTAAAAGTAAGAAAAATAGACCAAGAATCAAAAAAAATATTCACAGAAGAACAAGAAATAGTTGAGTATGATTATTTAATCATGGCAGCAGGTACTAGAACATTTTTCCCACCACAAATTCCTGGATTAAATAATGCCCACGATATCAAAAAACTTCACTGGGCTATGTTCTTTAAACAAAGTTTTGAAAACCAACTTTTCAAAAAAATCCAAGATGAAGCAAAAAAATGTGATGATACTCACATCGTAGTTGTTGGAGCTGGTTTATCAGGTGTAGAAATCGCAGCAGAGATGGCATATAACTCAAAGATGTTTTTTCAAAGAGGTAATTTCTCTTGTGATAACCTAAAAATCTCCCTTGTAAGTAGTTCTGATACTATTCTTCCAGGTCTTACTCCTGAATTAGTTAGTATTTCCCATAAAAGACTTAAATCTCTTGGTATTAATGTAATTACTAATACAAAACTTCAAAAGTGTGAAGATGGATTTGCTTATCTTTCAAATGGAACAAAAATCTATAACTCATTTCTAATCTTTACAGGGGGAGTTGAAGCCAATAAAATCACAGAAGAACTTGATGTAGCTAAAAACCCTAAAGGACAAATAATAGTAAATGAGTTTATGCAAAGTGATAAAGACCCTAAAGTCTTTGCTATTGGTGATGCAGCTGAAATCAAAAATAAAAAAGGCGAGATTATGCCTCCAAATGTTACTATTGCTAGAATCAGTGGAACAAATGCAGGTAAAAATATTTTAAGAATGATCGAGAAAAAAAGATTAGTAAAATGTGATCCAAAACTAGATGGTATTCTAATTGCCCTAGGTGGAAAATACGCAGCTGGTAATATTGCTGATTTATTCCATGTAAAAGGAAGACTTGCTTACGAAATCAAAAAGTATGTATTTAGCTCTTATAGAAAACCTCTTTTAAAACTAATCAAAGCAGGTTATTCAAAACTAAAAAAAATGTCATAAGTATCCAGTCTAGTCTCAAAGACTAGACTTAAGCTTCATAAGCTTTTAGATACTGCTGTAACTCTTTTATAAACTTTTCTTTATAACTTTGTGGTTCTATTATTTGGATATCTGGTAACCACGCTTTTATGATATTATCTATATCTTCTTGGGTTGATACTGTAAACTTTACTAATAAAGATTTATCATCATACTCTTTTAGTATTTCTTGAGAAGGCAATAGCTTTTTTAACTTAAAATTGAAAGCTGCTTTTGGTAAAACCTTTACTTTTACTTCCATTGTATTTCCATCTTCAAACCAAGCACTATGTACATTATCAAGTATTTCATCTATTGGTTTATCTAGTTTATACTTACACTTTTGAATACAAAGTTCTTTTATCTCATGGATAAAAACCGTTCGTATTTTTTCATCCTTTGTGTCTTTCCCAAATAAATACCAAATTCCATCAAAGCTTACTACTTTATAAGGTTCAATTATAAATACTCTATTTTGAAGCTTCAACTCCACCATATTATTTAACTCTATTGCTTTTTCAAGTCTGTTTAACAAAGATGAATCCATATCTATTTCTTGAAAACTATTTGGTTTTATATAGTATGGACTTGAATATCTTGGAGTTAAAAGTTTTGAAAAAATATCATAAGTGATTTTTTCAAAGTTTTCATTTATATCTTTTATTTGAGAAAGGGAGAGATAAACAAAAAGCATTTCATCTTCTTTTAGAGTTGTTTTATTTAAAGTAAAGCCCTCTATAAATTTATACTGCCCTAAAGATGTTTTCTCAATAGGAAAATATGAAAGTCTTTGGTATATATCTCTTTGGATAGTTTTTGCTGTTACATTAAACTCTTTTTCTAAGTCTTTTCTAGTTGGAAGTTCATTATCACTTAATTTTTGTAAAATAAGCATAAGTCTTCTAAGAACCGTATCGCTGTTTTTTTCACTGTTTTTTTTAGGTAAATTTTCAAAATCTTTATTCATTTTATCTCTTACTTTTTCTTGCGACATAATACTGTCTCTTTGTAAACATATAATTCTATAAATTTATAATTAAAAACATATTAAGGATTACAATGAAAAAAAGAAAAATAGTACTAACATCTCTTCTAAGTTCTATATTATTTGTAGGTTGTGGGGGAGCAGGAGATGTTTCATCTAGTATATCAAATATTGTTCAAGTAGAAAGAGGTGCTGTTTTAAATGCAACAGTTACAGACGCAAATGGAAATACAGCAATACCTGTTAGTCCATATTCAAATAGCTATGAATTTGATACTACTATAGCCTATCCTATAGTAGTGAGTTCAGGGATTATAGATGTAAATGCAAATGGGCAAATAGATACAGAAGATATTAGACTAACAACAACACTAAAATCTTCAACAAAAAAAGTCTCTTTAATCTCTACTTTGATTTATAATACAGATAAAAATATAGAGAATCAAAACCTTGAAAAACTTCTTGATTTAACAAAAACACAATTAAATCTAAGCAGTTTAGATAAAGAAAAGCTTTTAGATTTACCTAGTAGTTCGAAAGAGAGTATGATTATTACAAACGCTTTATATCAGAATTTTAAACAAAACTCTACAAATACACAAGATTATATTGAAGGTTTATTTGATACAAATAATACTACAAGATTAGATGATGTGAAAGCCAATATCTCTTCACTTAAAACTACTTTTGAAAGTACTATAAATCAAGATTTAAAACAAAAAGCAGCTTTACTTGAAACACAAGTTGTAAATGATTTACAAACTTCAAGTTTAATACAAAAATTAACAAGCACACAAGTAGAAGAAATAAAAAAAGAACTTGAGAAAAAAACGCCACAAGAAGATAATAAACAAGATGTTTCTTATTTATTAAATAAGACTTTTTATGAGTACGAAAAAGGTTATGAGGATTTAGCTTATGTGGTACATGAATATAAAAATTCTTATAAAGCAAAGGTTCAAAGACATTATAAAAGTTTTATAAGTAATTCTTGGAAAATAGATGATTTAACAAAAGATTATGACTCTTTAAAAATTCAAAACAATAGTATAGTTACTCAATACATGGGTTATACTCAAACTTTAAAAATAAAAAGTTTTTCAAGTGATCATCTTGTAGTTACTTTACAATCAGTAAATTCAAATAAAAATATAAATGATTTAAAAGAAATGAAATGGTACTTTAAGTCACCTAGATAAACAAAAAAGACTTTATGTCCTTTTTGTTTTAATCTTTTTTTATTTTTATAAGTATTCTATTTTTTCTATCTCTATGGATAATCTCTTTTTCATTTTTACTAAAAAGTTCTCTTAAAAACTCTTTTTTATATGATTTATGTAAATTTTTTGCATTAAAAATCTCTAACTTTTCACATCTAAAAGTAGAACTACAAACCCTATCTTCATAGATTTTCATATCAAGTATTGCTGTGCCTGCACTAAAGATTTGAACTTGTGTATAATCATCATAATTAAAAATAAAACCCTTGTCATAAAACTTCATGGTCGGTGTTTTTATAAGTATTGTAGCACTTGATGTAAGTGTTGGCGTTTTTTTTAAACAACCTGTAAAAAGAAAGATAAAAGTAAGTAAGATAGCTAATTTTTTGATATCTAATCCTTTGTTTTAAAATATTTTACTATAATATCCATAAATTATAAAATCAAAGGTTATTTATTGTTAGTACATATTTGTTGTGCAGTTGATAGTCACTATTTTTTAGAAAGAATACAAGAAGAATATCCAGATGAAAAGTTAGTAGGATTTTTTTATGATCCAAACATTCATCCATATAGTGAATATAGACTTAGATACTTAGACGTAGAATACTCATGCCAAAAACTAGGAATTGAATTAATTGAAGGCCCTTATAACCTAGAAGCATGGCTTAAAAAAGTAAAAGGTATGGAACATCTTCCAGAAAAAGGGGATAGATGTACAGTTTGTTATGATGATAGACTTGATAACACAGTTGCAAAAGCAAAAGAGCTAGGACATGATAAGTTCACAACTACTCTTTTAATTTCTCCTAAAAAGTCCCAAGAAAAGCTAGATAAAATCGGTCACAATCTTCAAAGTTTACATGGAATTGAGTTTATTTTTAGAGATTATAAAGCTGGAAATGGTGCAGAAATCCAAGGTAAAAAAGTAAAAGAAAACCAACTTTATAGACAAAACTATTGTGGTTGTTTATTTGGTTTATCAGCTCAAAGAGAAGCTCAAAAGAAAATCATGGATGAGATGTTTAACCCTATCTCAAATCAAATTTTACCTGAATCAATTGAAGAGAGATTAGAACTTTATAAAAGAAGAAATACTCTTGAAGCAAATGGTGATGAGTATAAAATCATAAAAAATAGATTTTTAAACTATAGACTTTTAAGTGGAAAAGTTTTTGTAAAAAAACAAATCAAAGCTTCATATATTTTCCCATATTCTATGATAAATAGAGGAAAAACAAATGGAAGAATTGATTATAAAAAAGATGGCATAAACTATCTAAACAGAGATGAAGTAAAAATCATAAGTATTGAGAGATACAATGAACTTAGCAATAAAAACTATGCAAATGTAAAAGAGCTTATATATAATCCCCCACTATTTGATGAAGAACTTCAAATAAGAGCCAAAATAATCAAAAGCCCTTATGATTTAAGTGCTATTATAGTCTTAGATGAAATTCTTGATGAAAAGTATGAGATTTTTATAAATGCGCAAACTTATGATGATGTAAGGGAAGAGATAATATGAAACTTTTAGTATGTGCGATGGAAACTTCTTCAAATATTCACTTAAAGGAGCTTAAAAAGCACCTAAGTGATGATATAGAGCTTGTAGGAGTATTTGATAAAGAACTTGGTAATCCTATGTATGATTTAACTGCTTTAGCTATCATGGGCTTTATAGATGCTCTTAAAAAGCTTAGATTCTTTTTTAAGTTAAGAGATGAACTTGTAGAAGCTGCTGCTACTTGTGATAAAGTTCTTTTGATGGACTCATCAGGTTTCAACCTTCCTTTAGCAAAAAAACTAAAACAAAAGTATCCAAATAAAGAGATTATTTATTACATCCTTCCTCAAGCTTGGGCTTGGAAAAAAGGAAGAGTTAAAAAACTTGAAGCATATTGTTCTAAACTTTGCTCTATTATACCTTTTGAAAAGCAGCTTTACACTCAAAAAGATAAAATCACTTATGTAGGTCATCCCTTACTTGATGAAATACATCACTTCAAAGAAGAGCTTATACAAAGCAATAAAATCGCTTTTATGCCAGGAAGTAGAAAAACTGAAATAAAAAACCTAATGCCAATTTTTAAAAGCTTGGCAAAACAAATTCCAAACAAAGAACATATTTTAATAATCCCTGCAAAATTTGATGATGAATATATTAGTAGAACTTATGGAGATATATCAGATTTTACTATTTCAAGACAAGCTCATGAAACTTTACAAGATAGTGAATATGCTTTTATATGTTCTGGAACAGCCACTCTTGAAGCTGCACTTATTGGAACACCTTTTACACTAAGTTATATAGCTAAAAAATTAGACTATAAAATAGGAAGAACCTTTGTAAAACTACCATATATAGGTCTTGCTAATATCTTTTTTGATAAGATGGGCAAAGAGTGTATTCATAGTGAATTTTTACAAGATGAAGTAAGTGTAGAAGCTTTACTAAATGACTATAAAACCATGAATAGGGATAAATTTTTTAAAGATTCAAAACTTCTAAGAGAGTATTTAAAAAATGGAAGTTCAAAAAACGTAGCAAACATAATTCAAAACTAATTTTCTTTTCGATAAAATATCTACCATTAATTAAACTTTAGGATAATAGATGTTAGATATTACGGAAATTCAAGAAATACTTCCTCACAGATACCCTTTTTTACTTGTAGATAGAATTACAGATATGCAAAAAGGCGAAAGTATTACAGGGTATAAAAATATCTCTATAAGTGAACCTGCATTTATGGGTCACTTCCCTGGTCACCCGATTTACCCAGGTGTTTTAATTTTAGAAGGTATGGCACAAGCAGGTGGAGTTTTAGCTCTTAAAAGCAATGATTTAACAAATGAAGAGTTAAAAAACAAAGTTATTTACTTCATGAGTATTGACAAAGCAAAATTCAGAACACCTGTAAAACCAGGAGATAAATTAGAGTACAGAATTCAAGTTAAAAAACTAAGAGGTACACTAATTGTTCTTGAAGGTAAAGCTTATGTTGATGATGCACTTGTTGCAGAAGCTGAATTAAAAGCTATGGTAGTAGACAAATAATTAGGTAAATAATGAATAATATTCACAAAACAGCAATTATTGAAGAAGGGGCACAACTTGGTGATAATATCACAATTGGCCCTTTTACAATTATTGGTAAAGATGTAAAAATTGGTGATGGAACAAGAATTGATTCAAATACTGTAATTGCAGGTAAAACTACAATTGGTAAAAACAATCATATCTATTCTCATGCAGCAATTGGTACAGACCCTCAAGACCTGAAATTCAAAGGCGAAGAAGTAGAACTAATTATTGGAGACAACAATAAAATTAGAGAATTTACTTTATTTAACCCAGGAACTCAAGGTGGTGGTTCTATTACAAAAATTGGTAGCAATAATTTATTTATGGGATATGTTCATGTAGCCCATGATGTTATTATTGGAGATAATTGTGTTTTTGCTAACTGCGCGACTTTAGCAGGTCATGTAGAAATTGATGATTATGTTGTGGTTGGTGGATTAACTCCAATTCATCAGTTTTGTAAAATTGGAACACAAGTTATGATTGGTGGAGGTTCTGTAGTAACACAAGACATTCCTCCATTTTGTTTAGCAGAAGGTAATAAAGCTGTTTTAAGAGGTCTTAACCTAAATGGTTTAAGAAGAAGATTTGAAAATAGAGAAGATATAAATGCTGTAAAAACAGCTTATAAAGCTTTATTTGAAGCAGGAAAACCTTTAGCTGATGTAGCAAATGAATTAAAAGAAAATGAAAATAAATATGTAAGAGAATTAGCATCTTTTTGTTTAAATACAAAAAGAGGTATTCCTTACAACAGAAAATAAATAAATAGGTTTGGTGAAATGAGTAAAGTAACATGCGATTTTTGTGGAGCAACTGATAGTGCTAATAATCCTGTAATTGCAGGAGATAATGCTTCTATTTGTAAAGCTTGTGTTGGTGCTGCACATGAAATTATGAATGGAAATACTCCTGATGATATGGAGCATTTACCAATAACTACAGAAGAAGAAAAAGTTCAAGAAGAGATAAAACTTAGAACTCCAGCTGAATTAAAAGCAATCTTAGATGACTATGTAATCGGACAAGAAAGAGCAAAAAAAGTTTTATCTGTTGCAGTTTATAACCACTATAAAAGAATCTTTAGACATAATGAAATTGATGATGATACAGAATTAAATAAATCAAATGTTCTTTTAATTGGACCAACAGGTTCAGGTAAAACACTTTTAGCACAAACTATTTCTAAATATTTAGATGTACCTTTAGCAATTGCTGATGCTACATCTTTAACAGAAGCTGGTTATGTTGGTGATGATGTTGAAAATGTGGTTACTAGATTAGTACAAGCTGCTGATGGTGATGTTGAGAGAGCTCAAAGAGGAATTATCTTTATTGATGAAGTTGATAAAGTAGCTAGAATGAGTGAAAATAGATCAATTACAAGAGATGTATCTGGTGAGGGAGTTCAACAAGCACTTCTTAAAATAGTAGAAGGTTCAGTTGTAAATGTTCCACCAAAAGGTGGAAGAAAACATCCTGGACAAGACGCACTTCAAGTTGATACTACAAATATTTTATTTGTTTGTGGTGGAGCATTTGATGGTCTTGAAGATATTATCAAGAAAAAACAAGGTGCAAACGTACTTGGGTTTAATCAAGATAAGAAATCTAAAAAAGAAGAAGAGAAACTAATCTCTCAAGTTGAAACTGATGATTTAGTAAAATATGGTTTAATTCCTGAGTTAATCGGTAGATTACACATGGTAGCCACTTTAAATGAAATCACAGAAGATGATATGGTTCATATTTTAACTGAACCAAAAAATGCACTTATCAAACAATATATCAAACTATTTGAAATGGATGATGTAAACCTAAAATTTGATAAAGAAGCACTAAAAGAGCTTGCTAGACTTGCTATTGAAAGAAAAACAGGAGCAAGAGGTCTTAGGTCAATTTTAGAAGATATTATGCTTGATATTATGTATGATCTTCCAAAATATAAAGACAAAACTATTACTATTACAAAAGATGTAGTAAAAAAAGAGAAAGAACCAAAAATCGCATAAGATAAGAGAGGGAAAATAAAGTGTTTTTAGATAAATTAATCGGTCTATTTTCAAGTGATATGGCCATTGACCTTGGAACTGCTAATACTATTGTTTCTGTAAGAGGAAAAGGTATTATCATAAACGAACCATCAGTTGTTGCAGTTCAAAATGACAAATATGGTAGAGATAAAATCTTAGCAGTTGGTCAAGAAGCTAAGCAAATGATTGGTAAAACACCACTTAATATTCAAGCAGTTAGACCTATGCAAGATGGTGTTATCGCTGACTTTGAAATGACTGAAAGAATGATAAGATACTTTATTGAAAAAGCCCACTCAAGAAAATCTTTTATAAGACCTAGAATCATTATTTGTATTCCTTATGGGATTACACAAGTTGAAAGAAAAGCCGTTGAAGAATCAGCAATGAGTGCAGGAGCTAGAGAAGTATTCTTAGTTGAAGAGCCAATGGCAGCTGCTATTGGTGCTGGTATTCCTGTATCTGACCCATCAGGTTATGTGGTTGTTGATATTGGTGGTGGTACAACTGAGATTGGTGTAACTTCCCTTGGTGGTTTAGTACTTTCAAAATCAATCAAAGTTGCAGGAGATAAGTTTGATAAATCAATTATTGATTATGTAAGACAAAACTACAACTTATATATTGGGGAGCGAACTGCTGAGAATATCAAGATTGAAATTGGTACTGCTATTAAACTTGATACTGAACTAAAAATCAAAGTAAAAGGTAGAGATAACTCTGGTTTACTTTCAACTATTGAGCTTGGAAGTGAAGGTGTTAGAACTGCTATAAAAGAGCCATTAAAAGAGATAGTTTCTGCTGTAAGAAGTGTCTTAGAAGATATGCCACCTGATTTAGCAGGAGATGTAGTTGATAATGGTGTAATTCTTACAGGTGGTGGTGCTTTAATTAGAGGACTTGATGAATATATCGCTGATATTGTAAAACTTCCTGTTAAAGTTGCAGAAGATCCACTTCTAGCAGTAGCTTATGGTACAAGCAATGTATTAGATGAGGATGCACTTTTAAAACTAATCACTAATGCGTAAATTCTTTTTTGTTGTACTTTTTTTAGTAGTTAGTTTATCTTACCTTTTTGAGGTAGATAAACTAGTTGCTAGAAACTTTACTTTCTTAAATGACATAAAACTCTCTTATATTGACTCGGTTATTGATATTTCTACTACTATTGAAAAATATTTTAATCAAGTTAGAACAATAGAAGAGCTTGAAATACAAAACAATGAACTTAAAAACTATAAAGCCTTATATCTTACTACTCAAAAAAAGTTAGATAGTATAAATAAATTTCTTACTACAAATGAACAACATCAAACAAGAATAGATATAAAGCAAACAAAAGTTTTATCATATATAAACTTCAATGACTTTACAAAAGTATGGTTAGATTATGAAAAAAAAGATGACACTATTTTAGGACTTATTAGCCAAGATTATGCCGCAGGAATTGTAGTAAAAGAACAAGGAAGAGCTGTAGCACTTCTAAATGGAAATGAAAAATGCTCTTACGCTGTATTTATAGGAGAAAATAAAACACCCGGTATTTTAACAGCAAAGAAAGACAAAACAACCCTAATCAAATTTATTCCTATGTGGTCTGAAATAAAAGTCGGAGATGAAATAGTAACATCAGGTATGGATAACATCTTCGTAGAAGGTCTAAAAGTAGGAAAAGTAAAAGATATACAAATACTTCCACAAATGAAAACAGCCACAGTAGAAATGTATGCAAATGTTTTAAAGAAAAAATACTTTTATGTGTACAAAGAAGCTCCTACAGCTTCAAATAAACAAGAAAATTCAACTAAAGAAAAAAAGGAAAAGACTACTAATAAGTAGCCATAATCCTATCTACATCATTCCAAGAAAGCTTATCTTTTTTCTCTTGAGTTCCTTTGAACATATTATAAACGTATCTAGCAAACATATCTGTTTCTAGGTTTACTTTTGTTCCTACTTTATATCTTTTAAATAAAGTGTTCTCAATTGTATGAGGAATGATTGTAAGTCTAAATGAGTCTTTCATCACATCATTTACTGTAAGTGAAACTCCATCTATAGTAACACTTCCTTTTGGGATGATATACTTTGAGTATTCACTTGGAAGTGATACATAAAAATCAGTTGAGTTTCCATTGTTTTTAATAGCACTAATTGTTCCTAAACAATCCACATGACCTTGTACAATATGCCCTTCAAACCTATCACCCATCATCATAGCAGGTTCTATGTGAACCTCATCTTTATAGTTTTCCATTGCTAAAATCTTTTGAGATTCAGGTGAAAGCTCAACTGTAAAAGTATCACTTGTATATCTAACTACCGTTAAACAAGCTCCATTTACAGCTATAGAATCCCCTATTTTTGGGCTATATTTTGCTTTTAATGTTAAGAAGTTATTTTTAAGACTCACTACTTGAGCCATCTCTCTTATAAGTCCAGTAAACACTGTATTCCTTCATATTTTATATACGATATAGTATCTAATAACATTTAATTTCTAAATTAAGCATTAAATCTTAAAAAAAATTAAAATTTATTTGGAATAATCATATTTTTTTGGTATTATACGAAAAAAATATTCTGAAGCCAATTTTTAAATAAAAGTTACTATTCCAAGGCTTCAATTTTGACTTATAAAAACAATATAAATACTACCTAATTTTTGGAGAAATTATGAAATATGATATTATCGTTGTAGGTGGAGGACATGCTGGTATTGAAGCTGCCTTAGCATCTGCAAGAATGGGAAAACAAACCCTACTTATTACTATGTTAGTAGAGCAAATTGGTGCTGCTTCATGTAACCCTGCTATTGGTGGACTAGCAAAAGGTCACCTAGTTAGAGAACTTGATGCCTTAGGTGGAGAGATGGGTCTATGTACTGATGCAACAGGTATTCAGTTTAGAATCCTAAACGCTTCAAAAGGTGCAGCAGTTCAAGGAAGCCGAGCTCAAATTGATATGGATAAATACAGAGAATATATGAGAAAAGTTTGTCACAATACAGACAACCTTGAAGTATACCAAGATGAAGTGAGTGAACTTTTAATCAATGAAAACAAAGAAGTTTACGGTGTAAAAACTAGACTAAACGAAGAGTTTGAAGCTTCAAAAGTTATCCTTACAACTGGTACATTTATGAAAGGACTTATTCACATTGGTGAGAATAAGTATGATGCAGGTAGAGCATGGGAGCTTCCATCTTCAACTTTATCTATTCAGTTAAAAGAGCTTGGATTAAATGTAGGAAGACTAAAAACAGGAACACCTGCAAGAATTGATGGGAAGTCAATCAATTTTGAAAACATGGAAATGCACGGAGGAGATGTAAACCCTGCACCTTTTTCTTTTAGAACAAATAAAAAAGAGTTTAGTCCTACTCAATATCCATGTTATATTACATATACAAATCTTGATACACATGAAACTATTAGATCAAACTTTGATAGAACTCCTCTATTTACAGGTCAAATCGAAGGTACAGGGCCTAGATACTGTCCTAGTATTGAAGATAAAGTAAATAGATTTGCTGAGAGAGATAGACATCAGTTATTCTTAGAACCACAAACAGCAATGTGTACAGAGTACTACATAAATGGTCTATCAACATCACTTCCTATTGATGTGCAAAAAGAGATGATTCACTCAATTGCAGGATTAGAAAATGCAAAAATCATTAGATATGGATATGCTATTGAGTATGATTATGTAGACCCTACTGAATTAAAACACACTTTAGAGACTAAAAAAATCAAAAACCTATATAATGCAGGTCAAATCAACGCAACTACAGGCTATGAAGAAGCAGCTTCTCAAGGTCTAATAGCAGGTATAAATGCTTGTTTAGCAATAGATGGTAAAGAGCCATTTGTACTTAGACGTGATGAAGCATATATTGGGGTTTTAATCGATGATTTAGTTACAAAAGGTACAAATGAACCTTATAGAATGTTTACATCAAGAGCAGAATATAGACTTCTTTTAAGAGAAGAAGGAGCTGATTTAAGACTAAGTGCTTATGGACATGAGTTAGGTCTTATTGATGATGAAACTATTAAAAAAGTAAACTTCAAACAAAAAGTTATTGATGAAGCTATTGAATACATGAGTAATGAATGGTTCACATCTAAAAAAGAAAATCTTGAACTACTTGAAAGATTAGGACAAGATAAAATCAAAGATAGAGTACTTCTAATAGATATCGTAGGAAGAAGTACAGTAAAAGTTGAACACTTTGATGAATTCTTACCACAATTTGCTGAGTTATCAGACTATTTAAAAGAGCAAATCTTAGTAGAAGCAAAATACTATAGATATGTAGAAAAACAAAAAAAGCAAATTGATAAAATGAAAAAAATGCTTAAAATGACTATTCCAGAAGATTTTGACTACAAACAAATCTCAGGTTTATCAAATGAAGCAATAGAAAAACTAGAAAAGTTCAGACCTCCAACACTTTTCAATGCAAGTGAAATTTCAGGAATAACACCAGCTGCTATTGATGTTATTCACATGTATATGAATTTAGAAAAAAAATCTATTTAACAGTAATTAATAAGAATATACATTAATTAGTGAGATTTTTAATACATCTTCAACTAGAAATTTGACCTTTGATTTTATCTAAAATTCAAAAGGTCAATTTTCTTGTTTTTATCTACATATTTTCCAATTCCAATAGGGTTCCCACACAAGTCTATTTTCTATATACTCATTTCCAGAGTAAGCACCTGTATCACTTATTCTTATTTGAATTTTATCGTTTAATTTCAACTTCAAAAAATAATAGCTGAGTACCTAAAAGACATACTTTATCACCTACTTTTTTTATTTTAGAATATTCTTCTTGTTCTTGTTTTAGTTGTTTGATTCTTTTTTTCTCTCTTTCTTTTTCCTCTTTTATTCTTTTTTTATTCTTTTGTGTTTCAATATTTTTAAAGTATTTATATCTTGAAAGAGCTTCTTTTCCTAGTAACTCTACTGCATTTGATAATTCTTTAGAATTAAGTCCATAATTGAAATAAACTGAATCAATTATTTTATTAACATTAATATTTTTATTGATTAACTTTTGAACTCTTGAATTCTGAGCATCTGATAATAGAACAATAATAGTATCTTCTAAGTTATTATTAATCGGTTTATTTTTAATTATGAAGTCTAAAACTTTATAGGTCTTTTTTACAGCAGAAGTATAAAGTAGTTTATTATAATCTAAATCTTTTGGAGTATTAATTTTTAATAATTTAAAAAACAACTCTTCAAGTCCATTTTGAATAGTTAAATAAAATATTCCCGAAGTAGGTTTAGCTCCTCTTCTAAGATAAAAATCTATACGTCTTTTATCTTTTTTTAAAATAGCTGTTCTTAATTGTGTAAGCATATCATCATTTGCTTGTTTTTCTTTAATATTTGTATTACTCTCTTTTGAAAGTATTTTTATTGCTATTTTATACATATTTTTTATTACTGGTTTAGAACTTTTACTATTTGACATCTCTTTCATTTCTCTAAGTGCATTATCAATCGTTTTATCGATATTTTTAATATCCTTTGAAATTAATTTCAATATTTCTTCATAATACTTAAGAGCTATATATAGTAACTACTAAATCATTTAATATTTTACTTGCCATTTTTTGTGATTGCACAACAATTTTAAAGTCTCTAAAGAAATATTAGAATTATATTCTGTTCCAGCTAATGCAGAATAAACATCACATTTTGAAAAATCAACTTTATCTTTTAAAAAGAGTGCAGTCTGAACACTTGAATTAATTTCATTTTCTAAACTTTGATAACTTGCTAAATAATCAACTTTAACTGCTTTTTTAATTAATGAACAATTCTGAAGGACAACTTTATCAAAGCCCCCATTAACATATAATAATTGAAATGCTCTATAATCTTTTACTTGTTTTTTTATCGTATAATATAAAGCGTTTTTTGTAACAAATGCTCCTTTACTTAATAAGTCAGTAGCTTTATTATATTGATCTTTCATAGGACTTTTTTTAAAAAGTTTTACTAGTGCCTCATCTAGTTCTTTTTGAGTCATTGTTGTAGATTTATTTATTTGAATTACTTTAGGAATGTAAGTGAGTTTGACGTTTGATGTCTCAGCTACTACATAACTAGAAAGTATTAAAATAAATACAAGAATTGAGTTTAGTTTTCGCATAAGTTTACTTCAAATTTTATATGAAAATTATTATATTATAAGTAACTAATAATCTTTATAAAGTTCTAAAAAACTAAGAAACACTTTTTAATTATAAAAGGAAACAACTTCTAAAATTTTAAATAAAAATAAGTGTCATTTGAGAAAAAAACTCTATAATACTACAACAAAAAATAACAAAAGCGAGTTACTATGAAATCTTACGACTTAATAATTATTGGAGGAGGAAGAGCCTCAAACTTAGCTAAAAAAGCTGGTGCCATAGGAAAAAGTGTTGCCATTATAGAAAAATCAAGTTTAGGTGGAACTTGTGCAAATAGAGGCTGTGTTCCCTCAAAACTTCTAATTGGTTATGCTGATGTTATTAGAACTATACAAAATTCTCAAAAACATTTTATTTCAAGTGAAATTAAAAATATTGATATAAAAAAAATATTTGAAAACAATAATTCTTTTATAAATAGTGTAGATGAAAACTACAAATCTAAACTAAATGAAAACGTAGATTTATATAGAGGTATTGGATATTTTTTATCTGATAAAGTTATTGAAGTAAATAATCAAAAATTAACAGCAAAAAAAATAATAATCGCAACAGGAACAAGCCCCCAAAAACCTCCTTTTGAAAAGGCTTGGAGTAGTGATGATATCTTTCCTTTAAATAATATTCCAAAATCAATTACTATTGTTGGTTCTGGGTTTATAGCTTGTGAGCTAGCAAATGTTTTTGATGCTTTAAAAATCAAAACAAAACTACTTGTAAGAAGCAATACTCTTTTATCAAATGAAGATAAAGATATTCAAGAAACGTTCAAAGATGAGTTTAGCAAAAACATTGATATAAAATTTAATACTACAGTAAAAGATGCAAAATATAAAAATGGCTCATTTGATATAGTTTTAGAAAATAAAGATAAAAGTACAAAGATTCACAAAAGTGAAGCCTTACTTTATGCCATAGGAAGAGACTCAAATGCAAAAGATTTAAAGCTTGAAAATACTTCAATACAACTTGATGAAAAAGGTTTTATAAAAAGAGATGAGTTTTTTCAAACAAATGCAAAAGATGTTTATGTAGTAGGTGATGCAGCAGGTGAATATATGCTTCAACACGCAGCAGCTTATGAAATGAATCATCTTTTTAAAGTTCTTTTTGAAGATGAAAATAAAGCTCTAAAATTCAAATATATGCCCCATGCAGTTTTTACAAGTCCTGAAATTGCCAGTGTAGGTTTAACTCAAGAACAAGCACAAGAACAAAATATTGATTTTGTAGTTTCAAAAACAAACTGGAAAGCTAGTGCAAAAGCTCAAGCTATGAAAATAGATTATCCTTTTACTAAATTTATTGTAAATAAAAATACTTATGAAATACTAGGTTGCCACCTCATAGGACCTCAAAGCTCTACTATGATTCATCAAGTATTAACAGTAATGCACATCCAAAATGATATAAGACACTTAAAAGATATGCTATATATCCACCCTGCTTTAAGTGAAGCCCTATTGCCAGCAGCAATTAATACTATTAAGGAAATAAATGAAAAAAACTAATCTAAATTTTTTGATTCTAGTTTTACTACTTCAAACAATTTTATATGCCCAAAACAACAATGAATTGTCTTTTCAAAAAGATATAAAACCAATTTTAGACAATAGATGTGTTGTTTGCCACTCATGTTACAACTCACCTTGTCAATTAAAACTTAGTTCTGTTGATGGCTTACTAAGAGGTGCCACAAAAGAAAAAATTTATGACAATAGAATTGATCCTGCAAAACCTTCAAGAATGTTTATAGATGCAACAACATCTAAAGAGTGGGAGGATTTAGGTTTTCACTCTGTATTGAAAAAATATAATCAAGAAAGTATTATGTCCAAGCTTTTAAAGCAAAAACAGCTAAAACCTGAAAATATAGGAGATTATGCCCCTGAAACAGATGATCTTCAATGTAGTAAAAATATGGAAGAACTAGATGAATATTTAGAAGATAATCCAAATCATGGTATGCCTTATGGTTTCCCAGCACTTAATAAAAAAGAGCATAAAATGCTTATTTCATGGCTTAAAGGTGATATAAAAAAACAAGAAGAAGAGAAACAAAAACCTTCTAAAATTATCAAAGCATTTGAGATGTTCTTAAATAACCCAGATATGAAACATCAAGTTACAGCAAGATATATTTATGAACATCTTTTCTTAGCTCACATCAAGTTTGATGGGGATGACAACTTTTACTCTTTATATAGAACATACAATGCAAATGGCTCAGATGCTGTAAAAACAAGAGTTCCTTATGGAAAAGCTAAAGAGAAGTTTTTCTATAAATTTAAAAAAATAACATCTACTATAGTACATAAAACACACATGGTTTATAAATTAAATGAAGATAAATTACAAAGATATAAAGATTTATTTATAAGACCTATTTGGGAAGAAAAACCTAATATGCCTAGCTATGAACCTAAAATAGCTGCAAATCCCTTGATTGCATTTAAGCAAATTCCTGCAAAATCAAGATATGAATTTATGCTTGATAATATACACTACTTTATTATGACATATATTAGAGGTCCTGTTTGTAAAGGACAAGTTGCACTAAATGTTATAAATGACCATTTTTGGGTTGCATTTAAAGATCCTAAATATGATTATACAATTCAAGATAAAGATTTTTTAATACAAAATCAAAAAAACTTATCTTTACCAAATGAATATGGTGGTAATAGTGGGATTTTAGATGTTTTTAGTATTTATAAATATAATAGTGTAACTATTGATTACTATAAAAACAAAAATAAACTTTATGAAAAATACAATAGTCCTTTAGATTTCCAATCTATTTGGAAAGGAAACAACTATGGAGAAAAAGATAATGATGCTATTTTAACAATATATAGACACTTTGATTCTTCTTCTGTACATAAAGGAGCGCTAGGAGATATACCTAAGACTTTATGGGTTATAGATTATCCTTTACTTGAAAGACTTTATTACTCTCTTGTTGCAGGTTTTGATGTATATGGAAATACTCAACATAAAATACTTGTAAGAAAATATATGGATAGACTAAGAATTGAAGGAGAAAGCAACTTTTTAGAGTATCTTCCACGAAGCAAAAGAAATGATATCTTTAATAGTTGGTATATAGGAGATATTGCAAAACAAGTAGCTACATATACACCCTCAAACTTAGATCCTAAAGTTGATTATGAATTTAAAGAGTTTGTTGTAAACTTATTAGACTATACAAAAACTCCTAAAGATGAAATAAACTTTATTGATACAAAAGTTGATTTTTATAAAAATATAAAAGAGTTTAAAACAAAAGATGATATTCAAAAAGCACTAAAAAGTATAATTTTTCACAATGAAATAAACAAATTCAAAAAGTTTTCAAGCGATAACTTCAATTTAGTATATGTTAGATTCAAAATGAAAAAAGAAGATTTAGTCTACACAGCAGTTATAAATAGATGGCATGATAGTGTTGCCTTTTTATTTAATGAAGAAGCTCGATTAAATGTTAAAAAGGACAAAATAAACATAATAGAAGGCTTTATAGGATCTTATCCTAATTATTTTGTTGTCGTAGAAGAAGATGATATCAAAGAGTTTTTTGAGCTTCTAAAAGGAAATGTTGATGAATCAAAACTTTCTAAGTTTTTTATAAATAGAAACGATAAAAATTTCTGGCAAGTTTATGATTGGTTTCAAAATAAATTTAATGAAACAAATCCTATTGAAGCTGGATTATTTGATTTAAATAGATACTATAAAAAAAGTATAGATTAAAGGATATTATAAATGAGTAATTTTTTACAACCAAAAATTAGAAAAAACTATAAAAATGAGATTAGACATATAGGATTTGAGCTTGAATTTTCTAATATTGAAATAGAAACAATTTTAGAGATTCTTGAAAAAGATTTTAATCTAAAAGTAAAAAAAGTAAATAATTATTTGTATAAACTAGAATCTCAATATGGGGATTTTATATTAGAACTTGATTTTGAACTTTTAACAAAACAAAAAATAGAAAAAAATGCAAAAGAGTTATCAGAAAAAATTGGTATAAATATCAAAAAAGAAGATATTGATATAGTAGAAAAATTCATAGGCGATATATCAAAAGATATAGTTCCTTATGAGATAAGCACACCTCCTCTACCTTTAGATGAAATTACAATAATAGATGAAATAATCCAAGAATTAGCACTTCATGAAGCAAAAGGAACAAAACATAAACTATATTATGCCTTTGGACTTCATATAAATGTAGAAGTAATTTCTTTAGATGTAAAAAGTCTTCTTTCATATATGAGAGCTTATGTTATTCTACAAGATTATATAAATAAAGACGCTAAAATTGACCTTGCTAGAAAAATCACTCCTTTTATTGATAATTTTGAAAAAGATTATATAAAACATATATTAGATGAAAACTACAATCCCTCAATAAATGAATTTTTAAATGATTATTTGAAATTTAACCCCACAAGAAATAGATCCTTAGACTTACTTCCTATTTTGGCATTTATTGATGAAAAAGCTGTAAGAGCTATACTTCCTGATACAAAAATCAAACCAAGGCCAGCCTTTCATTATCGTTTATCAAACTCTATGATTGGAAGTAAAGATTGGGAAGTTTCTCAAGAATGGAATAGATGGATTCTAATAGAAGACTTAGCAAATAATAGTTCTGCTTTAGAGCTATTATCTAAAGAGTATTTATCTCACTTAGACAATATAATCAATCTTATCAAATGGGAGGAAAAAGTTCAGTCATGGCTAAAAAACCACTAATTGGAATATGTTTACCAGATAAGGGCAATGTTTTTGCTTACTTGTTTATAAAGTTAAACCTAAAACTTCAAGGTGCATTTTGTATTAGACTTAGACCCTCAAAGAAAAATATAAACTTTGATAGGCTTGATGGTTTGATTTTAAGTGGAGGAAATGATATAGACCCTACACTTTATGGAGCACACAAAGATGCACATAATACAGAGCTTGATAAAAAAAGAGATGCTTTTGAACTTGAAATGATTGATAAAGCTTATAAAAAAGAGCTTCCTATTTTAGGTATTTGTAGAGGTGCTCAGCTTATAAATATCTATTTTGAAGGAAATTTATACGCAAAAATACTTGATTTGGATGAGTTTTTAATCCATCAAAACTCTATCTTCCCAATCAAAGAAGCCAAAGTAAAAAAAGACAGTTCTTTATACTCTACAGTAAAAGAAGAAAAGATTTTAATCAATAGTATTCATAATCAAGCTATCAACAAAGTAGGTGATGAGTTAGAAGTGTCTTCTAAGCATGAATCTATTATTGAATCTATTGAAAAAAAGGACTATCCTTTCTTATTAGCCTTACAATGGCACCCTGAATACTTAATATATTTAAAAGAACACAGAAGAGTTTTTGAAAAGTTTGTAGAAGCTTGTATTAGGTATAAAACCTCATCTTAGAGATCTTTTTATTTCCATTGATTTATATCAATGATATACATTATCAATACTGATAAAGTTATGGAAATAAAAGGAGCAAAAATGGAAAAAATAGAAGTTATGGGTTCAACTGTAGACTTTTTTAAAAAAGTTGAAAATGAACTAACAATATATGAATTTGATACAAGTATGTGTCCTCCACCTGAACCAATGGTAAATGCAATGGCAGGTCTACAACTACTAGATAAAAACTCAAAACTAGTTATGATAAATCATAAATCGCCAGCTGGATTATTCCCAAAAGTACAAGAAGATTTTGACTTTCAAGAAGAAAACACAGATGATGGAAAAGTAAAAGTAGTATTTACATTAAAAAATAATGCCTCAAAGACTACTGATTTTTCACAAAACACTTGTAATGGGTAATAAATAAGATGAATATTTCACAACAGTTTGCACCACCTTTTAAACTTGTTGCACCATATTTTTTAATAGGTGTGATTATATATACACTTAGTATTTTTTTACTATTTAATATAGATGTTATAGATGCACATAGTTTAAATAATACAGTTTTATCATGGACACATTTATTTTTACTAGGATTTGTAATGATGATAATATTTGGTGCAATGGCACAACTTATTCCTGTAGTACTTGAAGTTGGTCATTTTTCTGTTGATTTGTATTATATTATTTATCCTTTATTATTTATAGGAACAACTCTTATGGCACTTGGATTTATGTATTACCCTTCATTATTACCTTATGGAGGAGTAGTTGCATTTATTTCTTTTAGTATTTTTTTACTTGAAACTTTTCTTACTATAATAAAAGTGAAAAAACTAAACTTTATAATAACAAGTGTTTTACTAGCCAATATTTTTTTACTTTTAGGCTTAATTATAGGAATTATTCTTGCTTTAGGATATAGTGGTATTTTAGATGTTGATACTATATCTATTTTAAGAGCCCATGTATATTTAGTATTAATAGGCTATGTTGGCATCACTATCATGGGAATGAGTTTGATTTTACTTCCTATGTTTTGGTTAAGTCATAGTTTCTCATGGATATATGTTAAAACTGCTCTTGCTATTTTAAGTATTGGAATTTTATTACAAGTTTTTTCATCATTATTTGATATTTTAATTTTTGAATATTTATCTTATATCTTTACATTTATAGCTTTAATTTTATACTTCATGCAAGTTTTTATAATCTATAAAACAAGAGTACGATTAGAAAATGATATCTATTTCAAAAGTATGGTTTTCTCATATATTTGTTTATTCTTTGCATTGATTTTAACAGGTTTATATATTTTATATCCAAGTCAAAACCTTTTACTTACTCTTTCTTGGTTAGGTATTGCTTTTATCACATTTATAATCACAGGGCATTTATATAAAATCATCCCCTTTTTAGTTTGGTATGAAAGATTTTCTCCTTTTGTTGGAAAGAAAAAAGTTCCAATGCTTGCTGATATGGTACCTAAAAGAAGTGCAAATATGCAGTTTATTTTTTCATCTATTGGAATAATAATAGTATCAATTGGAATTTTATATGCAAATGAAACTATTTTTAAAAGCGGTGTTAGTGTATTAAGTATTGGTGCAATTTTTTTGCTAAAAGATATAGATTTCATGATAAGGTTTAAAGATGATATATAATAAAGAAGAAATTTTTAAAGCTGTTTCAACAGTAAATGACCCAGAAGTTGGTTTTAATCTTGTAGAAATGGGCTTAATTTATGATGCTTTTTGTAATGAAAAAATGGAAGTTACAGTTGTGATGACATTAAGTACAAAAGCTTGTCCTTTACATCAGTTGATTGTACAGTGGGTAGAAGAAGCTGTTTTAAGAGAATTACCTAAAGCACAACTTGCTCAAGTTGAACTAGTATGGGAGCCTGCTTGGAATATCAGTATGGCAACAGATGAAGTAAAAGCAAAACTAGGTAGAATGTAAAACATGATATATCTAAGTTTAAAGCTTATACATATTTTTTCTATTTTAATTTATGCAGGTTTTCTTTTTACAGATAATTTGATTTTAATGAGAATGCAAAAAAGACTTACTAAAGAAAAATATGAAGAAGTTAGATCTTACTTTAAAGACTTTACAAGAGTTTTGGTACCTAAAGCTCTTATTGTTGCTGTAGTAAGTGGTATTTGCCTTTTTTATCTTAACTTTGGAAGTATTGAAAATAGTCTTTCAAATTTTCAAATATTATTATCAATTAAAGCTATTTTAGGTTTATGGTTAGGCTTAAGAGGTATACTTCAAGTTTTTTTTGGAATTCAACCTTTTATTTTCAAAAGCCATAAACTACCTTTTGCATTAGTAATATGTATAGTATTTTTATCACAAACAATGTATTTCGTTTAAAAGAGAGGAAAATATGAACTATCCAGAATTTTTTAATACTATAGAAACTATAAAACTTCAAGATGATTTATCAGCATTCTTAGGTTCACTTGAAGAGGGTCTTGTTGAATTTAATTATTTAGATATAGTTAAAGCAGCAGGACATTCATGTCCTACTGTTGCAGGAGCTTATATCATGACTTTAGTAGCCTTAAAACATTTATATCAAAAAGAACTCCCTAAAAGAGGTGAGATTTTTGTCTCCTTTAAAGAAGATTCTAAAGATTCAGTAGCAGGCGTTATCGCAAATGTAATATCACAAATCACTGGTGCAACTGAAGCTACTGGCTTTAAAGGAATAAATAAAAAATTTCAAAGATTTGATTTAATGAAGTTTAATGACAATATTAATTCAAGTGCAAAGTTTCAAAGGTTAGATACTAAAGAAACTATAGAAATCATATATAATCCAAACAGCATACCAGCTCATCCAAAAGTAGCTGAACTTATGCAAAAACAAATGCAAAACTTAGCTTCAATAGAAGAAAAAAAAGAGTTTAGAAAACTATGGCAAGAAAGAGTAAAAAATATATTTGAAAATATAAATAAAGTAATCCAAGTAAAATATCCTTAGCTTTGAATTTAACTTATTTAATAAACTTAGTATTTTATTTTAAACTTATTTTAACCAAAAGCTATGAAGCTTTTTAGTATACTAAATACTTAAATATATACAAACAAATATAAAAGGTATTAATATGCAAGTTTATTTTTATGCAAAAACAGGTCATGCTATTGGTCTTGAAGCAGCAAAAAGATGTGCTGCTATAGCAACTGAATTAAAAGAATTTGATCCTATTTTATGTACTAGTGATTTTAGAGCAGGAGCTTTTGCTAAAGACTTATTAGGGATAAGAAGATATGTAAATATTGATGTTGTAAGAAATTTACATAACATCATGCAAAAAAGAGATATTCTTCTTTATGATACAGATGAAACAAATGAACTAATGAAAGAAGGAATGAGTGAGTTTTGTTCTTTAGTTTATAATATGGAAGAATTAAATGATGTAATTATTGATGAACAACTTTATTCAAAAATAGAAAATCCAAATATAGAAAAAACAATTTTCTTTGGTGATGATGACTATAATGAACTATTCTTAGATGGTGTTAAAAATTCTTCTAAACATGATATCACACTTCTTATGGGACACTATTTCTTCTTAGGAAATGAAAAAATATTTACAGAACATTTTAGTGATGTTATAGATGAAGAAGAGTATGTTGAAACTATTCAAAATAGTAAGTATTTATTAACAGCTTCTTTACAAACAGCATTAGAATCTATCTTCTGTGAAAATAACCCTGTTTTATTTAAAAGAGAAGATAAAACATATAATGAAGAATTAATTCAAAAACTAAACATTCCAGTAATTGAATCAAAATCAATTGATGATACTATTTTAGAGTTTGAAAATATTATAAAATCTTATCCAACTATACAAAAACCTAAAAATTTTGATATTTCTATGGTAAAAAATGAAATTTCTGAAAAAATAGAAAACTATAAAAAGCTAACACAAGGGAATTAGTGAATATACTTTCACTTTATAAGTTCTACTTATAGTTATTTATGGTTATTATAAGGTATCTTTATATATAATTAAGTATACATTATATACAAAGGTTTTACAGTGAAAGAGAAAAATGAATTTTTAAGTAAAACTCCTTATAGAATTAAAAGGTATTATGGATACATAATCGCAACAATAGTATCTTTATCTTTACCTTTTATTACTATAGGTGGTAACCACATTTTCTTATTATCTTTTGATAAAAAACAGCTTCATCTTTTAGGTACTGCATTTGATATGCAGGAATTATACCTTATGCCATTTTTACTAATGCTTCTATTTTTAGGTATTTTTGCTGTTACTTCTTTAGGTGGTAGAGCATGGTGTGGTTGGGCCTGTCCTCAAACAATCTTTAGGGTTGTATATAGAGATTTAATTGAAGGAAAACTTTTAGGTCTTAGAAGAATAAAAAATAAACAAAAAGAGCCTGACTTCTCAAAACCAAAAAATGCTTCAAAAAGAGTTATCGCAATCATTATATGGGCTTGTTTAGCACTTATTGCAGCTTCTAACTTTATGTGGTATTTTATTCCGCCAGAAGATTTTTTTGCTTATATACAAAACCCTACAGAACACATGTTCTTAATTGGATTTGTATTGTCAATTGCAGCATTTATAGTTTATGATGCAGTATTCCTAAAAGAAGACTTCTGTATTTATATCTGTCCTTATTCAAGAGTACAATCAGTACTTTATGATGACAATACTTATCAGGCTATTTACTCTACAAATAGAGGTGGTGATATTTACAATGAAAATAAAGAGAAGATTATTTTCAAAGCCAAAGATTTACCAAATCAAACAGATGAATGTACTACTTGTGAATCATGTGTTACTGTTTGTCCTACACATATTGATATTAGAAAAGGTTTACAACTTGAATGTATCAACTGTTTAGAGTGTGTTGATGCATGTACAACAGTTATGGGGAAACTAGGAAAACCTTCACTTGTACAATGGTCAAGTACGAATGAGATTAAGAAAAATAAACCAACTAAAATGCTTAGAAAGCAAACTATTATGTATGCAGCAGCACTTACAATAGTTTTAGGTTTATTATTTGCGATGGGTGGAACTAAAGAGTATATGCTTTTAAATGTAAATAAAACTACTCAATTATATAAAGTAAAAGAGAACAATGTAGTAAGTAATAACTTTGTATTATTATTCCAAAATACAGAATCAAAACCTCTTACATATCACCTTGAACTTATTGATCATAAAGATATTGAGATAAAAAGATTTAAACCTTTCACTTTACAACCTGGAAAACTTAGAAAAAAAGTTGTTATTTTAGAAACTGATAAAATTTTAGTAAAAGACAATACAAAAGATACTCCAATTACGGTTACTTTAAGAGCTTATGCTAAAGAAGACCCAAAAAGAGTAAGTGTTCTAAGAAAAGCAGTATTTATTTATCCAAGAGCAGATAAACTTAAATAAATTATTAAATCTTAAAAGTTAGCAAATTGCTAACTTTTAAGCTACTATTATAAACATAACTTAACTTGTCTATCAACAAACTTTAGCTAAAATCGCGAAATATATTTATGACTATTTAATTTAATTGGAGTATTTTTAATGACTAAATTCATTTTTGTAACGGGTGGAGTACTAAGTTCGCTTGGTAAAGGTATCACTTCTGCTTCTATTGCAACAATTTTAAAACAATCTGGATTCAAAGTAAGTATGCTTAAAATCGACCCTTACTTAAATGTAGACCCAGGAACAATGAGTCCACTAGAGCACGGAGAAGTTTTCGTAACTGCTGATGGTGCTGAAACTGACCTTGACTTAGGTAACTATGAAAGATTTATTGACACAACTTTAACTGCTAAAAACTCTTTTACGACAGGACAAGTTTATCAAAGTGTAATTAAAAGAGAAAGAGAAGGTGGATACTTAGGTAAAACTATTCAAGTTATTCCTCATGTTGTTGATGAAATTAAAGATAGAATTTATGCAGCAGCAGATGAAAAAGATTTTTTAATAATTGAACTTGGTGGAACAGTTGGTGATATTGAAGGTTTACCATTTATGGAAGCAATTAGAGCTATTAGACATGAAAAACCAAAAGATAAAACTATGAATATTCATGTAAGTTTAGTTCCATATATCAAAGCAGCAGGTGAACTTAAAACAAAACCTACTCAACACTCTGTTCAAGAGTTAAGAAGAATTGGTATTACTCCTCACATGTTAGTATGTAGAACAGAAAAAGAGCTACCAAAAAACTTAAAAGACAAATTAGCTTTATCATGTGATATTGATAGAAACGCAGTAATTGAAGCAGGTGATGCACAATCTATTTATCAAGTGCCACTACACTTTATAAAAGAAGGAATTTTAACTCCTTTATCAGAACACTTCAATATTAAATTTAAGCCAAATATGGAAAGATGGGATACATTAGTTAAAAATATCTTAGTTCCAAAAGATGAAGTAACAATTGCTTTTGTTGGTAAATATTTAGATTTAAAAGAGTCTTACAAATCATTAATCGAAGCATTAATTCATGCAGGTGCTCACTTAAATACAAAAGTAAATATTCACTGGTGTGACTCTGAAAAAATTGAAGATACTGGTGCTTATGAAATTATTGGAAATTCTGATGCAATTTTAGTTGCAGGTGGATTTGGTCACAGAGGAGTTGAAGGTAAACTTGAAGCTATAAAATATGCAAGAGAAAATAAAATTCCATACCTTGGTATTTGTTTAGGAATGCAGCTTTCAGTAATCGAATATGCAAGAAATGTATTAGGTTTAGAAAATGCAAACTCTGTAGAATTTGATGAAAATACACAAGAACCATTAATCTATTTAATTGATGAATTTATGGATCAAAGTGGAAATAAACAATTAAGAACTCATAAATCACCAATGGGTGGAACTATGAGACTTGGGGAATATCCATTTGAACCTTTAAAAGGAACAAATCTTCAAAAAGCTTATGGAAATGAAGAAATCTACTATGAAAGACATAGACATAGATATGAAGCAAACCCAGCTTATAAAGAAAGATTAGAAGAAGCAGGAATGCTTATTTCAGGTCAATCAAATGGTTTAATTGAAGCCGTTGAAATTAAAGACCATCCATGGTTTGTAGGTGTTCAATTCCACCCAGAATTTACTTCTCACTTAGAGACTCCAAACCCAATTATTTTAGAGTTTGTAAAACAAGCAAATAAAAAAGACTAATGTCTAAAATTACAAAAAATAGACTTTTTGAAATTTTATCTGCAAGACACGTGAATAATCCTTATTCACGCCTTGCAAATATCCCTACTCCTGATAACTTCAAAGATATCAAAAAAGCAACCTCAAGAATCAAAACTGCCATTTTAAATAATGAAACTATAACAATTGTAGGGGATTATGATGTAGATGGTGTTGTCTCTACTACTATTATGTTAGATTTTTTTAATAAAATTGGATATAAAGTAAAACACATAATTCCAAATCGATTTGAACATGGTTATGGCTTATCTCCTAAAATAGTTGATATAATAGATAAAGGTTTAGTTATTACTGTTGACAATGGTATTTCAGCAGTTGAAGCAGCTAAGAAACTTGAAAAAAAAGATATTGATTTAATAATTACAGATCATCATACAGTAGGAGATGAATTACCTCCTGCAATTGCTATTATAAATCCAAAACAAGAAGATTGTAACTTTGAATTTAAAGATATTTGTGGAGCACAAGTTGCTTGGTACTTATGTGCAGCAATAAAAAAAGAGTTAAATCTAAATGTAAATATGTCAGATTTCTTAGATCTTTTAGCATTAGCTATTGTTGCTGATATTATGCCTATGACTGCACTTAATTACACTATGGTAAAGCAAGGTCTTAAGAAAATCAAAAACTCACAAAGAGAAGCCTTTAAAAAACTAAATGAAGTTATGGGTAAAGCAGCTTTAGTTTCAGATGATATTGGCTTTTTTATAGCTCCTAAAATCAATAGTGCAGGAAGAATGGATGATGCTTCTGTAGCCTTATCTTTTTTACTCTCAAATAACTCCTTTAGTGCAAATGAATCTTTACAATTATTAGAAGAATTAAATAATTATAGAAAAACTCTACAAGAAGAGATTTCTCAAAAAGCTCTAAGTGCATCTAGTTACGATGATAATGCTGTTATTGTTTGGGGAGAAGATTGGCATGAAGGAGTGATAGGTATTGTAGCTTCAAAAATGTCTCATCACTTTAAAAGACCTGCATTTATTTTTTCAATCAATAATGGTATTGCTAAAGGAAGTGCAAGAGCAAATGCTGATATAAATCTTTATGATTTAATCACTAAAGCAAATCATTTATTGTTAGGTTATGGTGGTCACAAAAATGCTGCTGGTTTAGCGATGAAAGAAGAAAACTTAGAAGAGTTTAAAGCTATAGTAAACCAAGAATTAGAAGATAAGAAAGACAAACTTCATATTGAACCTAAAACTTTAGGGGAACTTGATGTATCTTCTGTTGATTTAGAGTTTCTATCTATAATTGAGCAGTTTGAACCTTATGGCCTACAAAACCATAAACCTATTTTTAAAATTTCAAATGTAAACCTAGTAAAATATGATTTAATAGGAAAAGATAAAAATCATTTAAAGCTTACACTTAATAGTGAGGGAATAATCTTTGAGGCTTTAAAATTTAATGATAGCAATACAAATCTACCTAATAAACTTGATATGATAGTTTCTGTAAATAAAAATGAGTTTAGAGGAGAGCTTAGTGCTCAGTTCTTAATCCAAGATATTTTATAAAACAACTCTTGGTTTAAGAACAATTTTTCTTTCTTCTTCACCTTCAAGATTAATAATTTCTTGATCGATAGAAGTTCTTTCATGGGAAGAAGCTAAAATATTTCCAGTTTGAATATCTATAAGTTTAATAAAAATATTTAGACTTCTAGTAGAGATAGAATAAGTTCCAACTACAGCATATCTAGCTTTTGTAACCTCATCAGAAATAATCTTTCTTTTATCTCTAATAAGCATATTAAAACCTTTTTGACCTAGCTGAAACTCTTTCCCAAAAGTAACCTCTCTTACTACTATATCTAAAGATACTAATTTATCTTTTAGTATATTTGATAATAGAAAACCAAGTTGTGATTTGTTTTCTAAATCTTGAATATTTACAAAATCAGAAACTAAAACAACTTCTTCATAAGCTACATTCTTTTTTATTTTTACTGCTGATTCATCAACTAATTTAGAAACTAATGAATGAAAATCATTTGCTCCATCAATAGGAATTTTATAGTATGAACATGAAGTTAAAAAAAGAGTTAAAAAACCTAGAAGTAAAATACTTCTTAAGTTTTTAGAAAAAGAGGATTTCATTTATATTAGTGTTCTTTTACAATTTGAACAGTTCTTGCTGGTTTACAATCACTAAACATCATACAATCATTTGCTCTTCCATGATGATAAGTTGATCTTGCACTTGTAATAATTCTACCAGTAATATTATCAATAACTCTAGCATTTAAAATCACTTTTTTATATTGTCTTGAGTAAGTTCCAACTACTACATAAGTGTTTGGAGTTTTACCTTTCATTTGTCTAACTTTTCTTGTAATAAAGTATTCACCTTTATCATCTACAGATACAGCTAGCTGACCTCTAAATTCAATGATATTAAAACCTTTATTTGAAAGTTCATTGATTAAGCTTTCACTTACAATTCTTCCAAACTCAGTAGTCTTTTTGAACTGGTCTAATCTAACAAAAGAAGTAATAATTACAGGTTTATTTGTAGCAAGTTTTTGATTTCTCATCATTTGTGTTGCTAAAGAGTTTATTGTTCCTTCTAACGTATATTGTTTTGTTACAAACTTTTCTTGATCACTTGCAATTTTTAAATACTCTTTTGTAACTTGAACTTCATTATTTGTTTGTTGAAGATGGTTAGTGCTTAGATTTGCACTTGAAGTATTATTTGTTTGCTGACCTTTTACAGTTGGTAGTTGCTCTTTTTGTACAATCGTTTGATGTATCTGACATCCCGAAAATATCATAGTAGCAGTAGCTACTAAACAAGTCTTTGCAAAAGTTTTCAACATAAAATTCCCCTTAGTATAATTGTTTAAATTTTATTTAAAACTAGCTTATAAAATCTTGAAGAAACCCATAAATACTATTTTTCTTTTGTTATTCAATTGTAATCAAAGTACTCTAAAATTCAAAGATGAAATACAAAAGCATATTTATATCAGATGTTCATTTAGGCACAAGGTTTTCAAAGGCTAAAAAATTATTAAATTTTTTAAAACATAATGAGTGTGAAAATCTAATTTTAGTGGGAGATATTATAGATGGATGGGCTATAAAACGAAAGTTTATTTGGCCTCAAACTCACTCAGATGTTATTCAAAAAGTTTTAAAAAAAGCCAGAAAAGGAACAAATGTTCATTTTATCACTGGTAACCACGATGAGTTTATAAGACCCTTTGTTCCCCTAGTTTTAGGTGATTCTTTAAATATTTCCAATGAGCTTGATTATCAAGGAATTAATGGCAAAAAATATTATATAACCCATGGTGATTTTTTTGACTCAATTACCATGACTAAAAAATGGTTAGCCATTCTTGGTGATTATGGATATGATTTGCTTTTATATTTAAATGCTGCATTAAACTTCATAAGACAAAAACTTGGAATAAAAAAATATTGGTCCTTATCAAAATATGTGAAAGACTCAGTAAAATCCTCAGTTTCATTTATAAATGATTTTGAAAGTGTTTTATCAACTCACGCAAAAAATAAAGGATATGATGGTATTATATGTGGACATATCCATAAAGCTGAAATAAGAGATATAGATGGTATAGAGTACCTAAACTGTGGAGATTGGGTTGAAAACTGTACAGCTATAGTAGAGACTTTTGATGGTGAGTTTAAAATAATAGATTGGTTAGATAAGAATGATAAATAATTTAGGTCTTGCTCTTGGTGGAGGTGCTGCTAGAGGTGCTTTTCACTTAGGAGTTTTACACTTTTGTGAAGAAAAAAACATAGATATTAAAGCTTATAGTGGCTCTTCAATTGGAAGTATCATAAGTGCATCTCATGCAAGTGGAATTCCTGCAAAAGAACAACTAAGAATATTTGGAAGTAAAGATGTTAGACAGGCTTTAAAGTTTAACTATTTTAGAAATGGTTTACTAAAAATTGACTCATCAAACAAAATAGTAAAAGAATTACTTCCTATTGAGAAACTAGAAGATATTCCAAAACCTGTTTACGTGAATGCCTATGATACCAAAGAGAAAAAACTTCACTATTTTAATAGTGGAGATACTGTAACTTTATGTATGGCTTCATCTGCTTTAATTCCCCTTTTTAGACCAGTTAAATACAAAGGAATGTCTTTAATAGATGGGGGATTGTTCGATAATGTACCAATTAAGCCTTTGCTAGATAAAAATTATCATATTTTTAGTGTAGATTTATTTCCAAAATCCAATAAGAAAAATATCAAAAAACTTAACCCAATTAAAACAATTCATAAAAAAATTTTTAAACAATTACATGAAAATCATGCCCACTCAATTGCTCACACACACGAATATTTAGGAAGTCCTCATATCAGAGGATTTTCTTTGTTCACTTTTAAAGAATTAGAAGAGTGTTTTAATCTTGGTTTTAAAGAGGCTCAAAATCATTTTTTAGATATAATATAAACTATTAACAAACAAAAATTATTTTAAAAAGATTATATTATGTCTGATACACCACAATTTACACATTTACATTTACATACAGAATATTCACTACTTGATGGTGCGAACAAAATTAAACCACTAGCTAAAAAAGTAAAAGAGCTTGGAATGACCTCTGTTGCCATGACTGACCATGGTAACATGTTTGGAGCTATTGACTTTTATAATGCCATGAGAAATGAAGGCATTAAACCTATTATTGGTATGGAAGCTTATATCCATAATTCAGAAGAATTAGGAGATAAAACAAATAGACAAAGATATCACTTATGTTTATATGCAAAAAATGATACTGGTTATAAAAACCTAATGTATTTAAGTTCACAAGCTTATATGCATGGTTTTTACTACTATCCAAGAATCAATAAAAAGCTTTTAAGAGAAAATAGTGAAGGTTTAGTTTGTTCTGCTGCTTGTCTACAAGGTGAAATAAACTGGCACCTAAATTTACAAAATGAAAGAAACGTAAGAAATGGTGCAAAAGGTTATGAAAGAGCAAAAGAGATAGCCTTAGAATATAGAGATATTTTTGGAGATGATTTCTACCTTGAGATCATGAGACATGGAATTGGAGATCAACACTTTGTAGATGACCAAATTCTAAGAATCGCCCATGAAACGGGAATAAAAGTAGTAGCTACAAATGATACACACTACTTAAATCCAAAAGATGCTGATGCACACGAAGCCTTTATGTGTATAGCAATGAATAAACTTTATGATGATCCAAATAGATTAAGACACTCTGTTCATGAATTTTATTTAAAATCACCAGAGCAAATAGCAAAACTATACGCTGATATTCCAGAAGCAATTGAAGCTACTCAAGAAATTGCTGATAAATGTAATTTAGAGATAAAACTAGGAAACCCTACACCTCCAAACTTTAAATTTACAAGAGATAAACTTAAAGAGCAAAATGTTGAAATACCTTTTCCAGATGAAGAGTATTCACTTGAAAATGATAAAGCTTTATTTATTCATGAGTGTTGGAAAGGTTTAGAAAAAAGACTTGAAATAGTTCCATCTGAAAAACATGAAGAGTATAGAGAAAGACTTCAAGTAGAAATAGACATTATTAACAACATGAAATTCCCGGGATATATGCTTATTGTATGGGATTTCGTTATTGTTGCAAAACAAATGGGTATTCCAGTAGGTCCTGGAAGAGGTTCTGCTGCTGGTTCACTTGTTGCTTATTGTTTATTTATTACCGATATTGACCCAATGCCTTATGGTTTACTTTTTGAGAGGTTCCTAAATCCAGAGAGGGTATCTATGCCCGATATTGATATGGACTTCTGTCAAAGTAGAAGGGGTGAGATCATTGATTATGTTGTACAACAATATGGTCGTGCCAATGTTGCTCAAATTATTACCTTTGGTAAACTTCTTGCAAAAGGGGTTATTAGAGATGTTGCAAGGGTTCTTGATATGCCTTATGCAAAAGCTGATGCAATGGCTAAACTTATTCCTGATGAACTTGGTATTAACCTTACTGACTCTTATGAAAAAGAACCAAAAATCAAAGAGCTTTGTGATTCAGATCCACTGTCTAAAAGAGTTTGGGAATTTGCCCTAGCCTTAGAAGGACTAAATAGAAATGCAGGTACTCACGCAGCGGGTGTTGTTATCTCGAATGAACCTTTATGGAAAAAAACTCCTTTATTTAAACCCTCGGGACTTGATACTCTTGCCACTCAATATAATGGTAAATATGTTGAGGATGTTGACTTAATTAAATTTGACTTCTTAGGTCTTAAGACCCTAACAGTTATTGAAGAAGCAAATAAACTAATTGAGAAAAGACATGGGAAAAGAGTTGATTTCTTAACAACAGATGTAAATGACAAAGGTGTTTATGAGCTAATTCAAACAGGTAATACAATTGGATTATTCCAAATAGAATCTGATGGTATGCAAGACTTATGTAAAAGACTAGCACCTTCAAATTTTGAGGATATTATTGCCGTTCTAGCCCTTTATCGACCAGGTCCAATGGAGTCAGGGATGCTTGATGACTTTATTGATAGAAAGCATGGTCGAGCAAAGATTGACTATTTCTATGATGAACTTGAACCAGCACTTAAGCCAATATTAGAAACTACATACGGAGTTATTGTATATCAAGAGCAAGTTATGCAGATTGTGCAAAGTATAGGTGGTTTCTCACTTGGTGGTGCCGACTTAGTTAGACGGGCCATGGGTAAAAAGATTAAAGAAGAGATGGATAAACTTAAAACAGAGTTTGCCGATGGAGCTCAAGAGAAAGGTTATACAAGAGCTTATACAGAAGAACTGTTCGACTTAATTGTAAAGTTTGCTGGATATGGATTTAACAAATCTCACTCAGCAGCTTATGCACTTGTAACTTTCTATACTTCATATCTTAAGTGTTATTATCCATCTGAATTTATGGCAGCCTTACTTACACTTGAAAAAGATAATACAGATAAAGTTGTTAAGTATGTGGATGAAGTAAAAAGATTAGGACTTGATTTATTCCCACCTGACATAAATAAGTCTGACCTAGTATTCTCTGCTAAAAAAATTGATGGTGAAGAAGTTGTTATGTTTGGTATGGGTGCTATTAAAGGTGCTGGAGATGTTGCCATTAACTCAATTTTGAGAGTTAGAAAAGAAGGTGGAGAGTTTAAAAGTTTATCTGATTTTATTTCAAGAATTGATGGAAGTAAAGTAAACAAAAGAGTAATTGAATCACTTATTAAAGCAGGAGCTTTAGATGGTTTCCACTATACAAGAAGAGCCATGCTAGAGCAAATTGAGCAAATAGGTGAAGCTGTTGGAAATGTAGCAAAAGCTAAAAAAATGGCTGTTGGTTCATTATTTGGAGATAGTGAAGAATTAACTTCTATTGAAATAGAACTTGAAGAATTACCAGAATTTGATAATAAAGAACTACTTGAACTTGAAAAAGCCTCTTTAGGATTCTATGTATCTGGTCACCCACTTGATGATTATAGAGAGCAATTAGATCAAATCAAATATACTCTATCATCAGAAATTGATGAGATTGCTGATGGTTCTCAAGCTCTATTTGTAGGAAAGATAGAGAGTATTACTGAAAAAATTTCTAAAAAAGGTAATAAATTTGGTATTGCTTCCATCATGGACTTACATGGAAATATTGAACTTATGATGTTTGAAAACAGACTTAAAGAACTTGAAGAAAACTTTGGGATTGATTTAAGAAACCCAAGTGAATCTGAACCTATTGCATTTAAAGTAAGAATCACAAAAGATGAAAACTTTACTAGAATGAACATTCTTAAAATTGAGAGTTTGTTAGATGCAAAAAAAGAGAAAGTAAAAACAAAACAAGTTGAAAAAATAGAACCACCTCTAACTGTTGCTATTCCTTTTGATGATAGAGATGATGTGATGTATAAACTTTTTGATATTATTGCAAATAATCAAGGAAGAAGAGAATTTAAAGTACTCGTTAAATCAAAACTAGCAGATATTGAACTTGAAACAGGTTTTAAAGTAACTTCAAATGTAGAAAACCTAATTAAACAAATAGAAGGAGCTTATGTAGTAGCATGATGAAAAAACATATTTTACTTACAAATGACGATGGCTTTGATGCCATTGGATTAAAAGCTTTAATTGAAGCATTAAGTCCAATTGCAAAACTAACTGTTGTTGCTCCTGCTAAAAACAAGTCAGCATGTGGTCACTCTTTAACTTTAGATAGACCACTGAAGCTTGACAAAGTTGATGATGATTATTATAGAGTCGATGATGGAACACCTACTGATTGTGTTTTTATATCACTAAACAATCTTTTTACTGAAGAGTTTAAACCTGATTTAGTAATAAGTGGTATTAATATTGGTGCGAATATGGGAGAGGATATTACATATAGTGGAACTGCGGCAGGTGCTATGGAAGCTGTGCTTCAAGGTGTTCCTGCTATTGCTATTTCACAAGTATGTAGAAATAAATGCCTTGATATAAAAGATGGTTGGGATTTTGCATTAGCAAAACAGACGATTGCTAAATTAGCATCAAAAATACTAAATAATGAGTTCCCATTAGATGAAAGAAAGCTATTAAATGTTAATATCCCACCTATCAAACCTAATGAGTGCGAGGGCATTAAAATCACAAAAGCTGGTTATAGAGAGTATGGAAATGATACCCATAGACATCTAAATCCAAGAGGTGAAGAGTACTACTGGATTGGACTACACCCTTTAATCTGGCAAGAAAGTACTGATAAGTCTTGTGATTTTGAAGCGATTAAAGCAAACAATGTTTCTATAACTCCAATCATGCTTGATCTTACATCTTATAAAGATATCAAGTCTCTAGAAAATTGGATAAATAATTAAAAGGAAAAAAATGAACTATACAGAAGCTGTTTTTAAACATATTGATAAACTTGTAGGTGTATTAAGACCTGAAGATGAAATCAAAGATGTATTAAAAAGAAAATTTACAAAAAAAGAGTATAAAACTTTTGTAGCTTTTGAAGAAGGAAAATCTTTAGAAGAAGTAGTACAAATCGTGAAAGATGATGAAGAAAGAGTTGAAAAACTTTATAAAACTGCTTGTAAAAAGTTAAATCAAGAACTTTTCAAAAAAGAGCTTGTATCTTTTGACTAATCTTAGAAAATAGAGTTTAAAACTCTATTTTTCAAAACCTAAAAGAACCATACCTATAAACTTATCTTTTTTATAAAACTCAATTCTAAATAAATCTCCATCTTTATCAACAGAAAATCTTTTTTGGATTTCATTTTTATTTACTATAATTCCAACTTCGCTTTCTATATCTTTATTTACATAACCAATAATATTAACTCTTAAATCATCAATTGGCTCAATTAAAAAGCTTTCTTGTGCATATACAATATCACCAAGCTTCACACTTTTTTTCTGTCCATCAATTAAAAAGTTTATGTCTCTATCATCCTTTATGACTTTGATATAATCAGGATGAAGTTTAGCTAATTTTCTGTTTCCATAGTGAATAACATACTCTTTACCTTGTTTAACTATAGTCATTAAAGGGTTTGAAGGAGTGAACTCTAAAATACCATCTTTATTAATTGGGAAATATTTTAAAATACTTCTAATTTTACTAAGTGGAAGTTTAATTTGTTCATCATAAAAAGAGATATAAATATCATGGTCAATTACATTTTTAATAGAAGCCGTCGAAACATCAAACTTTCTTTCAAATTCTATTCCCATAATATCCATATATGCTTCAATAGCTAATAAGTGATAGTAAACTCTTTCATGTAATGGTAAATCCTTACTAGCTTCATTTGCAAAAGCAGCCTTCTTATTGTTTATAGCAAAGTAAGTAAGAGTTTTTTCCATCTCTTTATCACCAAGTCTTGTTTTTGTATTTTTTACACCATAAACATCTTTTGGTCTTAAAAGCTTTTGATTTATACTACTTACAACTTTTGTTGAAATCTCTTCAAGGTTACCATACTTAGGAATATCAAGTTTTGATTGATCGATGATAGAGCATTGTCCCCATCTTTTAGGAGAATAAAGATTGTTTATATGTTCTTTTCGATAGTAACCACTTCCATCATGTAAATTAAGTATTAACTTAACCTCAGAAGCTTTAATATACTTTTTTATACGCTGTATAGTTTCATAATCAGGATCAGTAGGTGAAAGGTCAGCGAACTTTCTATTCATATCTCCATAAGGGCCTCTGGATCTTTTAATAATAGAATAAAAGTTAAGATTTGGGATAACCCAAACAGAACCTTTTTTAATATCATAATGAGTTGCTATTAAAGATGCTGCCATAAAAGCACCAGGTTCATCACCTTGGATACCTCCAATTAAAAGAAGAGTATTCTCATCTTGCTCACCTTTTTTAATAAAATCGAAGTCGTAAGTTTGTACTTGTGCATATAAATTTTGAATTAATAAAAATATTATAGAGATTTTAAACAGTCGTAATATGCCAAGGTTCATACCTTACACCATCCTTATTATTAATTGTATATCTAACATCAACATATTTTAATGTTCTAATTTTTTTAAATTCATCAGTAAGTGCAAATCTTGATGTAAAGTTTGCATGACCAAAACCTTTTTTACCCACATCAAAATCTCCAATAAAATGATAAGTATAAGCAGGAGGAGCTAAAGAAATAGCAGCAATTGTAATATTGCCATTTACAGAAGCTATTTTGTCAAAGAATAGTTTTGTTTGTTTCATAACACTTCTAATACCAGAAGTTAAAGTAAGAGTGCTCCCTATATCTTTAACCATGTCATTATAAGTTTCTAAAGGTTTACCTTTAAAAAGATAGTGTCCAGTTTTTGGAACTTTTACTATTTGTTTTGTATCAATACTACTTGTAATGCTTTTAGTGATTCTTTTACCATAAAATCCATGTGACGATGGATTATAATAAAACATAAATTCTAAAAACTCTAATTGTGATTTTGAAAACTCACCTATTGAAGAGACTCGTTTAGCAATTTTTAAAGCTTCATCAAAACCTAAAATATTAAAGTTTCCATATCCCACATGTCTTTGAATAAGATTTAGTTTTCTTCTAATTTCTTGAAAGTCATTTTCATATTTTTCTTCTAAATAAAAGTATGGAGTTCTAATTTCAGGAGGTTCTATAGCAAGTAATTCTTTACTAAATAAAGCAGTAGTTATAACTCCTGCTTTTGAGATATTAAAAAAATCTCTCCTATTCATAAATTATAATACCATTTTAATATCATCATGATTTCCAAGATTCTCATATAAACCTTTTCTATCATCATCACTATGAACAAGCAATTCTAAAGTATAACTTTTAAATTTACCTTTTTTACTTACATTAGATTCATTTACCTTATGTTCTCTTTGTGAAACAACATCAGTAACTACAGTTTTAATATTGATAGTTTCTAAAACTACAATTTTATATTTCCAATTACAAGGGTAGTTTAATTTTAATTTTTCTTTATTTAAATCTATCATCTAATCTCCTTATACTTAATTTCTTGTGAAATCTCCACTTTTTCCACCTGATTTTTCTTCAAGTTGGACATTTGAAATAACCATAGATTTATCAATAGCTTTAACCATATCATATATAGTTAAAAGCCCTAAACTAACACCCGTTAAAGCTTCCATTTCAACACCTGTTTGTCCATTTAATTTTGCAGTTACAATAAGTTTAAATCCAGGTAATTCAGGTAATTCTTCTACATCACAATTTATACCACTTAAAAGTAATGGATGACACATAGGAATTAAATCACTAGTTTTTTTAACACCCATAATAGCAGCAATAACAGCAGTCTGAATAACAGGCCCTTTTTTTGTATTATTTTTAATTATTGCATCAAAAGCTTCTTGACTCATTGAAATTTTACCAGAAGCAACAGCAACTCTTGTTGTTTCATCTTTAGCAGAAACATCAACCATTTTTGGTCTATTATTATTATCTAAGTGTGTTAAATCCAAATTAATATCCTCTTTATTAGTATATTTATTATATTCAAACTTTAGTTAAATTGAAATTAAGTATAATTTAAATATAATGCAAGCCTAAATTAAAAAGAAAGTAGGTGAACTTTACATGCCAGGCATTAAAGTAAAAGAGAGCGAATCTTTTGACGAAGCATACAGAAGGTTTAAGAAACAATGTGATAGAAATCTTATTGTTACTGAAACTAGAGCTAGAAGATTTTTTGAGCCAATGACAGAGATCAGAAAAAAGCAAAAAATCAATGCTAGAAAGAAAATGCTTAAAAGATTATATATGCTTAGAAGATATGAATCTAGGTTATAAGATTTTGTTCTTTCCGATAAAAAAGGTCAGTTGTTTACAACTGGCCTTTTTTTATAGGTAAATTAATTGTAAAACATGCACCCTTATAATTATTAGTTTTATATTCAAAAGTACAATTTTTTACACTAATAATACCCTCAAAATGCTTTGTAATTATTTCTTGACTCATAAATAAACCTATACCTGTTCCTTGTGCCTTATGCTTAGTAGTAAAATAAGGTTCAAAAACTCTATCTATTATGTCATTTGGAATTCCACCTGCACTATCTTTTATACTAATTTTTAAAAAAGATGTATTCTCCTCAATATCAATAAAAATTAATCTATCCTTTTGTTTTTCAAAAGCATCTATTGCATTATTTAGAATATTGATAAGCACCTGAATCAATTCATTTTTAAGTGCTTTATATTCATAATCAATTAAATTACATTCAAGAAGAATATTTTTATTTTTCAATTTTATTGAAATAATATCTATACTGTCAGTAATAGCATTTTTAATATTAAAACATTTTTCTTTTTTTTCATCTTTGTAAAAATTCCTAAAATCATCAATAGTTTTAGATAGATAAGTAGTTGATTTCATTATTACATTAACTGTATCATCAATACTATTATCATCTAAAATATTAAAATCTTTTTTTAATTTTAAACCACTTGCAGCTGTCGATATAACAGAAAGAGGCTGTCTCCACTGGTGAGCAATATTTTGTAACATTTCTCCCAAAGATGCCATTTTAGATTGCTGAAATAAAAGTTTATCTTTTTCATGATTAGATTTAATCTCATTTTCAATTCTTTTATTAATTAAATCAAATTTATTTCTTAAAAACTTAACATTATACAAAATAATAATGATTAGAATTGTAGTAATAAATATACTGATAAGAATTATTTTAGTTACAATTTTTGTATTTTCTTTTTTTAATTCATTTTGATTTAAAGCTATAGTTTCATATAAATCATTTTTATAAAAACCTTTTCCAATAATCCAATTCCATTTATCTAAACCTTTTATATATGATGTTTTATAAATACCATCTTTATATAAACCTAATACATCAGAAGAATAAGTAAGATATCCTTCACCTTTTTTCCCTATTTTTATAATAGATTCTAAATTAGTTTTATCTCTTATGTTTAAAGTGTCTATATATTTATTTTGAAGTTTCTCATTAGGATGTAAAATAATTCTACCTTCACTATTTAAAATAAAAATATAACCCCCCGTTTCATATTTAAAACTTGAAAGAAAAGATACAACTTTCTTTTTTATTATACTTTCAAAATCTTCAATATAATCACCTGTCCCAATATACATATCTAATTCTTTTATATATTTATTGAAAGAAATCTTTTTATATTGTTTTTCTATATCATTTGGTTTATACCACCACCAAGTTATAAATTCTTCCTTATTTTCTTTTAAAGACTTAATTATAGATTTAGTAATAAACTTACCCCTTTTATCTTTTACATTTAAAAAAGATTTACCTTCAAGTTTTTTTTGAATTGGTAATAATATACATTTGCCTTGCATACTATAAATATAATAATAACCCCTACCATCATTAAATCTAATATCATTTAAAGCATCTTTTATAATCTTTATTTGTTCATCTTTATTAAGATTCTGATTGTTTTTAATAATACCTTTAATTATAGAGTAAGCATCATTAACTCTATTTTTTAAATTTTGTTTTAGCTTTTCTTCTGTATCTTCATATTCATACTCTATATATTTAATTGCATTATTCACATCTTCATAAATCTTCTGTCTACTATCTTTAAGATACTCCTTCTTTAATAAAAATGATTCTTTCTCAAATTTTTTTTGATTTTCATAAACTAAATAACTTGTGATAATAATTGAAAGCAATATTATTAAAAGAGGGGGAAAAATAGTTAATACATTTAAAACTTTATAAATAGATCTTTTTAACAAGTAAGTTCCTAAAAAAGTAGATAAAAGACAATATCTTTTATTTATTATATAAAAATAAAATAAAAAAGAGGCAATAAAACTATAAAAAATAATAAAAAAAGAGAATAATAGGTAAAGGTAAAGAAAGTGGGCTAAAAAAAAAGCTTCTACCTAAAGGAACTGTAAAGAAGTTCAAATAGATAAAAGCTTTTAGATAAAACTCAAGAGCTGGCAGCGGCCTACGTTTCCACAAGTGAAACCTGCAGTATTATCAGCGATGAAGTGCTTGACTTCCAGGTTCGGAATGGGGCTGGGTATTTCCACTTCTCTATAACCACCAGCAATATGAGTATAAAAAGTTCAAATAAACTCTTTATACTCACATTAGGGTAATGAGTGTAAAGATAATGTTAAAGTCTTAAATGAGCTTCTTAAAAAGATGTTCATCTTTTCAAGGAAACGCTTTGTGAAACAATTCACACATTTATTAAGTAGTGTTCCCTTTAAAAAACAAGTTTTTTAAAGCAACAGATATATACTTAATAAGATAGTAAACCAAGAAATTTATTAAAAAAAGCCAAACGATCTATTAGTACTAGTCAGCTAAACGTCTTACAACGCTTACACACCTAGCCTATCAACCAGCTAGTCTTGCTGGGATCTTCAGGGAAAGTTCATCTTGAAGTTGGCTTCGAGCTTAGATGCTTTCAGCTCTTATCACATCCGTACATAGCTACCCAACGATGCCCTTGGCAGAACAATTGGTACACTAGTGGTACGTTCATCCCGGTCCTCTCGTACTAGGGACAAATCTCCTCAACTTTCCTACGCCCACGGAAGATAGGGACCGAACTGTCTCACGACGTTCTGAACCCAGCTCGCGTACCGCTTTAAATGGCGAACAGCCATACCCTTGGGACCTGCTCCAGCCCCAGGATGCGATGAGCCGACATCGAGGTGCCAAACCTCCCCGTCGATGTGAGCTCTTGGGGGAGATCAGCCTGTTATCCCCGGCGTACCTTTTATCCTTTGAGCGATGGCCCTTCCACACAGAACCACCGGATCACTATGACCGACTTTCGTCTCTGTTCGACTTGTATGTCTCACAGTCAAGCTAGTTTATGCCATTATACTCAACTGGCGATTTCCATCCGCCATGAACTAACCTTTGTAAGCCTCCGTTACTTTTTAGGAGGCGACCGCCCCAGTCAAACTACCCACCAGACATTGTCCTGGTATAAGATAATTATACACAGTTAGTAACTCAAATATTCAAGGGTGGTATCTCAAGGATGGCTCATCATATACTGGCGTCTATGAATCAAAGCCTCCCACCTATCCTGCACAAGAATATCCAAGCTACAGTGTCAAGCTGTAGTAAAGGTGCACGGGGTCTTTCCGTCTTTCCGCGGGTAGGAGGAATTTTCACCTCCACTACAATTTCACTGGATCCCTGGTTGAGACAGCTCCCATCTCGTTACGCCATTCATGCAGGTCGGTATTTAACCGACAAGGAATTTCGCTACCTTAGGACCGTTATAGTTACGGCCGCCGTTTACTCGGGCTTCGATCAAATGCTTCGCTAATGCTAACATCATCAATTAACCTTCGAGCACCGGGCAGGCGTCACACCTTATACATCCACTTACGTGTTAGCAAAGTGCTGTGTTTTTGGTAAACAGTCGGGAGGGACTCTTTGTTGCAACCTCTTTAGCTTTTGAGAGTAAATCTCTATACCAAAGTAGGCACACCTTATACCGAAGATACGGTGCTAGTTTGCAGAGTTCCTTAACCAGGGTTCTTCCACGCGCCTTAGAATACTCATCCCACCCACCTGTGTCGGTTTACGGTACGGGCAACAAATAATATACTTAGTGGCTTTTCTTGGCACGACAGTATCATCGATTCTCTATCTCCTCCGAAGAGTGTCAAGAGCCTGTAAGATCTCGGCTTCATGTAACCCGGATTTGCCTAAGTTACAGCCTACGTCCTTCGACCCACTATTCCATCAGTGTGCTCGATTAACTCTATGCGTCCCCACATCGCGCTTATTTGTTGGTATTGAAATATTAATCAATTTGCCATCGTCTACCCCTCTCGGACTCGACTTAGGTCCCGACTAACCCTACGATGACGAGCATCGCGTAGGAAACCTTGGGTTTTCGGCGAAGAGGATTCTCACCTCTTTTATCGCTACTCATGCCTGCATGCTCACTTCTATCCGCTCCAGCGCTCCTTGCCGGTACACCTTCAACGCTGAATAGAACGCTCTCCTACCACTCAAGTAAACTTGAGTCTAAAGCTTCGGTGCATATCTTAGCCCCGTTATATTTTCCGCGCAGAATCACTAGACCAGTGAGCTGTTACGCTTTCTTTAAAGGATGGCTGCTTCTAAGCCAACCTCCTGGTTGTCACAGTAACTCCACATCGTTTTCCACTTAGATATGACTTTGGGACCTTAGCTGTTAGTCTGGGTTGTTCCCCTCTCGACATAGGATTTTATCACCCTACGCCTGACTCCTGTGATTACACATATAGTATTCATAGTTTGATAGGGTTTGGTACCGCGGTAAGCAGCCCTAGCCCATTCAGTGCTCTACCCCTATATGCTACTACACAAGGCTATACCTAAATATATTTCGGAGAGAACCAGCTATCACGAAGTTTGATTGGCCTTTCACCCCTATCCACAAGTCATCCGAGGACTTTTCAACGCCCACCGGTTCGGTCCTCCACTGGCTCTTACACCAGCTTCAACCTGCTCATGGATAGATCACTTCGTTTCGGGTCTGCAGCATCTGACTAATTCGCCCTATTAAGACTCGCTTTCGCTACGGCTTCGTACTTGACTTAACCTTGCCAGACACCACAACTCGCAGGCTCATTATGCAAAAGGCAGTCCGTCACCCTGATAAATCATAGGGCTCCGAATGATTGTAAGCTAATGGTTTCAGGTTCTATTTCACTCTCCTCACTGGAGTACTTTTCACCTTTCCCTCACGGTACTTGTTCACTATCGATCTGTAAGTAGTATTTAGGATTAGAGGGTGGTCCCCCTAGATTCAGTCAAAATATCACGTGTTCCGACCTACTCAGGATACCATTAGAGCTATTGAAAATTTCGATTACAGGAGTATCACCTTCTATGCTATAGCTTTCCAACTATTTCTTCTATCTTCTTTAGTCTCATGTTATGGTCCTACAACCCCCAATGCAAGCATTGGGTTTGTCCTAATCCGCGTTCGCTCGCCGCTACTAACGGAATCTCATTTGATTTCTCTTCCTGTGGTTACTGAGATGTTTCACTTCGCCACGTTCGCCCCTCGAAAGGTAACATATATCTCTATATGCTGGGTTGTCCCATTCGGAAATCTACGGATCAAAACTTCTTGACAGTTCCCCGTAGCTTATCGCAGTCTAGTACGTCCTTCTTCGCCTCTTACAGTCTAGGCATCCACCATTAGCCCTTAATAGCTTATTTTTGTTGATAAAGTAATTTACATTACTTCACCGTTTTGAATAATTATTCCTTGGCTACTATCTTATTAAATATATTGCTACATCTAATAAAAAAGTTGTGTTTTTAAAATTGTTTCGTTTTTTAGTTTATATTTAAACTCTCATTTAAATATTCGCTAGAAAAATTTTAAGACTTTAACATTATGTTTTTAAATATCATATCCTTTATTTCTAAAGAA
>NZ_JBMOVW010000007.1:0-172559 GCF_049472155.1 Arcobacter rhizosphaerae | reverse complement strand
TTAGCTCATAATCTAAATTCAAAACAAATAATAGAAGGTGTAGGATTAGATCCAAGAATTGGAAATCATTATAATAATCCAAGCTTTGGATATGGTGGATACTGCTTGCCAAAAGATACAAAACAACTAAGAGCAAACTATGAAGATGTACCACATAGCTTAATATCAGCAATAGTAGAAGCAAACTCTACAAGAAAAGATTTTATAGCCCAAAGTATAATAGAGAAACTAAATCTAATACCTTCAAATCCTGATAATATAGAGACTGCAAAAAAAGTAGGAGTATATAGACTTATAATGAAAGAAGGAAGTGATAACTTTAGAGCTTCAGCAATACAAGGAATAATGAAAAGAATAAAAGCAAAAGGTATAGAAGTAGTAATATATGAACCCAATTTAGAAGATGAAATGTTTTTTAACTCAAAAGTAGAAAAAGACTTAGATGAGTTTAAAAAGCAAGTAGATGTGATAGTAGCAAATAGGTTATCAGAAGATCTTTTTGATGTTCAAGATAAAGTTTATACTAGAGATATTTTTAATAGTGATAGTTAAAACTTGATATAATGTTAATAGGAAAATGAATAAATGCCAAAAATTGATAAAATCAAAGAACAAATCGGGTGGTTAAAAGTTGTATTTGGACTATTATTTGCTACAGATATATCTTTAATAGCATACTTATTTACAAATGTAGAAAAGTTAAGCTTATTTCAAATTATATTGGTATTGTTAGGTTTATTAATTATAACTATTGGTATACTATTTACTAATAAAAAGGCTATGGACAAAATAGATAGCTTGGAGGATTTATAATGGAAACAATTGTTTTAACAATAGGTTTTGTAATTGTATTTGGTGGTATTGGATATGCCGTAATTGACATGATAAAACATTTTGATAATAAAAAGATAAAACATTAAATGAAAATATTAGTAACAGGAACAGCTGGATTTATAGGATATCACTTAGTAAAAAAACTTTTAGATAGAGGTGATACAGTAATAGGTCTTGATAATATTAATGACTACTATGATGTAAATTTAAAATATGCAAGACTTGAAGAGTTAGGTATTAGAAGAGATGAAATTTCTTCTAATAAACTAGTTCAATCTAAAACTTATCCAAAACATAAATTTATAAAAATGGATTTATCAAATACAAATGAAATAAATGCTTTATTTGAAAAAGAAAACTTTGATGCAGTATGTAATTTAGCTGCTCAAGCAGGAGTGAGATACTCAATAGAAAATCCTCATGCATATATAGATAGTAATGTAAAAGGATTTATGAATATACTAGAAGCTTGTAGACATAATGATGTAAAAAATCTATCTTATGCTTCTAGTTCATCAGTATATGGACTAAATAAATCACAACCATTTAAAACAAGTGATCATACAGATCATCCAGTATCACTATATGCAGCTACAAAAAAATCAAATGAAATGATGGCACATACATATTCTCACCTTTATGGTATTTCTACTACAGGTCTACGATTTTTTACTGTATATGGACCATGGGGAAGACCTGATATGGCACCAATGTTATTTGCAGATTCAATACTAAATGATAGAGCTATAAAAGTATTTAATCATGGGAATATGAGTAGAGACTTTACTTATGTAGAAGATATAGTAGATGGAATCATAAAGGTAATTGATAATCCAGCAAAATCTTCACAAGACTTTAATCCTGAAAATCCTAGTCCAGATATATCAAGTGCAGCATATAGGATATATAATATAGGAAATAATGCACCTGTATCATTGATGGAATTTATAGAGACATTGGAAGATAAACTTCAAATAAAAGCTAAGAAAAATTTCATGGATATGCAAGCAGGAGATGTTGTATCTACATATGCAGATACTAATGATTTAATCAAAGACTTTGATTACAAGCCAGGTACGAATTTAGCTGATGGAATTGAGCAGTTTGTGGCTTGGTACAAGGGATTTTATAGTAAATAATGAATTATAAAAATGCTCTAAAATCATTATCATTTATCTGGTCTGGTTCTTTACTTGCGTCAGGTAGCTCATTTCTAATTTACATGATTCTTGCAAGAGAATTAGGAGTTGAGGCATTTGGATTATTTTCATCTTCCATTGCAACAATAATGCTTCTTACTCTTTTAGCGGGATTTGGAGTTTCTAAATTTTGGTTAAAAGAATTTGGTAGGGAAGGCTGGAATGCTTTAAGATTAATTCAACCTTCAATAAAGTTTATATATTTTAGTACAATTATCATTATTGCTATATTACTGATTTGGGCATTATTTGGACCACATGATTTTGATACAACAAAAGTTTTAATTCTATTAAGTTTATTTTTAATTGGACAAATAGGTATAGAAATAGTAAGTTCGAAATTTCAACTTGAAGAAAAATACAAAGTCTTAGCATTATGGCAATTGATACCAAACCTCTTGAGATTATTTATTATTATAATCGTAATTGTATTACCATTCCACTTTGATGTATTTATGGCAGCTTTAATTTATTCTTTCGTAGGAATTATTTTTATTTATTTTAGCATTAAGCAATTATATTCTCTTAAAAATGGCTTGATTGATTTAAAAGGACATCATAAAAAAAATATTGAAAATTCATATATTCCTACACAAAAAGAAATTTTTAAAGGAGCATTGCCATTTGGTCTAGCAACTTTTTTTGGATTTATTTATTATCAAAGTGATTTGATTATGTTGAAATATTTAGTTGGGGATATTGAAAGTGGCTTTTACAATGTAGCGTTTGTTTTGTTAATGGCTATTCTAATTTTCCCATCAAATTTATTCAATAAATTTCTATTGCCAAAATATCATAGATGGGCTAATCATGAAAAAGAAAAATTTTATAGTACATATTTAAAAACTACTAAAATAATGCTTTTATTTGGACTGATAATGATGTGTTTAGTTTTTTTTACTAGTAATTTTATTGTAATGATATTCTTTGGTGCAGAATATAAAGATTCAATAGCACTATTTCAAATTGCATCTTTAAATATTCCTATATCCAGTGTTGCTTATGGTGCGGGTGCAGTTTTAGTAACAGAAGAGCATATGAAGAAAAAAGTTCTGTTTATGGGAGTTGTAGCTGTTCTAAATATTATTTTAAATTTTACTCTTATCCCACTTTATGGAGCTATTGGTGCTTCAATATCTACTGTAATAAGCAATTTGATTTTACTTATATTGTATTTATATTATGTGAACAATTATATATTTAATTTTAAAGGAAAAAGCAATGTGGCAAAAAATTAGACCATATGTTAGAACTATATATAGACTGTTACAAGGTTTAAATGGATTTTTCTATGATATAAAAAGGTATGCTTTTTATAGCGGATACAGAGAAGATTTATTTGATTCTGAAATTCGTTCATACCAAATGGTTATGACTTACCATAGTTTAGAAAAAAGTCTTAGTTATAAAAAACGAAATCCTACTTCTGGATGGAAAGATGCAAAAAAAGTTTTAAATCTTCTTCTTGTAGCTAAAAAGTCTGGAATAATCACATACCATGATAAGGCTGGTAAACAAGTGCTTGACAAGTTTCTTGATCTACCTGAAAATAGAGAAACAGATCAAGCAAAGCAATTTATAAAACTATTACAAGATATAAATTTTATTTCAGATGATAATCATGGAGCTTTTGAGTATACATTACATGACTTTTATAAAGGAAAACTTGATAATCCAGAAGAATTTTTTTATTCAAGATATTCATTAAGAGAGTTCAAAAATGAAATTGTTTCAAAGGAAGTTATTGATAGAGCAATACAATTAACACTAAAGACACCTTCTGTATGCAATAGACAAGCTTGGCATATTTATTACACAGATGATACAGATGTGAAAAAACAAATTACAACTTATCAGGGTGGCAATAAGCCATTTGGGGAATATGTTCCAAATTATATAGTAGTAACTACAGATTTAAAAGGCTTCTTTACAGGAAAAGAGCATTATCAGCACTGGATAGATGGAGGGTTATTATCAATGACATTGATGTATTCATTACATTCATTAGGGGTTGCATCTTGTCCTTTAAATTGGAGTCAAACACCACAAAAAGATAAAGATTTTAGAAAAGCTGTAAATATTGATGATAGTCATACTATTATAATGGTCCTAGCAGTAGGTTATCCAGATGAAATAAATAAAATATGTGCATCTGTAAGAAGACCTATAGAAGAAATTTATTCAGAATTGAAAATTAGGAAATAAGTCATGAAAATAGCAATTATTACAGTTCACAGAGCAAACAATTATGGAGCAGTTCTTCAAGCATATGCTACACAAAAAGTGTTGTCGGAGATTGGAGAGTCTAAAATTATAGATTATAATAATAGATATATCTCTTTTCGTCTTGATTTGATTAGATATCATAAATCATTAGGTTTAATAGCAAATTTAAAATTTATTATTCATGATATCTTGAGAATATTTTCAAGATATAAAGCTGTAAAAAAATTTAATAGTTTTATTTCATCATATATGAATTTAACAAACAATTTTTCAAGTAAGGATTTGATAGATGGAAAGGCAAATGGATTTGATGTGTATGTTTGTGGTAGTGATCAAATATGGAATCCAGAAATTGCAACACCACAAAAGAAAATAGATGCAAATTATTTTTTGAAATTTGTTCAAAAAGGTTCTAAAAAATTATCATATGCCTCTAGTTTTGGACATCACAAGTTGACAGGAAATGAACAATTGGAAGTAAAAGAGCTGTTAAATGATTTTGATTTAGTGTCAGTACGAGAAAAAGATGCTAAAGAAATGTTAGAAAGTTTTATAAAAGATAAAGAAATCAATCATGTTTTAGACCCAACACTACTTTTAAATAAGCAAGAGTGGCTTGATACTTTTGAGTTAAAAGAACATAATAATTATGGAGATTATATACTTTTATATACTGCTCCAAGAAGCGAACTTTTAAAAAAAGCAGTTGCATATTTTTCTAAAAAACTAGGATTGAAAGTAATCTCAATAGATCAGTCATTTTTCCCCCTAGCGAATGTTGATATTCATATAAAAGATGCAGGACCAAAAGAGTTTATAGATTATTTTGCTAATGCAAAATTTATCATAACAGATTCTTTTCATGGTGTTTGCTTTTCTATAAATTTTAGAAAATCTTTTGTTGCAGTAGCACCTGGTAAAAAATCAAATAGACTTACAAGTTTATTGAGTTTACTAAATTTAGATACTAATTTAGTGTCTTCTATGAAAGAATTTGAATTTATTAATTGTGAATTAGATTATTTAGGTGTTGATTTAAAATTATTTAATCAAATAAAACAGTCTAAAGAAGTTTTATTTAATTCTATTAAAAATTAAAATGTTACTACAAATTTCAATTGCGTTGTATATATTTTTGCTTTTTAATAGAGAGTTTGTTCCTTTTATAGATTTACGATTTTTGATTTTACCAATTTTTGCATATCTACTTATATTTAAATTTATTAATATTCTTTTTACAAGAAATATTGTTATTTATGGAACTAAAAAAAATATTATATATTATATGTTATTTATATTTATCGTATTTTTATCTAATAGTAAATGGTATTTTAATCCTTACTCTCCAAATGAAGATATCTTAATAAATGTAATTCTATTATATATTTATAACTTTTTGGCAGTAACTATATTTGCTTTATATTGGAAAAAAATAAATTTAAAGGTAATTGGAATAGTTGTTTTTGTATCGGGGTTAATTCTTTTTTTATCTATGATTCTTCAATATATAGGTGTACAAGAATTGCCTTTTGCTAGAAATGTGAGAGAGTTAGAAGAATTTGAGTTATCTATTATCGGTACTAGAATAGGAGGTTATGCTGAAGACCCAAACTATGCTACCTTTAGTATGATGCTTTGGTTTGTTATAACTTTTATACTCTTTAAAAATAGATTTCTAGTTTTATTTGTTTTCCTTTTATCATTTGTAGGTGTTATATTGTCTTTCTCAAAAACTATAATTTTAGCAAGTTTTATTATTTTATCTTTTTTTATAGCAAAAAAATTGAAATTATTAATACCGTATACTATATTATTTATTTCGCTGATAGCTTTTAGTGCATACTATATATATGAAATATTTATGACACTATCTACAATGTCAACTAGATTTAAGATGTGGGAAATTGCTTTTTATTCTTTTCTTAATAATCCTATATTAGGTTCAGGTGTTACAAGTGTGAGGTCAAATTTTTTATTTAGTGGGAATTGGTATGTTCAACCTCATAATTCATTTATCGCAATACTTGCAGATAGTGGACTATTCGCTTTTATTTTATTTTTATGTTTTTTTATAAAGGCCTTTTCTCTTGAAAATAAGATCTATATCTTCTTGGTTTGGTTATTATTTATTTTCTCTTTCAGCCAAGAATTATTTATCTTTCAGTATCCATATTTTGTATTGGGAGTCCTTCCAATTATAGTTTTATTAAAACAAAATAGAATTTATACTACAAAAATTAGGATTTAAAATATGACAAAAGTTTTTTTTATTAATAGCTTATCTGATGGAGGTGCTGAAAGAGTAGTCTTGACTCTTTGCAAAGGATTTCTAAAAGAAAATTACAATGTGCATCTTATACTTATTTATAAAAGTAATGCAAATGCATACGAATTACCTGATGATATCATTGTACATTATCTATTTGAAGACAAGCCAAAAGATAAAGTAGAAAAATTATTACTTCTACCTAAAGCAGTAAAAAAACTTAAAGAAGTTATTACTAAAATCGAAAAAGATGATAAAATTGATCTATTTACTTCACATTTACAACTTTCTAACTATGTAGCTTGGTTATCTAAAGTAAAAAATCATTATGGAGTGATTCATAGTAATTATTCTAAAAAATATAGTGGTATTATGAAAATAATTATTTCATTGATATTAAAAAGTAAAAAACTTATTGCTGTTTCAGAAGGTGTTAAAGATGATTTGGTCCGTAATTTCACATTAAATAAAGATAATATTGTCACAATATATAATCCATTTGATATAAACTATATAAGACAACAATCAATTGAAAAGATTGAGTATGAAAAACCTTATATTATACATGTTGGAAGATTATTGAAACTAAAAAGGCAAGATTTACTTATCAATGCCTATAATCAGTCAGATATAAAAGATAAATATAATTTGATAATTTTAGGTGATGGGGAAGAAAGAAATATTTTGAAACAACAAATAAAAAAATTAGGAATTGAGCAAAATGTGCAATTACTAGGTTGGCAATCAAATCCGTATAAATGGATTAAAAATGCCTCATTATTTGTATTATGTTCTGAGTATGAAGGTTTGCCAACTGTTTTAATTGAGTCTTTGATTTGTGAAACAGCAGTTATATCTACAAATTGTAAGAGTGGACCAAGTGAAATATTAATAGATGATTTATCATACTACTTGGTTCCAGTTGATGATATGATATATTTAAGTAAAAAAATAGAAGAAGCATTAGATTTTTACCCAAAAATAGAATTTAAATATTATGAAAGATTTAAGATTGAAACGATTGTTAGTGAGTATAAAAAGTTAGGAGTTAAGTATGAAAAAACCATATAATAAAATGTATTTTACTTATATTTTTAAATTTTTATCTAAAATATACAGATATTTTTACATAAAAGATTTAAAAAGAAATGGCATGAAAATAGGAAAAAATTTTAGACTTATGAGTAAAGTTGATTTTGGAAGTGAGCCATATTTAATATCTATAGGGGAAGATGTGACTATTTCTGTTGGTGTATTATTTTCTAATCATGATGGAGGGGCATTTGTACTTAGAAATTTAGATGAAATGAAATCTAATTATATCAATACATTAGGTGAAATTAAAATAGGAAATAATGTATTTATTGGAGCAAATAGTATTATATTACCTAATGTTTCTATAGGTGATAATGTTGTGATTGGTGCTGGAAGTATAGTTTCGAAATCTGTAGAATCAAATTGTATAGCAGTGGGAACACCATGTAAAAAAATCATGAGTGTTGAAGAATATAAAAATAAATTTTTTGAAAAAGGTAAAGTAACTAAAAAATGAAAAAAATATTATATATTTTAAATTCAAATGGAATAGGTGGAGCAGAAGCATCTATAAAAAGAATGAATGAAAACTATTTTAAAAATGCTGATGTTTTAACTATGTGGGGACATACAAATGTTCAGAAAGATTTTTGGGATTTTAAACATAATGGTAAAGTTATAAATATTACTGAACAGTCTTTATCGATAAGTATATTATTTAAAGTAATAAAAGAGTTGATTTCTTATTTAAAATCTAATAATTATGACGTGATACAAACTCAGTTAAAAGGTTCAGATATTATCATTGGCTTTTTAGTTTACACTGGTTTTTTGAAAAAAAATAAGTTGGTAGCAAGTCTTAGAAACAATTATGAATTTTACTATGAATCTGGGCTGAAAAATAGATTAGTTGGCAAAGTTCATCAGTTTTTTATGAAAAAAGTTTTCGACAAAATCGTAGTTGTGTCAAGACAAGATCTTGATAAATTTCAAAAGGTATTTGGTGAAAAACTTGTAGTGATAGAAAATAGTATTAACTATGAGAAGTTTCATAAAAAAGAAAATTATGATTTAAAAAAACAAGAAATACAAGTTGCACTTGTAGGAAATGTAAAACATAGAAAAGGATATGATAAGCTTAATGAACTTTTTAAATTCTTTAAAAATGAAAATAAAATTTATGTATTCAATATAGCTGGTGGTATTGAAGATATTGATTTGAAAAATTCAGTAATAAATGATGCTGAAAATTATGACAATATAAAAGTAAATTTTGTTGGAAAGATCTCAGATATTAATGAATTTTTATTAGACAATGATATTTTTTTATCATTGTCAAGGGTTGAAGGATTACCTATTTCCGTACTTGAAGCAATGGCTATTAGAATACCAATAATTCTATCTAATATAGAAGCTCACTCTTTGATTGTTTCTGATGATATTTATGATAGTGTTTTATTTGACAATATTGAACAATGTTTCATTAATATTGAAAATATTCAAAACACATATTCACAAATAATAGAAAGTCAGTATAAACTTTTAGAAGAAAGATTTAATTTTGTTAATATGTGTAAAAAATATGAAGAAATTTATATATCAAAGTAACTATACAATAGTAAAATGAGGATAGAAGATTTTCTTGACAAAAGTATTTGTTTTACTACAAGTTTATAATTAAAATGACTATAAATTCAATTTTTAGTAACATAATTTTTTAATAAATAGATGTCATTTTTATCTAAAGAAGAAGAGTTGATTTTATTAAATTAAACCCCTTTCTTTCCTAAAACTATTAAAATAGTTTTCCAAACTACTTTTAACTCAAGCCAAGCATTCCAGTATTTGATATAGTATAAATCATACATAAGTTTTTGCTTGGCATCTTGGGCATTTGCACCATAAGGGTACATCACTTGTGCCCATCCTGTAATACCTGGTCTTATAAGATGTCTTTCATTGTAGTATGGTATCTCTTTTTCAAACTGTTCTATCCAGTATTTTCTCTCAGGTCTTGGTCCTATGAAGTGCATCTCACCTTTTAAGACATTTAGTATTTGTGGTACTTCATCTATTCTTGTTTTTCTCATAGTTTCACCCCAAGCAAATATTCTAGGGTCATTTTGACTAGCAAATTGGGCACCATCTTTTTCTGCATCTAGTCTCATAGATCTAAACTTAATACATTTAAACTCTTTGTTGTTTTTACCAACTCTTAGTTGTTTAAACATACTAGTTCCTGGAGATTGTTGTTTTATCTTTTTTCTTGCATAGATAAGTATAGGCCATGAGATAAGAAGTAGTGTAATAGCTCCTATATAGTCTATAATTCTTTTTTGGATATATTGGAAAGTATTAAAAGGTTTGATATTTTCTAAGTATGCTAGGTCTTTATGGTCATCTGGTATGTAGCACTTTTCTAGATATTTTTCCATGAACTTTTCTATTGTTATCATAGATATATTTTGAGTGAACTGTAAGTTTGTAAGGTATTTAATAATTTCATCATTTACTGTAGCTTTTGTATTTAGTACTATTGTTTTACATTTTCTTTTTTTTAGAGTTTCTTTAATCTCTTTTAGAACCTCATTAGGTTCTTTATCTGTATATCTGATAATAGTTGTTTTTATATTCTTATTTTTAAGTCTTTGTTTTTCAAATTTAGTAAATTTATATTTTCTTCCAAGTATTAGCATGATTACCTTTGTAATAATAAAAGTTTTTTTTATTATATCTTTTATTTGTTTTAAAAAAAATTATTAGAAATTATTATAAGTTAGAAAAGTAAATAATTTTTGTTTATTTGATCAAAATATTATCTAACCATATCATAAGAAAAAATTAAATAGAATAACATTTATTTATACAGTTAAGGAAGTTGTTTGAAAATAGCCATAGCAGGGACAGGATATGTTGGTCTATCAAATGGAATACTGTTAGCCCAACATAATGAAGTAATAGCATTAGATATAATTCCTGAAAAAGTAGAACTTCTAAATAATAAAAAATCACCAATAGAAGATAAAGAAATAAGTGAATACCTACTAAGGGATGATTTAAATTTTAAAGCAACATTAGATAAAAAAGAAGCTTATGAAAATGCAGACTTTGTAATAATTTCAACACCAACAGATTATGATCCAGAAACAAACTATTTTAATACAAAATCAATAGAGTATGTGATATCAGATGTGCTTGAAATAAATCCAAATACAACAATGGTTATAAAATCAACTATACCAGTAGGATATACAAAAGAAATATCAAAAAAATTTAAAACAAGTAATATTATTTTTTCACCAGAGTTCTTAAGAGAAGGAAAAGCCTTACATGATAATCTATACCCTTCAAGAATAATAGTAGGTGAACAAAGTGATAGAGCTCAGACTTTTGCAAAACTACTTGCTCAAGGAGCAATAAAAGAGAATATAGATATTTTGTTTACTGATTCTACAGAAGCAGAAGCAATAAAACTATTTTCAAATACATACTTAGCTATGAGAGTATCATATTTTAATGAATTAGACTCTTACGCGTTAGCTCATAATCTAAATTCAAAACAAATAATAGAAGGTGTAGGATTAGATCCAAGAATTGGAAATCATTATAATAATCCAAGCTTTGGATATGGTGGATACTGCTTGCCAAAAGATACAAAACAACTAAGAGCAAACTATGAAGATGTACCACATAGCTTAATATCAGCGATAGTAGAAGCAAACTCTACAAGAAAAGATTTTATAGCCCAAAGTATAATAGAGAAACTAAATCTAATACCTTCAAATCCTGATAATATAGAAACTGCAAAAAAAGTAGGAGTATATAGACTTATAATGAAAGAAGGAAGTGATAACTTTAGAGCTTCAGCAATTCAAGGAATCATGAAAAGAATAAAAGCTAAGGGAATAGAAGTAGTAATCTATGAACCCAATTTAGAAGATGAAATGTTTTTTAACTCAAAAGTAGTAAAAGATTTAGATGAGTTTAAAAAGCAAGTAGATGTAATAGTAGCAAATCGACTTAGTGAAGACTTACTTGATGTTCAAGATAAAGTATATACTAGAGATATATTTAATAGTGATAATTAAAAAAGGTAATTTAAAATATGAAAATACTTGTAACAGGAACAGCAGGATTTATAGGAAGTCATTTAGCTATAAAACTACTTGAAAGAGGTGATGAAGTAGTAGGACTTGATAATATAAATGACTATTATGATCAAAATGTAAAATATGGAAGACTTCAAAGAGGAGGGATTATAAATACTCTTGAAGATGGAAAAGATATACCATATGGAAAACTTTTAACTTCTAAAACTAATTCAAACTATAAGTTTATTAAACTAAACCTTGAAGACAAAGACTCTATGATGAAATTGTTTGCATCAGAAAAGTTTGATACAGTTTGTAACTTAGCTGCACAAGCAGGTGTTAGATACTCTTTAACAAATCCAGATGCATATATGGACTCTAATATCATAGGATTTATGAATATATTAGAAGCTTGTAGACATAATGGTGTAAAAAACCTATCTTATGCCTCTAGTTCTTCTGTATATGGATTAAATGAAGAACTACCTTTTAGCACGAATCATAACGTAGATCATCCTATTTCACTATATGCAGCAAGTAAAAAATCAAATGAACTTATGGCTCATACTTATTCTCATCTATTTGACATATCTACTACAGGACTTAGATTTTTTACAGTTTATGGACCATGGGGAAGACCTGATATGGCACTTTTCCTTTTTACTAAAGCAGCACTTGAAGGAAGTAAAATAGATGTATTTAATAATGGTGAAATGCTAAGAGATTTTACGTATATTGATGATATAGTTGAAGGGATTATTAGAGTTATAGATAATCCAGCAAAAAAAGATGAATTTTGGAATGGTAAAACAGGACAAACTTCAACTTCATCAGCCCCATATAAAGTATATAATATAGGAAATAATAACCCAGTAAAACTTATGGATTTTATTACTGCAATAGAAAATAAATTAGATAAAACTATAGAAAAAAACATGAAGCCAATACAAGCAGGTGATGTACCAGCTACTTACGCAGATGTAAGTGACTTAGTAGAAGATTTAGGATATAAACCAGCAACTCCAATACAAGAAGGTATTAATAACTTTGTTGATTGGTATTTAGAATTTTTTGGATATAACAATAATGGGAGTAAAAGTAAATGTTAGATATTAAAAATGCAAAGATATGTGTAATAGGTCTAGGGTATGTAGGACTGCCATTAGCAGCTGCATTTTCTTCAAAATATGAAGTAGTTGGATTAGATATTTATCAAGAAAGAATTGATGAATTATCAAGAGCATATGATAGAACATTAGAGCTAAATGAAGAACAACTTCAAGAAGCAATTAATAATAAAATTAAATTTACTTGTAATATTGAAGATATTAAAGATTCAAATGTTTATATAGTAACAGTACCTACACCTATTGATAAAAATAAAAGACCAGATCTTACTCCTTTAATTAAAGCATCTGAGACAGTAGGAAAAGTACTTAAAAAAGATGACATTGTTATTTATGAATCAACTGTATACCCAGGAGCAACAGAAGAAGATTGTGTTCCTATTTTAGAAAAAGTTTCAGGATTAAAATTTAATAAAGACTTCTATTGTGGTTACTCACCTGAGAGAATTAATCCAGGTGATAAAGAACACACAGTTACTAAGATTTTAAAAGTAACATCTGGTTCAACTCCTGAAATTGGAAAAGTAGTAGATGATTTATATGCATCAATTATTACAGCAGGAACACATTTATCTCCAACAATTAAAGTAGCAGAAGCTGCAAAAGTAATTGAGAATTCTCAAAGAGATATAAATATTGCATTTGTAAATGAATTAGCAATTATTTTTAATAAACTTGGAATTAATACAAATGATGTATTAGAAGCAGCAGGAACAAAATGGAACTTCTTACCATTTAAACCAGGTTTAGTTGGTGGACATTGTATTGGAGTTGATCCATATTACTTAACACATAAAGCACAATCAATAGGATATAACCCAGAGATTATTTTAGCAGGAAGAAGACTAAATGACAATATGGGAATTTATGTGGCCAATCAAGTTATTAAACTAATGATTAAAAAAGGTCATAAGATTGAAGGTTCTAATGTATTAATGCTAGGAATCACATTTAAAGAGAATTGTCCAGATATTAGAAATTCAAGGGTTATTGATGTAGTAGAAGAGTTACAAGAATTTGGATGTAATATAGATGTATACGATCCATGGGCTGATGAAGAAGAAGTTAAATATGAATATTCTTTAGATTTAGTAAAAGATATAGATACATCAAAATATGATGGGATAGTAGTGGCAGTTGCTCATGATGAGTTTAAGACTTTGGATTTATCAAATAATAACGATGCTGTCGTGTTTGATATTAAATCTATTATTGATAATGTTGATGGGAGTCTTTAGTTTTGTCAAGAAAAAAGGTTTATTTTAACATAAGACCGACTTCTAGAGAAAGAATGTGGGATACTCCAAATCATGCAAATGATGCTTGTTGTGTTTTACTTCCTGCTGAAGTAAAACAGCAAAGTTCTATAAAAACTTACGCTAGGTCAAATTCAAAATCTTTTATTAATAAAATAAAATATGAAGCTTCTAAGAGGCTAATCAATAAGCAAAAAGTAGATCTTAATATTTCATCAAGTGCAGATTTACTTTATATGTGGGGTGCTTTCCCAAAAAATAGTAGAAAACCTTTTATTTTAGAGCTTGACAATCCTTACACACCTGTTTATTATCATTTAGATAGTTTTATGAGGAATAAAGACAAAATAAAGAAGTTATTAAATGAAGCATATAAAGTTACTTATTTATCTGAAACTTGTATGAATCATGCCATTGAATTATATGGAAAAGATATTGAAAAAAAAAGTTTTATAAATTATCCATATATGGCAAGTAATTATAAAAAAAATAATAGAAATAACAATGGAGTAATTAATTTTATTTTTGTAGGACTTAACAGTCGAGGAAAAGGTGGGAATGAACTACTTGAAGCATTTACACATATTAAAGAAGAAAATATTAGACTTACTTTTATCTCAAATCTGAGTAATGAAGAAAAGTTAAGATATAAAAAAGATAGTAGAATTACTATTTTACCTCCTCAGTCAAGAACAAGATTAATAAATGAAATTTATCCTAAAATGGATATTATGCTATTCCCATCATTTTATGAATCATTTGGTATAGTATTACTAGAGGCATTGTCTTTTGGTATGGGAATAATTACATTAAATACTTACGCAACACCTGAAATAGTAAAAAACAACTATAATGGTAAGTTGTTACATCATCCTATATTAAAACCTACGCTTTTAAATGATAATAAAGTGATAAATTGTGTAGATTTAAGAATAAAAGACTTTCATAATAGATATTTAAATCATAAAGAATTTTATTTTGGTCTCTATGAAGAGTTGAAGAACTCAATAATAGAAGCTACTGAAAACTATAAAGAATGGCAAAAAAATAGTCTTGATTTATTTAATAAAAAATTTTCTCCGGAAATATGGAATGAAAATTTTAATAAGATTATAAATTAATATGTTAAAGAACCTAAGCGATCATAAAAAGTATGTGCTTTTTAGTTATTTAACAATTGCTAGTAATATTCTTACTGGATTTGTTCTTATACCTTTGATCTTAAAATATATAGGCCTTGCTGCTTTAGGAGTATTTGGTTTATTATTTAGTCTTAAATCTATTATTGATATTGGTATTGGATGGTTAAGTGGAAGTATCACAAAAAACCTTTTAAAATATAAATACATTAAACCTGATATTTCTACTTTATCTTTTATTGTCAATATGTCTTATGGCTTAATATCTGTTTTCATAATATGGCTATATGGTTATATCTCAAAAGAAGATTATTTCTTAAGCTTTATTTATTTTGGACTATTTACTTTTTTGAGTTTTTCATTAATACCTTTTTATGAGATATTAATTTCTAATTTAAAACAGTATCAAACAGCTTTTTTTAGATTTTTGCAGCAGTTTTTATTTATGATCTTTTCAATTAGTAGTTTTGTTTTTTTGAATCTAAATACTTTATCAAGTATTTTTTTATCTCTTTTGATTAGTGTTGTTTTAGTATATATAATTGTATTTTTATATTTTAACATCAATATAAAAGTAAAGCTTTCAAAAAAAAATATTTCAAAAAAGATGATTAAAAAACTTTTTTTGACAGATGGTATTAAATATTTTATAAATGGTATAAGTACTATACTTCTTTTACAAATTGATGTGATTTTAATCGACTATTTATATGGAAGTGAAAATGCTGGTATATATTTATTGATTTGGAAAATACCAAATACAATAATAATGTTAGGTTGGAGAATAAGTGAACCTTTGCAAGCTACTATAGCAAAAAATATAAAAAAAAATAAAGAAGAAATTTATAGTAAATTTTGCTTATTCGAAAAAAAAGTTTTTATTCTATCAATAATTATTGCAGCTCTATATACTTTTTTAGGTGAGTTTATTTTAAATATTTGGTTAGGTTCTGAAAAAGTACCTTATTTAAAATATATGTATATCATATCTTCATTTGTAATTATTTTGTCTATAATGCAACGGGTTTACTTATCTGTAAATTATTATACTTATGGTCTAAATAATATTACAATATTACAGTTTATTGAATTGGCATTTAAAATTGTATTTATAGTTTTATTTTTTAACGAGTTTAAAGAGTTAGCTCCAATTATTGGATGGCTAATAGGGTTTTTATTTACTTTTTATTTCTATCGTTTAAATAGTTTAAAAATATTTAAAAGAGTAGTAAAATGATTATTCTTATTTTTTTATGTTTTACAATATTAATTCTATTTTTAATTAATAAAGAAATAAAGCAAAATAAATTAAAAAATGTTACAATATCACTTTTTTGGGTGTTTACTTATTTTTATTACATAACATATTTTTTAAACCCATTATTATTATATTTAGATGATAGTTTAAGTCTACAAATAGCAAAAGAACCATCATCAGTGTATTTCATTTATTCAACATTAATATCCTCAGTATATTGGCTTTTTGCCTATATTGGTTTTAATAGGGTTGTTCCCTCAACAAATAGCTATACTTTAAATTTAGAAATATCACAATTTAGATTAAAGCTGCTTTCTATAGTTTCAATCTTACTTTTTTATTTTTTGTTATATGAATATATAATAGATTTTCTAGTAAATTCAAATAGGATTAATATGTTTGAATATTCAGATGGTAATGGTTTAAATACTGTTTTGAAAAGTCTTTATATATATTCATTTTTCTTTTATATAGTTTATTATTTATATAGTTTTAATACTAAAGTAAAAAAATTTGATAAGATAGGTATATTTATATTTTTATCACTAATATTAACAATAATATTTTCTACAGTAATATTAGGTACAAGAAGAAATTTAGCTATTTTAGTGTTTTCTATATTATTTTTATTTGTAATGAAAAGTAAAGGAGAAAAACATTTTTCTGTTTATCTTTTACTAGGAGTTATTCTTATTACGCCTTTCTTATCAAGTATTATGCAATCAATAAGATATATTATTGTTGATGAATTTTCACTATCAATTTTTATATCAAGAGTTTTAGAATTAAACCAAATTATTGTAAGTACTTTTGAAGGTCACTGGCTTGCATTATATTTAGAAAAAACAGATTTAAAGGAAATACTTCTTGGTAAAAACATATTAGAGCCTTTTTCAAACTTTTTAAATTATGTACCTAGGTTTTTATGGGAAGAAAAACCTTACAATTTAGGTATTTTAGAAATGCAGTATTATTTGGCACCAGATAGTTTTAATATAAAAGGAAAACCTACAATTACATTACCTTCTACCATACTGGTTGATATAATTTACTCATTTGGGTTATTTGCTGGATTAGTGGTAATGTATTTTATAGGTAGTTTTTTAAAATACTTAACAGTATTATTAGAATATCAAAATAACGTAGTATTTATATTTATTGCAGTATATATTTACATAAATATGTTTGCTTTTGTTAGAAGTGGTAGTGCATTTATTATAGGAATTATAATACCTTTGATTTTTATGCTGTTTATTTTAAAAAGAAAATTTGTTCAAAAGGGAGTTTTTAATGGAAAAACTAAATAAATTATATGAAGTATGGCTAAATGAACAAAATAAAGGTCATTATAAAGAAGATATTGTAAATGAAAAAAATGTTTTGAATTTATTTGCTAATCAAAATTATATTGTAAAAGAACTTGATAATTTATTCAAACACTATAAAATTGATTTTAAAGGAACAATTTTAGATGTAGGATGTTCTATGGGAGGAATGCTTTTTTCTTTATATAATTCAAAAAAGTTTGATTTTATAGCAGGTGTTGATATTGACAAAACAGCAGTGGAAATGGCAAAAGAATATAAAAATATGAATAAAGTTACTGATGATGAGTTATATATAGATACTTGTGATATTTATGATTTGCCTTTTGAAGATAATAGTTTTGATTTTATAATAATGAAGGATGTAGGAGAACATTTAGAGAATGAAGAAAATTTATTGAAATCTCTAAGGGAATTAAAAAGAGTAATAAAAAATGATGGTTACATATTTATAGAAACACCTAATTATTTGTTTCCATTAGAAGTTCATTTAAAAATACCAATGTTACCATATCTATCCACTAAGCTATTAACTAAATGTATAGCCAAGTTGTTTAAAAAGGATCCTAAATTTGTTGATCACTTGAACTTCACAACTCCTAAAATGTTTGAAAGAATATTTAAGTATTTGAATGTTAATTATTACTCAGCTTATGAAGAATATAAAATTCCTTATATTATTTCAAATCCAGAGAACTTAAGTCCTAGGTTCAAATTTTTAAGAAGTTTGTTTATGTTAATTAATAAGTATTCCTTGTCTAAATATATTGTAAATATATTCAAAATTAGTAAAATGTATCCTTCCCTTTGGTATATAGTGGAGAAGAAATAGTGTGTGGTATAGTAGGAATTTGGTCAGACTATAGTATTCAAATTCAAGAAAAATATGTAAATAAAATACTTGCACAACAATTTCATAGAGGACCAGATAATAGTTCAAAAATAACATTAGATAATATCACACTTGGTCATAATAGACTTGCTATTATAGATTTAAATCAAAATGCTAATCAACCTTTTATATCTAACTGTGGGCGGTATAGTTTAGTATTTAATGGTGAAATTTATAATTATCTTGAATTAAAAAAAGAATTGAAATATGAATTTAAAACTTGTAGTGATACAGAAGTTTTATTGGCTAGTTATATTAAGTATGGTGAAAAATGTATAGAACGGTTTAATGGTATGTTTTCATTTGCTCTTTATGATAAACAAGAAAAAACTCTATTTTGTGCAAGAGATAGGATTGGTAAAAAGCCATTTGTTTATACTGAACATAGCAGTGGTTTTTATTTTGCTTCAGAACTTGCAGCACTTTTTAGTATAGGAATATTTGATGATACTCCAGATGAGATAGGTATAGCATATAGCTATCTAAGAAATTATCTTCATATACCTGAACCATATACAAAATATAAAAGTTTAAGGCGATTAGAACCTGCCCATGCTATGATAATAAAAAAACAAAAAATAGTAAAAAAATGGTGTTATTGGACTCCTTCTTTTGAATATGACCACAATCTGAAAAAAGATGATGTTTATAATATTATAGATGATGCAGTAAGAATTCGTGAAAGATCAGATGTTGAAATAGCAACACTTTTAAGTGGTGGTGTTGATAGTAGTATCATTACTGGTCTTATGGTGAAACATGGTCTTAAACCAAAAGCATATACTTTAAAAGCAGATGAAGAAGAGTTGTCAAGAGCCAAAAGAGTAGCAAAGCTTTTTGATGTACCTTTAAAAGTATTTAAATATGATAGAGATTTACAAGAAGAATTATATCATAAGATGATGACTATATATGGAGAAGAAGTTAGACTACTTCCTCTAACTCATGCAGCAAGACTTTATGAACAAATCTCAAAAGAGAATATTAAAGTAGTTATGAGTGGTATAGGGGCTGATGAAATTTTTTATGGATATGATGGAGCAAATAAACAGCTTCTTTTTTCAGATATTGTTAAAATGATAGAATTTTTACCAAATAGTTTTTTAAAAATTTTTGAGAAAATTTTTAGTTTTAGAGTAGATTTTAAACTTATGTTTGAACTTGCACAAAAAGAAAATCATAAAAGAAAAGGCTATCTATATGGTAATGAAGCTAAAGAAAAAGGTTTAAATGATTTTGACTATAGTGCTTTGATAGACTTTTGGTCAGAAAGAATTACCACAAACAATTATATAGATAATTCAAATTGGATAGGGCTAATGAGTGAAAATGCACACTCAATTACTATAAGTTCAGATTTACCACCCATGTTATATAGTATTGAATCAAGAGCTCCATTTCTGGACTATAGAGTTGTAGAAATGGCATTTAAAATTGATGCTCATAGAAAAATAGCTAGAAAAAATGGTAGAGCAAATAACAAGCTTATATTAAAACAAGCATTTGAGGGACTTGTTCCTGATGAAATATTGTATGCTAAGAAAAAAGGATTTGGATATGGGATTAAGAAATGATATGTAAGGTAATATTATAATGTGTGGAATAGCTGGTTTTTGTGATTTCTCAAAAAAATCATCATCTGATATTTTAAAAAATATAACAGATGTTATTCATCATAGAGGTCCTGATGATAGTGGATATTTTTACGATGAAAATGAATATTCACAAATAGCACTTGGACATAGAAGACTTTCTATTTTAGATTTATCAGCACATGGACATCAGCCTATGTCTTTTGAACATCTTGTTATAGTTTTTAATGGTGAGATTTATAACTTTAAAGAAATAAAACTAGAACTTATAAATATTGGGTATATTTTTGATTCTGATAGTGACACAGAAGTGATACTTAAGTCTTATTACCAGTGGGGCATAAAAGCAGTTGACAAGTTTAATGGTATGTTTGCCATAACAATCTATGATAAAAAGTCTAATAAACTTATATTTATCAGAGATAGAGCTGGGGTTAAGCCATTTTATTATTATAAAAAAGACAGTTTGATACTTTTTTCAAGCGAACTAAAATCTTTTCATAAACATCAAAATTTTCAAAAAGAGATAAATAAAAGTAGTTTATCTTTGTATTTACAATTTGGATATATACCAGAACCATATAGTATATTTGGGAATACATATAAATTAAAAGCAGGTCACTATATAGAAATAGATTTAAAATCACAAAAATTTGAAGAAAAAAAATATTGGGATGTAATAGATTTTTATAATAAGCCCAAACTAGATATATCTCAATATGAAGCGATAGAAAAAACTGAAAAATTATTAAAGTCTTCTTTTGAATATAGAATGGTATCTGATGTACCTGTAGGAGTTTTTTTAAGTGGAGGGTATGATAGTAGTGCAGTTGCAGCAATTTTACAAAGTGGTAGAAGCGAAAAAATTAATACTTTTACAATAGGTTTTAAGGAAAAAGGTTTTGATGAAGCACCTTATGCAAAGAATGTAGCAAATTATTTAGGTACTAATCATACAGAATATTATTGTACTCAAAAAGATGCTTTAGAAATTATTCCAAAATTAAGTGAAATATATGATGAACCTTTTGGAGATAGTAGTGCAATACCTACAATACTCGTAAGTCAATTAGCTAGAAAAGATGTAACAGTAAGTCTTAGTGCTGATGGAGGAGATGAAATATTTGCAGGATATAGTAAATATACAACAACTTTGCAATATTTCAATAAATTTAATTCTATTCCTAATAGTATAAAATTTCTAATTAGTGTTGGAATGGACAAGATAAATCCAAAACATATACCTATTTTAAATAAAACTTATAATTTTGCAACAAGATATGAGAAAATAAATGCTATTTTAAAAGCAAAAAATAGTGTAGAAGCTATGAAATATACTAGTGAATATTTCACAAAAAAAGAAAGAGACAAACTTCTAAAAGTTGGTTTTGATGATTTATCGACAAATTTTGATATTAAAATAGCTGATACAAATGATGAAATAAATCAAATGTTAGCTAATGATTATAAAACATATATGGTAGATGATATTTTGACAAAAGTAGATAGAGCTACTATGAGTGTGAGTTTGGAAGGAAGAGAACCTTTATTAGATTATAGAATTATAGAATTTATTTCACTGCTTCCATCAAGTCTAAAATATAAAGATGGGGATAAAAAATGGCTTCTAAAACAAATAACTCATAAATATCTACCAAAAAAAATGATGGATAGACCAAAACAGGGATTTGGAGTACCCTTAACTGAATGGTTTAGAGATGAACTAAAAGAGTATTTTATGATTTATCTTGATGAAAAGAAAATTGAAAAAAAAGGCTTGTTCAATTCAAAAGAAGTTATAAGATTAAGAGATAGTTATTTAAGTGGTAATAGAGAAAATGTACAAAAACTTTGGTTTTTATTAATGTTTGAGATGTGGTATGAAAAATGGATGTAAAAAATAAAATAGTATATATTCATCCTGCTATTAGAATATATAGGGAAGGAATTTTTGAAAAACTTTTTAAAAATTTAAATATAAAGTTCTTTTGGTCGGAAGATATGTCAAAAGATAATGGACATATAAGAGAAGAAGTTGAAAGAATTTTAAAAAATACAAATATAGATTATATACAAGCAAAAGAGTTACATGATTTTCCTATAGATAGTTTTTCTTTAGATTTATTGAAACTACCATTTCAAGGCTATAAAGTATTTATTTTTTCAAATATTATAGGTGTACCATATCTACTTCTTACTCCGTTATTAAAACTTATGGGAAAAAAAATCATAGTTTTTGATGAGCTATGGAGATATCCAAAAGAGGTAAATAAATACAAAAAGATTTATCCTTATGTGAAGTTTTTGATAAAATATTGTCTTGATGGTGTTGTAGCTGCAGGTAGTCGTACAAAAGAGTTTTACATAGATGAGTTTGGATTTAGTAAAGAAAAAATAGAGATAGCATATAATACCACATTAGATACAAAAGAGTATGTAAATGATGAAAATATAGATAAAATGATAAAAGAGAAACTTGAAAATACAACTACTGCAAAAAAGATACTTTATCTCGGAAGAATTGTAAAATATAAAGGCTTGGATTTACTTATCCAAGCAATGCCTGAAATAAATGAACAGTATGAACTTATAGTTATAGGTGATGGTGAATTCAAAAAAGAGTGTGAAAACTTAGTAAATGTAATGAGTTTAAACAATAGGGTACATTTCTTAGGAAGCTGTTTATCAAATGAAGCTCCTTATTACTATAAAAATTGTGATATATTTGTTCTACCAACTAGATTTAGATTAGATGCAAATGTACAAATGGAAAGTTGGGGTTTTACAGTAAATGAAGCTATGGCATTAGAAATCCCTGTGGTTACAACTACAGCTGTTGGAAGTGCTTTTGACTTAATAATTGATGGTGTAACCGGAGGATTATCAGTCTCAGGTGATAGTAAGAGTTTAAGTGAAAAGATTAATTTTATTATAGAAAATAATCATGATAATAAAATAGGTAAATCCGCAAGAAAACACTTACTAAAAATTTGTAATTATGATGATAATTTAAATGCTTATCAAAATCTATTAAAAAAGGTTTTAAGTGAATAAGAAGATAGTAGTTTTAATAAACTCTCTTGATGGTGGTGGTGCGGAGAGAGTTGTATGTACACTGTTAAATAATCTTGTAGAAAAATATGAATGTCATTTGATTTTAATGGAAAATAAAATATCTTATGTGTTAGATAAAAGAATTAATATTATAAGTCTAAATGAAAAATCAAATCAAAATGGAATAGTTAAATTATTAAGATTACCGATAATTTCTTATAAATTAAGTAAAGTTATAAAAAATTATAATTTTTCTCAAATTGTTAGTTTTTTATATAGAGCTAATTATGTAAATATTTTAACAAAATATTTATCTAATCATAAATGCATAATAAGTGAAAGGATAGCAGCAAGTTCTATGTATGAAGATAATTCATTCTCTTCAAGAATAAGTAAACTTTTAATAAAAAATTTATATAACAAAGCTAACAAGATTATTTCTGTATCAAAAGCTATTGAAAATGATTTAATCGAAAACTTTGGTGTTAGTATTGATCAAAAAGTTATCTATAATCCTTATGATATAGAAAAAATTGAGCAATTATCTAGTGAAGAAGTTTCTTATGAAATTAATAGAGATAAGAGTATTATTACTGTTGGAACTTTAGGAAAAAGAAAAAACCATAGTTTACTTATAAATGCTTTTTCTAAAATTGAAGACAAGGAATATAAGCTTTATATTTTAGGTAAGGGTGAAGAAGAAGCTAATTTGAAAAACTTAGTTAATAAGTTAAGGTTAAATGAAAGAGTGATTTTTTTAGGTTTTGATAATAATCCATATAAATATTTATCAAAATGTGGCTTATTTGTATTAAGTTCTAATAGTGAGGGGTTTCCTAATGTATTAGCTGAAGCAATGGTTTGTGGATGTTGTGTAATAAGTACTGATTGCTTGAGTGGGCCAAGAGAAATTTTAGCTCCAGATAGTAATGTAAATTTTCAACTAAAAAATAATATAGAATTATCACAGTATGGCATATTAACACCTGTAAAAAATCTAGAAAAAATGAAAGAATCAATGAATTTGATAATAGGTGATGAAAATCTACGAGAAGATTATAAGTATAAAGTTAAGCAAAAAACAAATGATTTTAGAATTGAAGAGATAATAAGACAATATGAAGAGATAATATGTGTGGAATAGTTGGTTTTATAGATAAAAATAAAAATTTAGATATTTTAAATGATATGCTTAAAATTCAATCATACAGAGGTCCTGATGATGATGGTGTGTATTTTGATGAAAAAAGTGGAGTTCACTTTGGACATAACAGATTATCAATACAAGATTTAAGTTCACAAGGACATCAACCTTTTGTAAGTGACTGTGAAAAATATGTGATAGTTTTTAATGGAGAAGTTTATAACTTTAAATTTATTAGGATTGAGCTTGAAGACTTAGGGTATAAGTTTATTTCTAATAGTGATACAGAAGTGATACTTTATAGTTATAAACAATGGGGTGTTAAATGTATAGATAAGTTTATAGGAATGTTTGCTTTTGCTATTTTTGATAAACTTCAAAATAAATTAATTTTAGTACGAGATAGAGCAGGGGTGAAACCTCTTTATTATTATGTTGATGAAAATCAATTTATGTTTTCTTCTGAACTTAAATCTTTTCATAAGAATCCTAATTTTAAAAAAAACCAAAATTTAGAAGTTTTACCTTACTTCTTTCAATTTGGATATATACCTGCACCATACACTATATTTAGGAACTGTTTTAAATTGGAAGCAGGACATTATTTAGAATTCAAAATTGATAATTCAAAATTTGAGATTACAAAGTATTGGGATGTAAATGATTTTTATTTAAAAGAAAAATTTGCTAAAAATGAAGATGAAATTTTAAAAGATGTTGAAAAAATACTTGATGATGCAATTGATTTAAGAATGGTGTCAGATGTACCTGTTGGAGTATTTCTAAGTGGAGGATATGATAGTTCACTTGTTGCATCACTATTAGCTAAAAAGCAAGATAAAAAGATAAATACTTTTACTATAGGTTTTGATAATGAAAAGTACAATGAAGCAAACCATGCTAAAATAATAGCAGAATATTTGGGTACAAATCATACTGAATATTATATGAAGAATGGTGATATGTTAGACTTAGTAGAAAGTTTACCATTTTACTATGATGAGCCATTTGGAGATAGTTCTGCCTTACCTACTATGATTGTATCAAAACTTGCTAGACAAAGTGTAACAGTAGCTTTGAGTGCAGATGGTGGAGATGAAGCTTTTTGTGGATATAGTAAATACTTTTTTTTAAATAGGTTTCAAAGTATTTTCTCAAATAGTTTCAAAAGAGAAGTTTTGAAAACTGGATTAAATCTATTTAGTGTAAATAATGTTGAATACATAAATAAAAAACTACCAAAAAAACTAAAACAAACAAATATTAAAGATAAATATACAAAATTTCAAAGAGCGATAAATAGCAGTAGCTTAGAAGAGATGTTTGAAAGTGCAAGTAGTTATGTAGATAAAAATGAAATTATTAGATTTTTAAAAGTTGAAAAAAATCAAGATTTATTTAAAAAATGGGGAAAGGTTGGAAATATAGAATTCTTAAATCAAATGATGGCTGTTGATTATAAACTCTTTATGAATGACGATGTGCTTACCAAAGTAGATAGAGCAACAATGAGTGTAAGTCTAGAAGGAAGAGAACCTTTGATCGATCATCGGATAATAGAGTATTTGGCAAGAGTACCATTTGATATAAAATATAAAAATAGACAAGGTAAATATTTACTTAGACAAGTTCTTTATAAATATTTGCCAAAAGAATTAGTTGATAAACCAAAATCAGGATTTCAGATACCCTTAAATGAATGGTTAAGAGATGAGTTAAAGCCTTTAGTATTAAAATATTTAGATGATAAAAAGTTAGATGAAAATATTTTTAATATTGAAGAAATAACACAGTTAAAAAAAAGATTTTATGATGGAGTTGATATAGGTACAACTATTTGGTTTATTTTGATGTATCAGATGTGGAAGGAAAAGTGGCTTGACTAAAAAAATTCTATTTATTGTAAATGTGGATTGGTTTTTTATATCTCATAGATTACCTTTAGCCTTAGAAGCTTTAGACAAAGATTATGAAGTTCATATATCTTGTGGAATAACTGATAAAAAAGAGTATTTAGAAAAGTTAGGATTGATCGTTCATCCTCTTAATTTATCGAGAAGTGCAGTAAGTATAAATGGAGAAATAAAAGTTTTTAGACAAATACATAAGATTTTAGAAGAGATAAGTCCAAATATTACTCATTTTGTTACTATCAAACCAGTTTTATATGGTGGAATTGCTTCAAGATTTTTAAATATTCATAAAAAAGTATTTTCTATATCTGGACTTGGATTTATATTTATAAAACAGGGGTTTAAAGCTTCGATAGTAAGAGGTTTAATAAAAATAATGTATAGATTTGCTTTAGGAGGAAAGAATTCTCATGTAATAGTGCAAAATCCTGATGATAAAAAAGTAGTAAATTCTATAGTAAAAGTGCCTATTACTTTAATAAGAGGTTCTGGAGTTGATTTAAGTGAATATAAATACATAGAAGAAAATAATGAAAATATAAAAGTATCTATGGCTTGTAGGCTTCTAAAAGACAAAGGTGTACTTGAGTATGTAGAAGCTGCGAAAATTATAAAACAAAAATTACCAAAAATAGAGTTTGAGCTATATGGTGACATAGATATTCATAATCCAGCTAGTTTAAACAATAATGATATAGAAAAAATAAAAAAAGATGGATGTATTAAAGTATATGGTTTTAGAAGTAATATATCAAAAGTATTTAGTGATTCAAATATAGTAGTACTTCCATCATACAGAGAAGGATTACCCAAAGTTCTTATAGAGGCAGCTGCTAGTGGAAGAGCTGTTGTTACTACAGATGTTACTGGATGTAGAGATGCTATAGAGTCAAATATTACAGGATTACTTTGTAATTTAAAAGATTCAAAATCTTTAGCTGAAAGTATAGAAAAATTAATAGTTGATAATAAATTAAGAAATAGTATGGGCAAAGCAGGAAGAAAACTTGCTATAAAAGAGTTTGATATAAATAAAGTTATAGAAAAACATTTTGATATTTATGAAGGTAAAGTATGAAAAAATTATTAATCACTGGTTCATCAGGATTTGTTGGAAACTATTTTATAAATAAATATAAAGATAAATACAAAATAAAAATCTTTAGTTTTCTGAAAGATGATATAAATAATTTAGATTGTAGTGATATAAATATAGTTTTTCATCTCTCTGCACTAGTTCACCAAATGGGTGGAGCAAGTAAAGAAGAATACGAAAAAGTAAATGTATCTCAAACCTTAGAAATGGCAAAAAAAGCAAAAAAGTCAGGTGTAAAATATTTTGTATTTATGAGTACTGTAAAAGTTTATGGTGAAGAGACAGACGGTGTATACACAGAAGAAAGAGAGTATATTCCAGAAGATGAGTATGGTAAGAGTAAATTAAAAGCTGAAATTGAACTTCAAAAGCTAGAAGATGAAAATTTTAAAGTAAGTATCATCAGAACACCAATAGTGTATGGATATGGAGTAAAAGCAAATATCAAAAACCTTGTAAATCTTACAAAGAAAATTCCTATATTACCTTTTGGAAAGATAGAAAATAAAAGAAGTATGGTTTATATAGGAAACCTTTGCCATTTAGTAGATGAGGTAATCACTCAACAAAAATCAGGAATTTTCTTAGCCTCTGATAATGAACCTTTAAGTACTACTAGACTTATTGAATTAATAGCAAAAAATTTAGATAAAAAAGTATATCTAATAAAAATACCTTTTTTTGAAACATTATTAAAGATAGTTAAGCCTTCATTTCATAAAAGACTTTATGGAAGTTTGGAAGTAGATAATAGTATTACAAAAGAGAAATTAGGACTTAAAAATCTAGTTAGTGTTGAAAAGGGGATAGAATTTATGATAAAAGGTGAAAAGCTTTGATTTATATAATTTTACTTTTAATATCTTTTAGTCTTACATATCTTATAAAAGAGTATGCAATAAAAAAGTCACTAGTTGCAACTGTAAATGAAAGAAGTTCTCATACTATTCCAACTCCACATGGTGGTGGGATTGCTATTTCAGTTACTTGGCTGATAGGTTTGTTGTATTTGTTTTTTACAAATGAGATAGAGGCAAATCTTTTTTATGCACTGTTAGTTGGAATTGTTATCAGTATAGTTAGCTTCTTTGATGATTTATATGAATTAAGTCCAAAGCTTAGACTAATGGTTCAATCATCAGTTGCTATTTTAGGTCTTTATTTTTTAGGTGGTTTTGATGTATTAAGTTTTGGTGTTTTTGATATATCTTTTAGTGTTTTTACAAATATTTTTGCTTTTTTTATGATAATCTGGTTTATAAATCTTACAAATTTTATAGATGGAATAAATGGTTATGTGGGAAGTGAGTTTGTGTTTTTAAGTCTTTCCGGATTTTTGCTTTTTTCAAACAGTATATTTATTGTATTAGGTGTGGCAGTATTAGGCTTTTTATATTGGAACTTTAATAAAGCAAAGATTTTTATGGGAGATGTAGGAAGTACTCTTCTAGGGTATAATATAGCTATTTTTACTATATATTATTCAAATATTGAAAGTACAAACTTTTGGATATGGATAGTTTTATTTTCAGTATTTTGGTTTGATGCAACACTTACACTTTTAAGAAGAAAATTAAATGGTGAGAAGTTAAGTCAAGCTCACAAAAAACATGCTTATCAAAGACTTACTCAGTCTGGATGGAGTCATTTTAAAGTTACTAATTTTATGATTGTATTAAATATATTTATTTTTACACTTGTGTATTTTATTCCAAATATCGCTATTACTTTTTTGGTAGTTTTAATAGTTTTATATGCTATTATGAAGTTTGTAGATAGTAAAAAAAAGTTTGAAAGGATATAGTTTGTTATTTAGTCCTACACCTTTTAAAAGAATAGTATTTTTTTTATTTGCAGATTTTTTAATATCCTTAAGTACTTTTTTTATAGCTTATAATTTACGGTTTAATTTCGATATACCAATTGCTTTTTTTGAATCCTTTTTGCTCTTTTTCTTTATATTGTTTTTTATAAAAGTAGGGTCTTTTGTTTATTTTAGACTTTATCGAACAGCATGGAGATTTTTTTCTTTATATGAAGTAAAAAAACTTTTAATAGCTCATATATTATCTTATACGGTTTTTATTTTTATATTTTATATTTTTAAAGATGCCCTTGAACCTTTTCCCCGAAGTGTAATAATAATAGATTTTTCACTTTCAGTTGTTTTTATTACTTTGCTTAGATTATCAAAAAGAATAATTTTAGAAAGTAATAAAAGTTTAAATTACAAGAATACTTTAATTATAGGAGCAAATAGTTCAGTTAAATCCATATTAAATGATTCAAAAAACATAGATTATTCACCTGTAGCAATATTAGATGAAAATAAGCTTTTAGCCAATACCTTTATTATGAATTTAAAAGTTTATCATTTAAGTGAACTTCAAAAAGTAGTAAAGGTTAAAAATATAGAAGCTATAATAATTGCAAAAGAGTATTCTCAAAAAAAACTTTTAGAGATAATTGAAGCTTTAAATATTTTAGATATACATGATATTAAAATAATAAATACTTTAACAAGTGAATTTTCAGAGCAAAAACAACTAAAAGACATAACAGTAGAAGATTTACTAGCAAGACATCCAAAAGATTTAGATAAATCAAAGATAGAAAATTTTATCAAAGAAAAAACAGTACTTATTACAGGTGCAGGTGGTAGTATAGGAAGCGAGATAAGTAGACAATGTGCTAAGTTTGGAGCAAAAAGACTTATTCTTTTAGATCACAGTGAGTTTAACCTTTATAGTATTACAGAAGAATTATCTTCATATAAAATAAATTCAGTTATGAAATCTGTTTCTAATAAAGATAGTTTAAAAGAGGTATTTGAAAATCATAAGATTGATATAGTTATACATGCAGCTGCATATAAGCATGTACCGCTTGTAGAAGAAAATATTGAAGATGCTATAAAAAATAATATCATTGGTACTAAAAATTGTATTGATTTAGCAGTTGAATATAATGTAAAAAAGTTCGTTCTTATTTCAACTGACAAAGCTGTAAGACCTACAAATGTTATGGGAACAACAAAGCGTATTTGTGAACTTTATGCACAAAATAAAAATACTATTGATAATACAGAAATAGTAGCAGTTAGATTTGGAAATGTACTTGGTAGTAGTGGTAGTGTAATACCTAAGTTTAAAAAGCAGTTAGAAAATGGTGGACCTATTACTGTAACTCATCCTGATATTACAAGGTATTTTATGCTTATTCCAGAAGCTTGTGAGCTTGTTCTTCAAGCAGCAAGTATTGGAAAAGGTGGTGAAATCTTTATTTTGGATATGGGAGAGCCTATAAAGATAGTTGATTTAGCTAAAAAAATGATCGATTTAAGTGGTAAAGAAAACATTGATATAGAATTCACTGGTTTAAGACCTGGTGAAAAGCTATATGAAGAGTTACTTATCAATGATAGTGATAAAAAAACTGAGTATGAGTCAATCACAGTAGCTTCTCCAACTTATTTTGATATAGATGAATTGAATGAAAAAATAGATAAATTATTTGTAAAAAAAGATAAAATAAAAGCTTTAAAAGAGATAGTTCCTGAGTTTGACCATAAGCTAAACTAAATTAGTGAATCTTAAAATAATAAAGTTTACTTATTTTCTTTCCTTTTTTTATTTAATATTTTAGATAAAAAAGAATTTAAAGACAAAGTAATAAATAATAAATTATAATACCAAACTTATTAAGTAAAAGGAAAAATATTGAAAGTACTAGTAACAGGGGCAGCAGGATATATTGGAAGTCATACTTGTATTTCTTTACATGAAGCAGGTTTTGATTTTGTAGTTTTTGACAACTTATGTAACTCTTCACAGGAGAGTTTAAAAAGAGTTGAAAAAATTATAGGAAAAGAAATTGAGTTTGTAGAAGGTGATATTAGAGATAAAGATGCTTTAGATGAGGTCTTTTCAAAGTATGAGATAGATTCTGTTATACATTTTGCAGGTTTGAAAGCTGTAGGTGAGTCTGTTTCTAATCCCTTAGAATATTATGATAATAATATAAATGGTACTTTAGTTTTACTTGAAGTTATGAAAAAACATAACTGTAAAAAAATAGTATTTTCTTCTTCTGCTACAGTTTATGGAGACCCTCATTCAACACCTATAAAAGAAAATTTTCCAGTGGGAGCTACTACAAATCCTTATGGTAGAACAAAATATTTCATTGAAGAGATATTAAGAGATGTTTATATCTCTGATAATGAGTTTAAAATAGTTCTTTTAAGATACTTCAATCCAGTTGGAGCTCATAAGTCAGGAACTATAGGGGAAGATCCAAATGGAATACCAAATAATCTTATGCCATTTATTGCCCAAACTGCTGTTGGGAAAAGGGAGTTTTTAAGTGTATTTGGTGGAGACTATGATACTCATGATGGTACAGGTGTTAGAGACTATATTCATGTTGTAGATTTAGCAACAGGACATGTAAAAGCATTAGAAAAGATTGATAGTATTAAAGAGGTTTTAACTGTAAATTTAGGAACGGGTAATGGTTATAGTGTTCTTGATATGGTAAAAGCTTTTGAAAAAGCAAGTGGTAAAAAAGTAGCTTATAAAATCGTAGATAGAAGAGCAGGGGATATTGCAAAATGTTTTGCAGATCCTAGTTATGCAAAGAAAGTTTTAGATTGGGAAGCAAAAAAAGGTATTAGTGAAATGTGTGAAGATACTTGGAATTGGCAATCTAAAAATCCAAACGGATATAAGTCTTAATCTAAAATAACCTCATATCACACTGCAATTATAAAACAATAATAAACTTTTAGCTAAAATATTTCCTAAATATCATCAAAATAAAAAGGGAAATATTTTGGGTTCAAAAAAACTAAATGAAGATGACAAAAGATTATTATTAGACTCTATAAGAGATGTAGAAGACTTTCCAAAGCCTGGTATCATTTTTAAAGATATTACTACACTATTAAATAACAAAGAAGCCTTTGCTTTACTTATGAAACACTTAGAAGATAGATACAAAGATTATAACTTAGACTATATTGCTGGTATTGATTCAAGAGGGTTTATTTTTGGAGCTGCTTTAGCTGATAGATTAGGAATAGGTTTTGTTCCTGTTAGAAAAAAAGGAAAACTTCCAAGTACAACTGTTTGTGAAAAATACGAGTTAGAATACGGTTTTGATGAGGTAGAATTACATCTTGATGCATTTAGGGGAGATACTCATGCAAGAGTACTTTTAATAGATGATATTATTGTAAGTGGTGGTACGGCTTATGCTGCTGCAAAACTTATAAATAAGCTGAATGTTGATTTAGTTGAAATGTGTTTTTTAATGAACATTCAGATTTTAGATGGAGCAAAAAAACTAAAAGAAGTAGCACCAGTTTATTCAGTGCTAGATGTATAAAGAGAGAAATATGAACGATTATATACCAAAACCAAGCAAACATGACCCAGATCATTTGGGACAGTTCGGCATTTTTGGAGGTCAGTATGTACCTGAAACATTAATGCCAATTTTAAAAGAATTAGAAGAAGAATATAATAAATATAGATTTGATAAAGAGTTTTGGGCTGAGGTAAATGAACTTTTAAGAGATTATGTAGGAAGAGAAAACCCACTTTACCATGCAAAAAATATTAGTGAAGAAATAGGTGCAAAAGTATATTTAAAAAGAGAAGATTTAAATCACACAGGTGCACATAAAGTAAATAATGTAATAGCTCAAGGGCTTCTTGCTAAAAAACTAGGAAAAACAAAAATTATTGCAGAAACAGGAGCAGGGCAACACGGTGTTGCTAGTGCAACTATTGCTGCGCTTTTAGGTTTAGAATGTACTGTTTTTATGGGTGCAAAAGATGTTCAAAGACAAGAGTTAAATGTATTTAGGATGAAACTTTTAGGAGCAAAAGTAATAGCAGTAGAATCAGGTAGTAAGACTTTAAAAGATGCTATGAATGATGCTATTAGATATTGGGTTACAAATGCAAGAGACACTTTTTATGTAATAGGAACTGTAGCAGGACCACATCCTTATCCTTTAATGGTTAGAGATTTTCAGGCTATTATTGGCTATGAATCAAGAAAACAGATTTTAGAAAAAGAAGGTAAACTTCCAGATTATGTTCTTGCTTGTATAGGTGGAGGATCAAATGCAATTGGAATGTTCTCACATTTTATAGAAGATGAAGATGTTACTTGTATTGGTATTGAAGCTGGTGGATTAGGACTTGATACAAATAAACATGGATGTTCTCTAGAAAAAGGACGACCAGGGGTTTTACATGGGCAATGCTCTTATCTTTTACAAGATGAAAATGGTCAAGTTTTAGAAGCACACTCTATGAGTGCAGGACTTGACTATCCTGGAATTGGACCAGAACACTCTTATCATAAGGATATGAAAACAGTTCAATATGACTCAGTTACTGATGATGAAGCTTTAGATGCTTTTGTTTGGTTAAGTCAAAAAGAAGGTATTATTCCAGCTTTTGAATCTTCTCATGCTATTGCTTATTTGAAAAAAGCAAAGGATAAATTTCAGGGTAAAACAGTGATTATTAACCTATCAGGAAGAGGTGATAAAGATATGATACAAGCAAAAAGCTTGTTAAATTTCGATTAGTTTTAAGGGTTTTAATGGAACAATTTTTTAAAAAACTTCAACCTCATTCAGGAAAAATTTTAGCTGTAGTTGTAATAACATTTTTTTCATACTTAGGATATAACCTCTATCATGCTCCTGTTTCAGGCTTTGAAAATAAGTTTGTTTATTTATTAAAAGAGTATGGATATATTATTCTTTTCGCATGGGGTATGCTTGAGGGTGAAGCTGGTCTTATTATGGCTGGACTTTTATCTCATACAGGAGATATGAATCTTTATATTGCTATTTTTATTGCAGGACTTGGTGGTTTTGCAGGAGATCAAGTCTATTTTTACATAGGAAGATTTAATAAGTCTTATGTGCATAAGAAATTTAAAGGTCAAAGAAGAAAGTTTGCTTTAGCTCATTTACTTTTGAAAAAGTATGGTTGGCCTATTATTTTTATTCAAAGATATATGTATGGAATGAGAACTATTATTCCTATTTCAATAGGACTTACAAGATATAGTGCTAAAATGTTTGCCTTTATTAATCTTATTTCAGCTTGGTGTTGGGCAGCTATTACAATTGTTCCTGTATGGTACTTTGGTGAAGAGATTTTAAAACTATTACATTGGGCAAAAGAGCATTGGTATTTTGCCTTACCATTTGCACTGGCTTTTGGTGGAAGTATAATATATTATTTTAATAAAGCAACAAAAAAAGTAGAAAGAACAACTTTAGGAAAGGAAATAAATAGTGAAAATTAGTATAAATACAAAAAATTATAAAAAAATAAAAGCAGATTTAGAGATTATTTTAATCAATGAAATTGAAGAAACACAAGATAAAGAACTTTTAGAGAGCTTAGATTTTAAAGCAGTAGATGAGGCTTCTATCTTACTTCCTGAATCGAAAAAGATATATGTAGGTTATGAAGATGATACTTATGATAGTATAGCTATTGCAATAGCAACAGCTGTAAAAAAACTTCAATCTACAAAGTATAAAACAGCAAAAGTAGATTTAACAAAAAGTAATTTAATTGAAAATACAAAAGGCTTAATTGAGGGTGCTTTACTTGGTTCTTACTCTTTTGATAAGTATAAATCAGAGAAAAAAGAAAAGAAAAAACAAGAACTTATTTTTGTAGTAGATGATGAAAATGCTATTGAAGAAGTTTTAAATGACTCAAAAGTTATAGCAAAAGCTGTAAATAAAGCAAGAGATATGGTAAACTCAACTCCTCAAGATTTTTATCCTATGGTAATGGCTGACTTAGCAAAAGAATTAGCTGATGATGCAGATATTGATTGTAAAGTTTATGGTGAAAGTTTTTTAGAAAAAAATCACATGAATGCAATGTTAAGTGTTGGTAGAGCATCTGTTCATGAGTCACAACTTATTCATCTATCATATAAACCAAAAAATGCAAAGAAAAAAATAGTATTAGTTGGTAAAGGTCTTACTTATGATTCAGGTGGATTATCTCTTAAACCAGCTGATTTTATGGTTACAATGAAGCTTGATAAAGCAGGTGGTTGTGCAGTTATGGCAACACTTTGGGCAGTTGCTAAACTTGGACTTCCTTATGAAGTACATGGAATAGTTGGAGCAGTTGAAAATATGGTAGGTGGAGATGCTTATAAACCTGATGATGTTTTAGTTGCTAAAAATGGTAAAACTATTGAAGTGCGAAATACAGATGCAGAAGGAAGACTAGTTCTTGCTGATTGTTTATGTTATGCACAAGATGAGATTGAAGATATTGATTATATTTTTGATTATGCAACACTTACAGGTGCTTGTGTAGTTGGTGTTGGTGAGTACACTACCGGTATTATGGGAAATAGTGATATTTTAAAAAGAAATGCTGTTTTAAGTGCTTTAAAATCAGGTGAATATGCAACAACTTTAGATTTCAATAGATATCTTAGAAAAACTATTAAATCAGAAGTAGCTGATATTTGTAATATTGCAAACACAAGATATGGTGGAGCAATTACAGCAGGTATTTTCTTAGATAATTTTATTTGTGAAGAAAACAAAGATAAATGGATTCACTTTGATATAGCAGGACCTGCTTATGCTCAAAAAGCTTGGGGATATAATCCTTATGGTGGATCAGGAGCGGGTGTTAGAATGACTATAGAGTTTTTAAAGAGTTTAGATAAATAATTTTATAAGAAGAAGCAAGTTTATTCGCTTCTTCTTACTCTTAAAAATGAAGCAAATTTTGGCTTGCCATATTTTGTAAACCCATAATACTTAAAAGTTACTATTTGATTTACTTTAGGATGATTAAGTCTTTGTTTATTTGTAAAACCACCACCTAAGTTAAAAATCACTCCATTTTTAAGTTTTAGTTTTAAGCTTTTAAATTTTCCATCATCATGTTTATTTAATCCTATTACTAATCCTTCCATATCAGAAAATTTTTTTACTTTTAATATATTTTTACTTCTACCTACAAAATAGGACAATTTAGGGTTTTTTAGTATTATTCCTTCTGCTTTTAAATTTATAAGTTTATTTAGATGTTTTTCTAAGTGTTTTTTATTTTTACAAATTATTTGTGGAATAATTTTTATATATTTGTTTTTATTTTTTGTTTGCCAATTTTTTATCTTTTCTAATCTTTTTTTGAAATCTCCTTTTTGATTGGGAACTTCAAAAATATTGTATGTGATTTGAGACCAGTTTTTTGAAGGTGTTTTATCTAATACTATGTTTTGAATATTTTCAAAGTCATTTCTTTTTGTCCATAATTCCCCATCAAGCTCGAATTTTGGAAAATTTTTTGTAAACCAAGTTGGTGCATAAATTTTATTACCATTTTTACTTAAGAGTTCTTTTCCAGTCCAGTATGCTCTTATTCCATCAAGTTTTTCACTCATATACCAATTTTTTATATTATGAGTACTATTTTGGTATATCTCAGGTTCTTGAAGCTCTACTGCATTTGTATAATAAAATAGAAATAATAGTATAAAAAGTTTCACCAATAAGCCTTTATATTTTAATATAAATTATTATATTATTTAAAATCTTAAATATAACAATTCTTTTGCCTTTTAGTCTAAAAAGCTTGCTATTGTTAAACTATTGTGTTACTATGTGTGTACTTTTAAAGATTAACGATTGTAATAGCTTCACTTTGACCTGATTTATATTAATTTAATAACTACATTGATTAAAACTCTCAAATATTTAGATACTCAAACTTTGACTTTATAATAATTTATACAATACTTTTATAGGTATTAACAAGGAAACTCTATGGAAAATAGACACAATGGAACAGTAAAATGGTTCAATAATGAAAAAGGTTTTGGATTTATCCAATTAGAAGATAATAGTAAAGATTTATTTGTACACTACAGTGAAATCAATAGTACAGGATATGGAAGAGTTTCATTAGAAGATGGACAAAAAGTTACTTTTCTAATTGGTGAAGGTCAAAAAGGCGAACAAGCTAAAAATGTTGAAACAGTTTAATTAACTTTTATTTCACATTAAAAAAAGATAAAGCATTGCTTTATCTTTTCAAATACAAAAATTATACAAAAAGGAAAAAAATGACAAAATTGACAACACAATATAAATATCAAGTTCTTTTAAGACTTTTAGATACTCAAGAAACATTAATTGACGCAAGTTCAAAATCAGGACTTACTCTTAAAGCAGCTTCAAATTACTTAAAAAAACTTTCTTAATCTTAAATACCAAAATATAGAATTTAAATACTAACCACTTTATCTAATTCTTTGCATTTTTCGTTTATAATATGCTTTAAATAATACCTTTAAAAGGTTATTGTAATTAATATATTATTATTAAAAAAGGAAATAAATGGGATTAGGTGTAGGAATCGTAGGACTTCCAAATGTAGGTAAATCAACAACTTTTAATGCTTTAACAAAAGCACAAAATGCAGAGGCACAAAACTATCCATTTTGTACGATAGAGCCAAATAAAGCAGTTGTTCCAGTACCTGATAAAAGACTTGATGAGTTAGCAAAAATTGTTGACCCAAATAAAATACAACATTCAACTATTGATTTTGTTGATATTGCAGGACTTGTAAGAGGTGCTAGTAAAGGTGAAGGACTTGGAAATCAGTTCTTATCTAACATTAGAGAAGTTGAAGTAATCTTACACATGGTTAGATGTTTTGATGATGGTAATATTACTCATGTTGAAGGTGATGTAAATCCAATTAGAGATATTGAGATTATTGAAACAGAACTTATATATGCAGATATCACACAATGTGAAAAGAAAATTGAAAAATTAAAAAAGCAATCAAAGGGTTCTAAAGAAGCTGCTGCAATGCTTGTTGTAGCAGAAGCTTTAATGGCTCACTTAAGTGAATTACAACCTGTTAAAACTTTTGAAGATATTGAAAATGATTTATTTTTACAAATGGATAAAGAGTTAAGGTTTTTATCAAATAAAGATGTGATTTATGGTGCAAATATGGATGAAGATTCTTTAATGGAAGGTACAAATGAGTATGTTGAAGCTCTAAAAGAGCATGCAGCTACTGTAAATGCTGATGTAATCACACTATGTGCTAAAATTGAAGAAGAATTAGTTGGTATGGATGATGATGAGGCAAAAGAATTATTAACTGATTTAGGGGTTGAAGAATCAGGATTAGAACAAATTATTCATAAAGCTTTTGATAAATTAGGTTTAATGAGTTATTTCACAGCTGGTAAAGTAGAAGTAAGAGCATGGACTATTAGAAAAGAAACAAAAGCACCACAAGCAGCAGCTGTTATTCATAATGACTTCGAAAAAGGTTTTATTAAAGCTGAAGTTATTTCTTACGAAGATTTTGTAACTAATGGTGGTGAGGCTAAGTGTAAAGAACTTGGAAAACTAAGACTTGAAGGTAAAGATTATGTTGTTCAAGATGGTGATGTAATGCACTTTAGGTTTAATACATAATTGATAGATTTTGTGTTAACATATAAATTATTTTAGTAGGAGTTTAACTTGTCATCTATAAGCATATTAGAAAAAATAGAATCTCTTCCTCCACTTCCTAAAACTATTAGTGAAATAGAAGAGTTTAGAAGAAAAAGTGATAAAGAAGCATTTGAATTACTTCAAATTGTAGAAAAAGATGCTTTGATTATTTCTACATTATTAAAAATTTCAAATTCAGCAATGTTTGGATTTAGATCTAAAGTAGAAACACCAAGTAGAGCTATAAATTTATTAGGAATTAATTTTACTATTTCTATTGCAATAGGTGGAACAGTACAAAATCTACTTATGTCAAATTTAGAGCCTTATAGTATAAATAGTGATGATTTTATGAGAGCATCAAATTTATCATCAACATTAGCTCATTTATGGGTATCAAAATTTGATTATGATTTAAAAGAAGAGTTATTACTTCCTGCTCTTTTACAAGAAGCAGGTAAATTTATTTTAGCTGATATTATTGTTTCAGATAAAAAAACTGAGATATTTAAAACAAAGTTAGCACAAGGTGAAGAAGTTGCTGCTGTTGAAAAAGAGTTAGTTGGTTTATCAACTTCTGAAATTACAGCAAAAATATTTAGACATTGGAAATTAAGTGATAATTTAATTGATATGATTGAGTATGTTGATGATGTTGAGAAATGTTCTCCTTCAATTAAACAAAAAGCTCAAATATTAGATGTAATTAAAACAGCTTGTAATGTAACAGATCCCTTAAGTGATGAAAATTGTGAAAAAGCGATAAATAAAGCTACAAAATATGGCTTACATACTAAATCTTTAGAGAAAGCTATCGAAACACTTCAAGATAGACTTTTAGATGAATAATTAAGGTTTAATTACCTTAATTATTTAAATTCATAAAATCCACTTTTACTATTTTTAGCTAAAGCAATACCATATTCTGCTTTTTCTAGGATATTATAATTCTCTCCCCATGTTGCAGATATTTTAAGTTTAGGCTTTATTATTATATTTTTATAGTTAATTTCAACTTTTTTGATTTTTTCAATTATATTAGAGTACTCTTTTTCATTTGTAATAATTCCTAATGAAGGCCCATATATTCTATATGTAACTGCTAATTCATTTATTTGTAGTGCAAAATGTTTGAAAATTTCATTGCCATTTTCATAGTCATATTTCTTATTGATTTGTTCTAGGTTTTCAAAAAATATTTCTATAAAAACTATTGTTTCATTCTCTTTTTTTTCTAAGTCTTCTATTAATTTATTTTTATTAAAAGTTTTTGTTACCGAGTCAATATATATTGGAATACTTTTTATATAACTTATGATGATATTCTTTAAATTTTGTTGTATATAAGACTTGTTTTTTTTATAAATTTCTTGAAATATATCTTCATATACACTTGAATATGCTATTCTTAACTTATATCCTTCAAATAAATGTAGTTCTGTTTTTTTGTAACCTAAATCTACTAATTTACACTTCTCTTCACACAAGCCTTCAACTGCACAAAAGATTAATCCATGAAATATTTCATTTGATATAAACTCTTCTATATTTTTATCTAAAGAGTCATTACTTAAACCTTCTTTTGTAAATATTTCACTTACAATATTAGTTAGTTTTTGATTTACATTATACTTTAAGTTAATTTCAAAATCATTTGAATACTTTTCTATAAGTTTATTTCCAATATCTTTAAATTTAGAAGATGAGTTTATTGTTTCAAATATCTCCAAATCTTTTGCATGATTTTTGCCTAGATTAAGTAGTACAATGTCATTTAGTTGATTATAGTGACTTTTTAGTTGCAATTTACCATTTATATTTATATATTTATAGAAAAACTCTTTTGTAATTTGTAAAGATTTTTCATCATTATAATAAGAATAATAAACAGATAATGATAAATAAAGTTTAAAGTAATTAGCCATTAAATGTGAGGCTTTTTTGTTTTTTTCTATATATGAAGTTACTTTAGAGTGCAAAAAGTTTTTGATTGTTTCATTTTTTGTTTTGGTTAATTTAAGAATAATTATATCACATAAAGACAATTTGTAATATTCATAATAATCATTTTCAAATTTATCCTTTTGTATTAAAATCTCTAATGTTTCTATTAGTTTATCATCTTTTATTTTTTCTGAATATAGAATAATTAGTAATATGATTTGCATATTATTTATATTGAATTCTTTCTTTTTTAAAAATTCTTCTACTATTTCTAAATAGTTTAAATTATTATTTGTTTTTAAATTGTAGATATACGAAAAGTTTTCAAGTAAATTATTGCTAAATTCCTCAATACTATTTATCTCTTCTTTCTTTTTATGAGTTATGATTTTTTCATAAAAAGATAAAATATCTTTGAGTTCTGTTATTATATTTGTATCTTTTAAGTTGTAATTATCTTTAAGTTTATATGTTAAATTTGATAATAAAATGCTAATAGAATTTAAAAGTATAAGATAGTTTTCTTCTTTTTTTTCATCTTCTGAATAAAGAGTGCTATTTAATACTTCATATCCATCATATATTTTTTTAAAGTTGAAATAAAACTCTTTAATTAGGTATTTATAGTCTTTGTTTTCAATCTCTATGTAAGGTACATGAGAATACATAAACAAAAAGTTTCCAAGAATATTGTTTAAGATATTTATTTTGCTATTTTCTAGTTTTATTTTAAATTTTGTTATATTTATTGTTTCTGTTATTAAATCAATTATATCTTTAATATCTTTCTTTCGATAAATATCATTTGAATTTAATGTACATATTTTATTTAAACACTCTAGTAGTAATTGATATTGTAAAAAAGAAGTTTCAAAATGGTTTTCTTTTTGCTTTTGTATTGTATCTTCATATTTTCTAAAAAGTGAAGCCAAGTTATCTAAATCAAATACATTATAACTTTTAAATAATTTATAATCTTTACCAAATGATAAAAGGTTTAATAGTATTACTATTTCTTTGAAAAAAACTATTGAACTATTATTTAGTATTTCTTCAAGTCTATTTTGAATATGATTTGTAAGGTATGCTTTAAAGTGAATATTATTATTTATCTCATCTTTTATATCTAAGGGAATATCTTTTTCATCTAAAAATAGTTTTGAAATATATTCAATAAGAGCATTATAGTCATCATTGATATTATACATAAAAGATTTATTTGTATTTGTTTGAATATTATATTTATTTAATAAATTTTCAACAACTAAGTCTTCATTATCCATATCTAGGTAATAGCTAGCATCATTTGACGTTATACTTGACATAAAAACTCCTATGTTAACGTCTTATATTATAGTACTTTTTTACTTATAAACCTTGCAAAATTATATTCCAAAGATATTCAACTTCTTCATCTGTAAAGCTAATGAGCTTTTTTTCTTCAAATAATTCTTTTATTTTTTTTATATCAAATACTTTACTATATGTACATTTAGCATGAACAGGTAAAAAGCTTCTTACTAAAGATATATCTTTTTTTATAACATTTTCACAAAGTAAACATTCATAATTTGTATGAAGCCTACCTTCATGTTCAAGTAAATTTATATAAGTTTCACAAATTGCTCTTAGTGCATTTTGCTTAATCATTATATGAGTTAGATAATCTAGTAAATAAAAATAATATGAGTCTATTTCTTCTAAGTCTTTTAAGTGTGGATGAAAAAGTTTAATAAATCTTTGCCAGCAATACATCTTTTCATAATCTAAAATCCATTCAAAACCTAATTGAATAACATCTTTAAGTCTGGGTATATTAGCTCTTGTATTTTCTAGTTCAAAATCTATTTTATACCCAATATTTATATTAGAGTGTCTTGCACCATAGAATCTATAGGTTGTATATAAATGATTTTCTGTAAGAATAGTAACAATTAAGTCATCATCTTTTACAGGCTTTATATCAATAATATAACCTTTCAATTATTATTTTTCCTCTAACATCTCATTTATTTCTTCAATAATCTCTTGGCACTCTTCATCATCAATATTACCCTCATCTAAATCTTTAAGCATTTCTTTAAAATCATCTCTCATTTCTTGAATTGCAGAAAGTTCTTCTTTTGTTCTTTCATTATCTTTTTTAGAAGCAATTAATTCAAATAACTCATCAATATAATCTTCAACATGAGTTAGTACATCATTTTTTATAAGTTGTTCTAATTGTTTTTGGATAGTCATTTTTTCCCTTAATGTATAATACAGGGATTATAACAAAAAACAACTACTCTTTTGCTTGAATATTCATTTAAAATATATTTTAAATATGATATGATAATTATAAATAATTATGTAAGGAAAATGTAAATGGCAGAATTTAATAATGTATCTATTGCAAAAGCTGCAAATATTTTATTTGAAGGAAATATTACTAGCAGAAGTATTGAATTTGAAGATGGTTCTAAAAAAACATTAGGAATTATGTTAGAAGGTGAGTATGAGTTAAATACTGTTCATTCGGAGATTATGGATATTCAAAGAGGTAAACTTGAAGTTATGTTACCAGCAGAAGATTGGGTAGAATATGAAGGCCCAGCTACTTTTGAAATTCCAGCAAATTCAAAATTTAAATTAAAAGTACATTCATTAGTTGATTATTGTTGTTCTTTTGTAAAATAAATTTTTCTTAACAATGCGGTTATAATCGCATTGTAAAAGAAAAAAAATCTTAAAAAATAAATATTATTTATTATCCAATAAAAATAATAATAACTTGTAAAAAACCCATTAAAACATCTTTATTTTAAGCTTTAAATAAATATAATAATTGTTAGATATGATTATTATTAACAAAATACAAGTTCTTTCATTTTTAGTTTTATTATTGTCCACTTTAAAGGCACAAGAAATATTTAAACCCTTGCCAACTCAAATACAATATGATGTAGAAAAGGTAAATTTAGGTAGAGAATTGTTTTTTGAACCTTTGCTATCTAAAAATAAGAAAATATCATGTTCTTCATGTCATAATCAATATGGAGCAGATAAACTAAAGTTTAGTTTTGGAGATGATAATAAATTAGGTAATATAAATACTACAACTGTTTTTAATAGTACTTATAATTTAAGTTTTTTTTGGAACGGAAGAGTTTCTTCATTAAAAGAACAGCTTCTTGATGGTCCTATTTATAATAATCATGAAATGAACAGCTCTAAAAATCTTATTCTAAAAAGATTAAATGAATCACAAAAATATAGAAAATTGTTTAAAACTGTTTATAATAGAAACCCAAATTTTGAAGATGTAATTGATTCTATAGTCGCTTTTGAAAAAACATTAATCACTCCAAATTCAAAATTTGATAGATACTTACGAAATGAAATAAAATTAAATAAAGATGAAAAAAAAGGTTTTGATCTTTTTAATTCTTATGGTTGTGTATCTTGTCACAATGGAATAAATATTGGTGGAAACTCATATCAAAAATTTGGAACAATAATTGACTATAAAAGTAGTGATGATCAAAAACTTTGGACAGATAGGTTTGCATATACAAAAATGCCAAAAGATAAGGATGTTTATAGAGTTCCTAGTTTAAGAAATGTAGTTAAAACATCGCCATATTTTCATTCTGGAGATATAAGAGAATTAAAAGATGCAATAAGTTTAATGGCTTATTATAATTTAGGAATTATGTTAGAAGAAAAAGAACTTCAATTAATAGAGGCATTTTTAAATACTTTAACAGGTGATTTGCCTAAAACATGGATAAAGAAATAGTTATGAAAAAACTAAACTATAGAGTCTTTGGGATTTTTATTTTATTGATTGGAGTATTTTTATTTGCAATAAATCTAAAAAATGATTTAGATAGATTTAATAAAAATTATAATCATTTAATTGAAACAAGCTATAAAATTAAATATAATACTATTAGTCATTTACAAGAAATAAAAAATTCAATAATTTTTTTACACTATAATAATGATAATATTGTTTTAAAAATAAAAGAAAATAAAAAACTTATTAGGGAACTTAAATATCTTTTTAACTATTCACATACCTTTGATTTAATAAATAAGTTTAAACTTCAATATAAAGAGTTTGAAGATTTAACTTATGATTTTATGAGAAAAAATGCAGAAGTAAAAAACTCTCTTAGTAATTTAAATAGAAATTTAAATATCTCAAATAATTTTGATTTTGAATACTCTTTAAGATTAATTGATATTATTTCTAAGTTTATGCTTATAAATGGTTCTTTTGATATAAATAAAAATATAAGTGATGAGCAATACTTGTTTTTTAAGTCGTATAAAGCAAATGAGTCAAAATATGCTTTAATGTTTACTCATATTGACTTACTTTATAAAAGTATTCCTAAATTAAAAATTATATTAAAAAAACTTCAAAATGCTAAAATATATGAAACTAATGAAAAAATATTTACAATGTTAGAAAAAGAATCTAATATTTTAAGAAGAGAAATAAAATTAAAGTTTTATATAATACTTTTTGCATATATATTTTCTATGATTCTTATTTTATATTATATTTCTAAATCAATTAAAGATAATAAAAATATCCTAAAACTCAAAACAGAAAATGAAAAAAAGCTTTTTTATGATAGCTTAACAGGACTTTTAAATAGGACTTCATATTCTTTAGTTTCAAGAAAAAAAAATAGAACATTAATTTTAATTGATATTATTGATTTTAATAAAGTAAACTCATTAGTTGGATATGAAGGAGGGGACTTTTTATTAAAAGATATAGCTAAGATATTAGATTCTAAATTTGATAAAGTGTACAGAGTTGGAGTTGATCATTTTGCTATTTTATTTGAAGACAAAAGTTTAGATGATTTAGTTCGATTATCTAAAAACCTTTTATTAGAACTTGATAATAATAAGTTTGTATATAGATCAATAGAAGTTCCTGTAAGTGTAAATATTGGAATCTCAAATATTCGCTCTTACTTAAAAAATGCAGAAATTGCTATTTCTAACTCGAAAAAAAGTTTTAATAGGGTTAGTATTTATAAAAAAGAAATGAGTGAAAAAGAAGAAACACTCAAAAACTTTAATATGTTAACTCAAGTAAAACAAGCTATAGATGAAGATAAAATAAGACCATTTTTTCAAGGAATTATTGATTTAAAAACTAAAAAGATAGTTAAATATGAAGCTTTAGTACGTTTAATCGATGAAAAAGAAAATATTATAAGTCCTTTTTTCTTTTTAGATATAACTAAAAAATCAAAACTTTATCCTGAGATTACAAAAATAGTAATTAAAAAAAGTATTGAATTTATTGAAAATAAAAATAAATGTGTATCTATAAACTTATCTTATCAAGATATAAATGATAATAATACATTAGAGTTTATATATAAAACTTTATATGAAAAGAAAGATATAGCTTCATTTATAACTTTTGAAATATTAGAGAGTGATGAAATAGATAATTATGCACATTTATATACATTTATTGAAAAAATAAAATCTTATGGTTGTAAGTTAGCTATTGATGATTTTGGAAGTGGATATTCTAATTTTACGCAATTATTTAATTTAAAACCTGATATTGTAAAGATAGATGGAAGTTTGATTAAAGATATAAATACAAATAACAATTCAAAAAATATTGTAGAATCAATAATAAATCTATCTAAAAAAAGTAATATTCAAACTGTAGCTGAATTTGTGGATAATAAAGAAGTTGAAGAAACAATAATAAAATTAGGTGCAAATTTGGCACAGGGATTTTATTATACAAAACCTGAAGATCTTTTATAAATAAAAAAGGCTTAAAAGCTAAAAGCTTTTAAGCCTTTTTAAATATTGGTATGTTTGAATTATGCTTCAACAGTTACTTGAACTGGAGTTGATTCCCATATACCATGCTTAGTACAGTATCCGTGAGCTACTAAGTTTAATTTTTTACTAGTTGGAATAATTGTAAAAGTTGTTGTATTATGAGCTTTAACATTTCCTAATGTACCTGGAACATAAGTGGCTTTTGCTAATAATGTTTCACCATTAAATAATGATACTGATTCAATAAAGTGATCAAAATCATCTGGGTGAGTATATTCGTTACCCATTTTAACAGTTACTTCAAATGGTTCACCTGCTTTTGCAGTTTCAGCACAGTGGATGAATGGTGAGTGTCTATCAATTAAATCTTTTTTTGCTTCTCTTTCAACAGTGTCAATGTCAACATATTTATTAATTTTTGGCATTTTGTCTCCTAATAATTTTAATTTGACTATTATTATACTATAAGTTTCTTAAAATTAAATAGGATAAAAACTATCCTATTTAAAATATAACTTTTTCGTAACAAAAAAGGGCTTGTTTTATTCTTCTTTGGTATAATTGCGTATGAATAAAGAAGATTATTTTATAAAACAGTTTTCAAAAAGTGATTTTATTGGTGATGATGCTGCTGTAGTTGGCAAATGGTCATATTCAAATGATGCTTTTTTTGAGAATGTTCATTTTAAAAAAGAATGGATGACATTAAGAGAAATAGCATACAAATCTATGCTTGTAAATATTTCAGATGCTATTGTAATGAACTCATATCCTAAATATGCTTTATTAACAGTTGCTATTCCTAAATCTTATACTAATGATGATTTAAAACAATTATCAAAAGGTTTTAAAAAAGCAGCAAAAGAGTTTAATATAGAGATTATAGGTGGAGATACTATAGCAAATGAAAAATTAGATATTTCAATTACAATTATTTCAAAAGTAAAAAATCCTATATTTAGATCAGGTGTAAAAAAAGATGATTTAGTTTGCTTTACAGGAGATTTAGGAACTTGTAAAAAAGACTTAGAAAAACTTTTTAGAAATGAAAAGGTTTCTAAAAAGTCAAAATTTATTAAACCTAAATTAAAATCAAAATTCTTTTATGAAGCCTCTAAATATATAAATGCTTCTTTAGATATTTCTGATGGATTATTTTTTGAATTAGAAAGACTTTCAAAACAAAGTAAAATAGGTTTTGAGTTTTTTCAAGAAATTAGTAATGAAGTTGGAACTTCAGGAGAAGAGTATGAAATACTTTTTACATTTAACAAAAAAAATAAAAATAAAATAGAAAAAATAGCAAAAAAACATAATGTTAAGTTAAATATATTTGCTAAAGCAATAAATGGTTGTTATAAAACAAAAGCAAATAACCATCATTTTTAAAACTAAGGAAAATTATTGGAACAATTACAAAGATATTTAAATCATGCAAAAATTGATGTGGTATTTAAACAAACAAAAGATGACTTCGTTGTAACAGAAGTACCTTTATATGAGTTTTCTGGTGAGGGTGAACACCTGATTTTGAAGATTAGAAAAAAAGATTTATCTACATGGGATGCAGTTGAAATAATTTCTAATCATGTTGGTTGTAAGGTAAGAGATATTGGATATGCAGGATTAAAAGATAAAAATGCAATGACTATTCAATCTATTTCTTTACATAAAAGTTTTGAAGAGAAAATAAATAATTTTGAACATCCAAATATTAAAATTCTAGAAAAAACATATCATAATAATAAAATTAAAGTAGGACATTTAAAAGGAAATAAATTTTTTATTAGATTAAAAAGGGTTAATTTAATTGATCAAAGAAAAATAGAACAAGCTTTAAGCAGTATTGTCACTCTTGGTATGCCTAATTATTTTGGTTTTCAAAGATTTGGTATTGAAGGTGATAATTATAAAAAAGGTAAAGATATTATAGATGGTAAATTAAAAGAAAAAAGAAGAAATCTAAAGCAAATGTATATAAATGCTTATCAAAGTTATCTTTTTAACTCTTGGCTTTCAAAAAGAATAGAAATATCAAAACTTATAGAAGCTTTTGAGCCAAAAGAAGTTTATGAAAAGTTAAATTTACCTCTTGATGTAGTTAAACAAATGAAAAAACAAAAACATCCATTGAAATTAATTACAGGAGATTTACTATCTCATTATCCTTTTGGAAAAATTTTTACAATTGAAGATTTAGAAACAGAATCAAATAAATTTTATGAAAGGGATAGAGTTCCAACAGGACTTTTAGCAGGTAAAAGAGTTAAAAATAGTGAAGGTTTAGCTTATGAAATTGAAAAAGAGTATGATGCTAAAACTTTTCAAGATGGCGCAAGAAGATTTGCATGGGTTTTCCCAGAGGAAGTTGAAAGTAATTATAAAGAAGATAAGAATTGGATGGAGTTACAATTTTATTTACCAAAAGGTTCTTATGCAACTGAATTAATTGCAGAAATAATTCATTAATATTTATAAAGTAATTTTTCTTATCATTAAGTAAAAATAAGTTAAACTCATGTATTAAGTACATTAAGGAAGATATATGAAGTATGAAGAGTTGATACATGAGTTATGTGATGTGATAAAACAAACAGAAAATAATGCTACACTTATATATGAGAATTTACAAAATATCTCAGACTTAACAGATAACTTAAGTGTAATTGAACATGATAAAAATAGAATTAATAGTCAAGTATCTGATGCAATGGGTCATCTTCAACATCAAGATTTATACAGACAAAGAATAGAAAAAGTTGTTAATTTTGTTTGTGAAAAGCATGATATTGATAAATCTCAATATAATATCGCTAATAGTGCAAAAAATATAGACAGTGATGATAATTTAAGCGAAGAAGAATTAGAAGCGCTTATTAAACAAATGCAAGCTTAATAAAGAAGTTAAATAACTTCTTTATTTCTCACAAGCGTCTTTTTTAAGACGATTTAAATTTCCAAAGATTTTTAGTGTTGTTATTTCCACTTCTTTTGCTCTTTCATTTAATATTTTATTATCTTCTTTATTAGCATTTTTATCTACAAGTAACTGTAAATTATCATGGAATTCTTTTGTTAAATTATTTAATTCTATCATTGTTTCTGTATTTTGTTTTTTTCCTGAATTTCTATGTTCTTCACACCAATTTTTAAGTTTTATATCTTCTTGAATTTTCCATGAATTGTAACTCCCAAGTTTAGAGTATGTTTCATCTTTTTGTCTTAATAAATCGACTTTTAATTCTGCTGTATCATAAACTAAATCTACATCACAAACCTTGTTTAAAGCTTCTTTTAAAAATGAAGCCCTAGATGCAGCTGTTACTAATGAATCAGACATTTCTGCTATATTATTAGCCATACTTGAAATGTCATTAGCAACTTCTGCGTTTCTTTGTGTAGCTTGATCTAATGTATTAATTGCATCATTAATTTGAACAATACCTTTTTCTTGCTCTCTTGAAGCAATAGCAACTTCTTCAATTGTTACAGTTGTGTTTGAAATATTATCATTTAACTCTTTGTATCCTGTAATCATTTCATCTGAAATTACTTTACCTTCTTGCGCTTTATTAGTTGCAGCTTCTACTATTTCTTTAATCTCTTTAGCAGCTTCTGCACTTCTACTTGCTAAGTTTCTTACTTCTTGAGCAACTACAGCAAAGCCTTTTCCTGCTTCACCAGCTGTTGCTGCTTCCACTGCTGCATTAAGTGATAGTATATTTGTTTGGAATGCAATTTGATCAATAACTTCAATAGCTTCATTAATAGAGCTAACTTGTGTATTTATCTCATCCATAGAACCAGCAGTTCTATTTGCTAAACTTTCACCTTTTTTAGCAGAGTTAGTCACACTTTGTGCTAATTGTGACATTCTTTGTGTTGCTTGCGTATTTGATTGAATATTAGATGTTATTTGTTCAAGTGCTGCTGCTGTTTCTTCAAGTGATGAGGCTTGTTGATTAGACGATGTAGATAAATCTTTAGAGGCACTTGAAAGAACATTTGTATTTTCTTTTAGAGAATCACCAGTATTCATAATCATTGCTAAAATTTCTGAAGTATTATTTCCAACTAATTTTATCCCAGATGCTAAAGAACCTAAATCTCCGTATATCCCTTTGTCATCAATTTTGTAGTCAAATTTAGATTCAGAATATTTTCTAAGAGTTTCATTGATTTTATCAAGTGTTTCTTTTGTATGAGAAATCATTGCATTAAGTTGATTTTTTAAATTTTCAACATGAGGGTTCGAAGCTGTACTTTCAACTTGATAAACAAAGAAACCACTTGCAGTTTTTTCTAAAATATCATTTGCTTCTTCAATTACAATTTCATCTTTTTTAAGACCAGCTCTTACTTTTTTCATATATTCATTAAATAAATCTGCAACTTCTCCTACTTCATCCTTAGATTGTACATCAAGTGTAATTGTAGGGTCATTTGATTCTAAAAGCTTTTCAAAGCCTTTTTTTAAGTCACCAATAGTATTTGTAGCTCTTTTTACTATAAAGAATACAAATAAAATTGTAACCCATCCAGCAATAGTTGCTACAACTAAAATATGTACTAATAAATCCCAAATTTCATCATCTGCTTCATCAAGTGAAAATGTTAAGTCCATAACACCAATTACATCACCTTGAGCTTGATTTGCATGACATAATAAACAGTCTTGAGTAGCAACCATAGGTTTAATCATTCTTAAAGCATGTCCATTTTCATCTTGAGTTTCTAATAGTAAAGGTTTTTTTGTTTCAAATGTTTTTAGTATTTTTTCATCAGTTGTGTAAGTTGAGCCTTCACTTGGATACATTTCCATTAAAGGTTTACTTTTGGCTACTGTTAAGTTTTTTACACCTTTTATTTCTCTTGCATCATCTTCTGCTTTTTTTATTTGAGCAGGGTCACCTGTATTCATAGCATTTCTTAAACTTTGAAACATTGCAGCATTTAACATTTCTAAGTTTTCTTTTGTATTTTCAATTGTATTTCTACTAACTTCTTTTGTACTAAAATATACAATAGTTAAAGTACTAATAGTAAGTAAAACCAAAAGAGAAAATATGATTTTATTACTAATCTTTTTTGTTACTAATTCAAACATTATGGTGGCCTTTAAATTTAAGTCTATTTATTATATAATCAACTTTATTTATAAAATATTAATTGTAACATAAATATAACACAATTTTTAAGAAAAGTAGGAAAATGATTGTAGGTCTTGAAGGAAAAATAACTAAAAAAGAGCCAACGTTATTAAACATCAATGTAAATGGTATAATCTACGAAGTTAACGTCTCTCTAAACTGTTCTCAACGTATCACAAATAATGAAATTTCATTGCTAATAACACAAATAATAAGAGAAGATGCAAATATCCTTTATGGCTTTTTGGATCCTAATGAAAAGAAGCTTTTTGATACTGTTATTAAGATAAATGGAGTAGGGCCAAAAGTAGCTCTTGCTATATGTTCTACTTTTACTGCAAGCTCATTTTCTCAAATAGTTACAGACAATGATGTATCAATGCTTAAAAGAGTTCCAGGGATTGGTCCAAAAGGTGCAAGTAGGATTCTAGTGGAGTTATCAGGATTTATAGTAGATAGTGATGATGCTTTAAGTGAAGAAAACTTAGCTGCCTCAGCTTCTCTTGAAGCAGCGCTTGCTTTAGAGTCTCTTGGCTTTAAAAAAGATATGGTTTCAAAAATCTTAAAAACTTGTAAAAGTACAAATACAAGTGATTTAGTAAAAGAAGCTCTTAAAAAATTACAAAAATAAAATCACAAAAGGAATTTAATGAAAATAGCAATAGTTTTTGGTGGGATAAGCTTTGAACATGAGATTTCAATAGTAAGTTCAATTGCAATGAAAGATGTTTTAAAAAATGAATTAGTCTATATATTTTTAGATGAAAACAGAGAATTTTATCATATCCCAACAGATGTAATCAAATCAAAACTTTTTAGTTCAGGAGATTACAAAAAATTTGATAAATTAAGTATTGCGAAAAATGGTTTTTATAAAAAAGGTGGATTGTTTTCTAAAGAAAAGCCATTAGACTTTGATATAGCATTAACACTTATGCATGGTGGAGATGGTGAAGATGGTGTGATAGCTTCACTTTTTGAATTCTATAATATTCCATATTTAGCTCCAAGAGTTGAAGCTTGTGTAGTTAGTTCAAATAAGTTTTTAACAAAAGGTTATGCTTCATCTGTAGATGTAAATGTAGTTGACTATAAATACTTTACAAAAGGTGATGAAGTAAAAGTTGAAAAATTCCCTGTGATTTTAAAACCTGTTAAATTAGGTAGTTCTATTGGTGTTTCTATTGTAAAATCAGAAGAAGAATTAGCGTATGCTTTAGATGTTGCTTATGAGTTTGATGATGCAATTATAATTGAGCCATTTATCAGTGGTGTAAAAGAGTATAATTTAGCTGGTACTAAAGTAAATGGAGAGTTTAAATTCTCTATTTTAGAAGAGCCACAAAAAGCCGAGTTCTTAGATTTTGATAAAAAATACCTAGACTTTTCAAGAACTTCTAAAGCAAAAGAAGTTGATCTTGGTGTTGAGTTAAATGAAAAAGTAAAAGAAGCATTTAAAAGAATTTATAATAATCTATTTGAAGGTTCAATTATTAGATGTGATTTTTTTGTAATAGATAATGAAGTTTATTTAAATGAAATTAACTCAATCCCAGGATCTATGGCAAACTATTTATTTGATGATTTTAATGCTTTATTAAATGAAGTCGCTTTAAATCTTCCAAAAAGAAAACATATACCAATTTCTTATGAGTATGTAAATAAAATTCATAGTGCAAAGGGTAAATAGTTTTGGCAAAAAAGAGTGTAAAAGTAGAAAATAAAGAGTATGAAATCTCTTATGAACTTGTAAATCCAAGCGCAAAAAAAGATTTTGTAGTTTTACATGGTTGGGGTTCAAATAAAGAGATTATGAAAAACTCTTTTGGAGCATATTTGAAAGATTTTAGGCATATTTATATTGATATGCCAGGTTTTGGTAAAAGCCATACTTCTTATGAACTTACTACACCTTTATACGCCAAAATACTAGAGGAGTTTTTGTCTGAATTGAACTCTTCAAAAGAGATAGTTGCGGGGCATTCTTATGGCGGAAAAGTAGCAACACTTCTAAATCCATCATATTTAGTACTTTTAAGTAGTGCAGGTATTTTAGAAGAAAAAGCTTTTGACGTAAAAGTAAAAATTGCTATTTCAAAATTTTTTAATTTTATTGGTTTAAAAGGTATTACAAAAGCCTTTAGAAGTAAAGATGTAAATACTATGAGTGAAAATATGTATGCAACATTTAAAAATGTAGTAAATGAAGATTTTAGCTCAAATTTTAAAGCTTTTAAAAATCAAGCATTAATTTTTTGGGGAGAGAAAGATACAGCTACTTCCTTAGATTCAGGTAAAAAAATAGCCTCTTTAATTAATAACTCAACATTTATATCATATCATGGTGACCATTACTTCTTTGCAAAAAATGCAAAAGATATTTGTGAGAGAATAGAAAATGCAATACCTTGAATATTTTAATATATTTACACATATAGTTTTAATAATGAGTTTAGGTTGGTATCTTATTACTAACCTTCAATGGTACAACTATAAAATTGAAAGAGTTGTTTTAAAACATCATAAATGGCAATGGCATATTACTTACTTTTTAGCGCCTATTGTTCTTTTTTATTTAATACCTGAGATTTATTATTCTATTTATTTTTATGCTTTATATTTAGTTAGTTTTATTTTATGGAATAAGAAACTTGATAAACCTTTAGTTTTAACTGCTAGAGTAAAAAGATTTCTATCAATACTTCTTTTTACAACTTTTATTTTAACAGCTCTTTGTTTAGCTAGTCAAGCTTGTGCAAATAAATTTATCTTTGCCCCACTTATATTAGCTTATGGTATCTCAACAATTTTAGAGAAGATATTTTTTATCTCTTTTAAACATAAAGCTAAGCAAAGATATGAAAATATTAGAGGTTTAAAAACTGTAGCTATTACAGCTTCTTTTGGGAAAACTTCAATAAAAAACTTTTTATACCATATCTTAAAAAACAAATATAAAACATATAAAACACCAAGATCTGTAAATACAATTGCTGGTATTGTTTTAGATGTAAATAGAGATTTACCTGATGATACTCAAGTTTATATTGCAGAAGCAGGTGCTAGAGTAAAAGGTGATATTGAAGAAATAGCAATGTTTTTAGAACCTCAAATTTGTGTAGTTGGATCAATTGGTGAAGCTCACATTGAATACTTTAAAACTATTGATAATATTATTCATACAAAAATGGAACTTTTAAAATCTCCAAAGTTAGAAAGAGGCTTTGTTCATGAATCAACACATATAAAAGATTATGACACTATTACAAAGTTTCCAAATGGTTTACACGTAACAAAAAGTGATTTAAATGGTATATGGTTTGATGTTGAAGTTAATGGACAAATTGAACATTTTCATGCACCAGTTTTAGGAAGTTTTAATGCAATAAATTTAACAGCAGTTATTTTAGTTGCACACCATTTAGGTATGAGTATTGATGAGATTAAATTAGCTCTTCAAAGTCTACCTCAAGTTGAACATAGACTTCAAAAAATTGAAGCAGGTGGGAAATTAATTATTGATGATTCTTTTAATGGAAATATTGAAGGAATGCTTGAGGGAATTAATATTTGTTCTTCTTATGAGGGAAGAAAAGTAATAATCACACCTGGTCTAGTTGAATCAACAGATGAAGCTAATATTTTATTAGCAAATGAAATTAATGAAAAATTTGACCTTGCTATAATAACAGGAGATTTAAACTCTCATTTATTAAGTTCAAATATTGATGAAAGTAAAGTATTTATTTTAAAAGACAAATCAAAAATGCAAGAGATTTTAGCCCAAAAAACAAAAGTAGGTGATTTGATTCTTTTTGCAAATGATGCACCAAACTTTATATAGGATAAATGAAAATGGAACACTTATATGCCCCATGGAGATACTCTTACGTTAGCGAAGAGAAAATTGAAGGTTGTATTTTTTGTCATATTTCAAAAAACTTAGATGATGAAAAGCTTCAAGTTTTATTTCATGATGAGTATTGTTATGTAGTTATGAATAAGTTCCCATATTCCCCTGGTCATATCATGGTAATTCCTCATTTTCATACTGATAAAATAGAAGATTTAGATGATAAAACATGGGAAGTTATAAGTAAAAGAGTAAGACAAGGAGTTAAGCTTTTAAAAGATGTTATGTCTTGTGAAGGTGTAAATATTGGTATGAATTTAGGTAAAGCAGCAGGTGCTGGAATAGCACAGCATGTACATTATCATATACTGCCAAGATGGCTTGGAGATACAAACTTTATAAGCTCAATTGGAGGCAATAGAGTCTATCCTGCTGATTTTGATGAGATTTTTAACAAATTGAAAAATTCTACTTCAAAATACTTTATATAAACATTCAATTAAAAAAATTATATTATAATATTTCCACATATTTTAACTACTAAAATACAAAAAATTAATATATTATTTATAAAATATTTTAAGGATTTATTATGAAACGAGATATCGTAATAATTGGTGGAGGTATTATTGGATTAATGAGTGCTTATTTCTTGCATAAAGCAGGAAGAAAAGTAACCTTAATTGATGAAAATGATATTACAAATAGTACTTCTTTTGGAAATGCAGGTTTACTATCCTCTTTTGATAAGGCTCCTTTAAGTCATCCAGGGGTAGTTGGGGAAACATTGAAGATGATGTTAAAAGGTGAGTCTCCTGTAAAGCTTCATCCTAAATTTGATTATCAGCTTTTTAAGTGGTTATTTGAATTTGTAAAAAATGCAAATCATGAAAGACTTAAAAAAACACTCATTCTTTTTGAAAAATATGGACAAGATACTATTGATTTATATAAACAAATTCAAGAAGAAGAGAATTTAGATTTTGATTTTCATCATACAGGAATGTTATCTGTTTTTACAGAGCAAGATAGTTATGATAAAAAGTTAAAACAGTATAATTATGAAGATAGTAAAAGATTTGAAATACTTACAAAAAACAGACTAGAAGAGTACTTGCCTTGTGCAAGTTCTGATGTAAAAGGTGCTATATTATTTAAGAAAAATGCTCATTTAGATCCTCAAAGAGTAATGCTTGAAATGAAAAACTATTTAATTGAAAATGGTGTAGAGTTTATACTAAATGAAAAAATAGAAGATATAGCTTTTAGTGATGATAAAGTTATAAGTGTGAGTTCTAAAAGTTCATGCTATGAAGCAAATAGTTTTATTATGGCTACAGGATATCAAACACTTTTAGCAAAAAGAAGAAAAAAACAGTTGATGATGACACCTGCAAAAGGTTATAGTATTACTTTTGAAATGCCAAAAGAATTACGCCCTAAAACTTCTTGTTTATTTAATGATTTATTTATAGTAATGACTCCAAGAAGAAACGATGTAAGACTTACATCAAAACTTGAATTAGGATCCTCTAATCCAAAAATAGTAAAAGCACAAATAGATAGTATAAAAGAAAATTTTAAAAAATATACAAAACCTTTTGAAATGAAAAATATTAAAGAATGGAGTGGGTTTAGACCTTTAACACCAAATGATAGACCACTATTTGGGAAAGATGAAGAGTATGATAACTTAATATATGCTATGGGGCTTGGTTGGCTTGGTATGACATTTGCTCCAAGTATTGCTAAAACACTCGAAAATTTAATCGTAAATGACTTAAAAAATGAAGAAGATGATGATGTTCTTCTTTTCTCAGGATTCTACCAAGGGTAGGGTCCTAGACTTTAAAATAGCTTAATTTTACATTATAAAACTTTTTTTTAATAAATACTAAGATACTATTTACAGATGAATAATTATGAAAATCAAAATATATTTTTTACAGGAAGAGCTAACCTTATTGATTTAGAAGAGTTAGAAAAGTATTTATTACAAAAAGGTGCAGTTCTTGTTGATAGTATACAAAAAGCAAATATTGTTATAAAAGGTAAGTTTACACCTATTGTTATTGAAGAAGAGTTATATGAGTTATCGAAAACACAAATTGATATTTTAGAAATAAATAAATTAGAGGAGGAGTTTTCAAAGAATCTTGATATAGATTCTGTATTGTTAGCTATTAAAATATCAAAAGATCAAGAAAGATTATTAAAACTTTTAAGTAATGAGTATTTCGATGATGAAGTTTTTATAAAACTTCTAAGATTATATGATTTTAAAGATGAGGATATTTATGATACTGATGAAAATAGGGATGTTTGTACTAAAATAGTAGAGAGATTTTGTAGTTTAGTTGAAACAAACCACAATATTCAATATGCACCAATAGGAGTATATTACACAGCCCTAGAAGCTACACACCCTAAGCTTTTAGAAGTATTATACAATATGCCTGATTTTTCTATTTCTGATAAAAATGCTCAAAAAGATCAACCTTTGAATTTAAAAGAAGTAGTAGCTTTAAATCCAAATAGTTCAAAGACAATGCATTTGCAGATTATAAAAAATAATAGAGTAAATGAACTAAGGTTTTTAGCATTAAATGAGGCTATTTCACTAATGGTTCAAAAAAAGTTATTTGAAAAAAATATTCAAGAAGTAAATATTTCACTTATAAAAGCCTCAAACTATGAAGTAGATATGATTGATGAATTTTTAAAAGATGATATTTTAAAAAAAGAACTTCTAAAAACAATAACTTTAAATGAAGAATTATTTAATAAATTTATTGAAAATATTGATGATGTGTGTTTGATATATTTATCTATGAATGAAACTTTAAATACTGCAATGATAGATAGACTATTTCAAAAAGATATAGAAAATGCAAATATAAATCTTTTAAAAAATAAAAATTGCTCTAATCTAAAAATAGAAGAGTTTTTAAAGAAAAAAGATAAAGTATATAATATAGCTATTGCTCATAATATTAATTTGTCAAAAGAACAATTTGAAAGCTTATATAGTTTAAAAGATTTTGATATTAATATCTCTCTTGCTTCAAATATCAATACTCCAAAAGAGATACTAAAAGATTTAAGTAAGCTAGATAATAGAATAATAAATGAATCTTTATGTGAAAATATAAGTACTCCAATAGGAGTACTTTTACAATTTCAATATGATGGTGGCTTAAAATCGATTATCTCTAATAATGATAGTTTTAGAGAGTTTACAAGAAAAAATATAGGAATGTAATATGAAAGCTAGTGATTTAAAAAACTCTTTAGAGTCTTTGATAAATAGTAAAGTCCCTGTATTTATTTGGGGAAATCCTGGAGTTGGAAAATCTTCACTTGTAAAGCAAATAGCAAATGAAAAAAATATGAACTTTATTGATTTGAGGTTAAGTTTACTGGATCCAACTGATTTAAGAGGAATACCATTTTTTGAAAGTGAAACAAAAAGTGCAGTATGGGCAAAACCTGAGTTTTTACCTAATACTAACTCAAAAGAAGAAGGAATTCTTTTTTTAGATGAGATAAATTCAGCTCCTCCAACTATTCAAGCAGCTGCTTATCAACTTATTTTAGATAGAAAAATAGGAGAATATACTCTTCCCTTAAACTATGCAATTATTGCAGCAGGAAATTATGAAACAGATAGAGGTGTAACTTATAGAATGCCAACACCTTTGGCAAATAGGTTTGTACATCTTGATTTTGATTTAGACTTTGATGAGTGGAAAAGATGGGCTTATACTTCAAATATTGATACTCGAATTATCTCATTTTTATCATATAAAAGTGAAAGTTTGTTTACTTTTGATGCAAAATCAAAAGAAAAATCTTTTGCTACTCCTAGATCTTGGTCTTATGTAGATGATATATTAAAATCAAAATTAGAAATAAACTTACTAGAAGAGGTAATAAGTGGTGCTGTTGGAAAAGATAGTGCAGTTGAGTTTATGAACTATTGTAAAATTATGAAAGATTTACCTGATATAAATACTATCTTAGATGGTAACTTAAAAGAAGTACCTCAAAATAATTCTGTTTTATATGCTTTATGTACTGGAATAACTTATGCTTTAAAACAAAATCAGAATGTACAAAATATAACGAATGTTTTAAATTACTCCTTAGAGTTACCAAATGAATTTTCAGTGATGTTGATTAGAGATATTCAAAAAGAGGGTATTAATATTGAGAGTTCACCTTCATGGAAAACATGGAGTGATGCAAATAAGTTTTTAATTGGCTAAGTTTTGAAAAACCAAATAGAACAGAGAATTTCAAGAGTAAAGTCTTCATTGATAATTGAGCAACCATATTTTGGATCAATAGCTTCAACTCAAAAGGCAGCGTTAAATGAAGATTTAAAGACCTATCTTTCAACTAGTAAAAACTTTGAATATAATGATGATTATATAAACTCATTAAGTGATGATGAACTAGGTTTTGTACTTACAAATTCAGCAATGCATCAAGCCTTTTTACATGATAAAAGAGTTGATTCAAGAATGCAATGGCTTTGGGTTCTAGCCACAGATTATGCAATAAATTGCTTACTTGTTAATAATGGTTTAGAACTTCCCGATGGCGTAAATTATGATGAAAGATTTGATGATATGAGTGCAGAGGCTATTTATGCTGCACTTGAAAATGAAATTGATGATGATAAACATACACCTGAGCAAGTATCACAAATAAAGTTTGAAAAACATCAAGAACAAGAAATAGATAATAATCAAGAAATACAAGATATGCATGAACAGCTTATAAGTAAAGCCAAACTTCAAGGTGATTTACCTCTTGGTATAGAAATACTTGTACCAAATTTATATGAAGGAAAAATCTCTTGGGAGGAGGAACTTTATAATATTATAGAACAGTCTATAAAATTTGATTATAAACTCATACCTCCAAATAAAAGATATATTTCTCAAGGTTTTGCATTACCATCTTTACAAGGAACAAAAGCTAAACTTGTAGTTTGTATTGACAGTTCTGGTTCTATTGATGGAAAACTTTTGTCAAAATTTTTAGCAGAGGTTGAATCTATAATGAATAGTTTCGAAAATTTTGAAATAGATCTATTAGTAGCAGATGCAAAAGTGCATGAACATCATATTTTATATGCAGGAGATGAACTATCATATACCTTAAAAGGTGGTGGGGGTACTAATTTTGAAAACACTTTTATTTATATTGATGAAAATATTGATGATGTAAATTTATTTTTATATTTTACAGATGGCTTTGGTAAATTTCCAATAGAAGAGCCTAGTTATGAAAGTGTTTGGGTTTTAAGTGAAGATATAGAAGTTCCTTTTGGTAAAAAACTTCTATTAATCTAATTTATATTTTACTTTAGCTTGAAAAGAGTTTGAAAAAAGGTATCATATCTTGAATATGCATAAGTAAAATAAGTGTGAATGAAAAAATAGCTAATAAACAGCTATTCTTTAATTCTTTTGTTGCTAGTATTTTCATTTTTAATCTCCTAGAATGTTCAAAGAAGTGTAGTTCGCGTGTAACCTCTTTATTTTAATTCATAGATTAGATTAAAATTGCCAATTGCATTGGTTTTGAGTGCAATCCGGCTATCTTAAATCTAAGACCCGTGACTTTCCGTCCTTACCTCACGATAAGTTTGGCTATACTAATTTTATGTTATTTTTTATTACAAGAAGCTTACTTATGGGAAAGCTTTAGTTTTATTTAGTCATTTTTCTAATTAAATCTTTACCTTTTTGCGTAAGATTAGGGTAAATCATAAATTCAAAGAATACCTCTTTTGATTCTTGGAGTGTTTCTAATGTTACATCGCCTGTTGTTGAAGCAAAAGTTTGCCAATATGCTGTAATAAACCAATGAAGTTTTGCTCTTTTATTTAAAGAACTTCTGTTTAGTTCTTTGATTAAACCTTCTTTTATAAGATATTTTAGTAGACCTTCTATTTGACTTATTCTTATTTCTTGGTTTTTTGTAAATGCTTTTTTTAGATTTGAATCCATTGCTATTAGAACAGTTGCATCTCTTAGTAAAAATCTATATTCAAAGAAAAGTTTTGCGTATTGATTAAACATATTATCCATTGCTTCAAAAAAGTTTTCATGCATTAGCATATTTTCAAAACTATTAAGCTCCATAAATTTAGAGCTTAATTCCATATATAAATCAAGAACTATTTCTTCTTTATTTTTATAATGGTAATAAAGGTTACCAGGTGAAATATCAGCTTGTTTAGCTATGTGATTTGTAGTAATACTCAATGAGTCTTTTTCATTAAAAAGTTTCATGGCAGATTGTTTTATTTTTATTTTTGTATTTATTTTCTTTTTCATGATTTATTTTAACATTTTAGAGCTTTTACTTGATTTATTAGAGTAATTACTCTAAAATTAAGTTGTTTATAAAAAATATTATTTTAGAATAAATAAAATAACAAGAAAGGTTACAGATGGAAGCAAAAGCAGGTGCTGGGTTACCTAGTATGGAAAAAAATATAATCAGGTATGTTTTAATACCAATTGTAAGGTTACTTATGAGTTGGAATTTGGCACTTTTTCTTATAAAAAGGGAAAGAAAACTTATAGAAAAATTAACATCTTCTTTATCAAAAGAACAAAAAGAAAGGAGAATAAAGATAAATAGAACTTTTGCTATAGAAGAACATAGTTCTGATTATTCTGTAAATATGGCTTGTGAACATTTATATATTACAGGTAATGCAATTATGAATGTAATTGATACTTTATCAAAAGAAAAAGAGTTTAAACATAAAATTACAATAGAAGCAGTAAAACCAATAGGTGAAGACCAAAATGCTATTACAAACTTTTTGAAATTTATGGAGACTTATGAAAACTATATAAAAGAGCATAAAAAAAATCAATCAAAACAAACTAAAGCACATCCTTGGTTTGTAAATTTTAATAATCATGATTGGAGCTGTTTTATGTTTATGCATACTTTTATTCATAGAAGACAAATAGAAGAAATAATTAGAGTACAAAAGGAAAAATATGAATAATTATAATGGAACGATATTAAGAATAGGTTTTATATTTATTTTTTTATTAACAGTTTGGGTTTTATTAGGAGGAATCATTTCTTTATTGATTACTTATTTATTTAATATAAATTTTAATTTACATATACTTAGCTATACAATTACTTCTATTTTAGTAATACGGATTTTTTATCCAAAATTTATATTTAAGAATTAAGAGGAAAAGAAATGAAAGAGAGTCTTAAAAAATTTTATAAGAATAATTTTGTATTTAAAGGAAAAGAAAAACTCTCCAAACTTTCAATTTTTTTTATAGTTTTATTAAACTTATTCGTTTTTAGTATTTTACAAATGGGTATAGAGTTTCAAGTAAAAATACTTAATAATCCTTATAATAAATATTCTAGCACTTGTAAAAATATAGTGACATCAAGTAAGGTTGAAAGTGTAAATAGCTATTACTATATAAATGAAAGTAGAAAATATAATAGTATTCAAAAACAAGATGTTTCAAATAAATGTAAAGAAATTATAACATTAATAGAAGATATCAAAAAACAGCATAATATAAAAGATTTAAGAAAAGAAAAACAGTTATTAAAAAAAGAGTTATCATCTATAAATAATCAAATAAAATTCTATCGAGAAAACTATAACACTACATTATTTGAAAATATTCAAGTTCAAAATAAAAAACAAATAAATAGTGAAATTAAAAATAAATATAATCTCTATTTAGAAAAAAGAAAAAAGCTAAATGAAAAAATTCAACAAATAGATAAAAATTTTGCTTCATCAAAAAGTGTAAAGAAATTAGTTTCGTATATCAAAAAAAATAAAGATTTAGTAAAAGAAGAATATAAAGAAAAAATAAAAGTATATGAAATAAAAAAGGATTTAATTACTTTAGCATTTTTATTGCCACTTTTACTAGTATCTTTCTTTTCTATGAAAAGATTTATGTTAAAAGAGAACTATATATTATATATAATTGCTAAAAATATTTTAGTAATAATTTCAATTCCTACAGTAATATCTTTTATTTCATTAATATATACACTTTTGCCAAAAGTATTTTTTGAAAAACTTATGAGTTTCTTCGCAAGTTTAGAAATACCATTTGTTGTTTACTATTTTGCATTAGCTGTTCTTGTAGTGGTTTTTACCTTTATCATAATAAAAGTGCAGAAAAAATATAAAGAAGAAAATACTCAATTTCAAAATACAACAATTTCAAAAATTGAATCATATAATAAAAGTATATGTAATAAATGTAACAATAAAGTAAACTATGAAACAATGAATTTTTGTCCAAATTGTCAAAATAGATTGAGAAGTAAATGTAGCACTTGCGAAAATATGAAAATAGTATTATTGGAATATTGTCATAAATGTGGAGAAAAAGAATCTATATCTTAATCACATAAAATGATACTATTGTAGTACCTTTCATCAATATAATAGATATTATAGATGAAAGGTTGTGATATGAAAGTAATAAATTTCTTAACTGTGATAATTTTTTTATTAGTAATAACTGGATGCCATAATCAAAATACTAAAATTAGTAAACAAGATTGTATAAATAAAAATAAAAAATACAAGATTGAAAAACAACTTAATTATAGAACGGGTAAATATGTAGAAAGAGTGGTTTGTCTTTAAACTAACGGTCTTAAATATTTTATTTTAAATTCTAATATTATCTAACTGAATTATTCTATAGTCAAAGCTGGAGTAAATACTTTTTATAAGATAAAATGAAAAATGGCAGTATATACAAAAGCCTAAATAAAGTGTTAACTTCTACCTTATTAATATATACACACATTTCATAAGCAAATAATTAACATTTTAAAAGCGGTTTTAAATCACTTTACGTAAATAATTTAAAATTTAAGCCATAATCTTAGTTTATGCTTAAAATGATGCTAAATATATACTATTTTTCCTTTTTAAAAGGAAATAAAATAGACTTTTTTTATACCTAAAGCCCATTATACTTGACATTTAATTCCTTTTAAGTTATAATCCGCGTCCACTAAATGTGGTTAGAGTGCTTTTTCGGTACATCTAACGAGTTCTTTAAAGGAAAAAAATGGAAAAAATCAGATTAAAGCTTAAAGCTTACGATCATAGAGTTTTAGACAGAAGTGTTGCTTCAATTGTTGAAGCTGTTAAAAGAACTGGTGCTGAGTTAAGAGGTCCAATCCCTCTTCCAACGAAAATCAGAAGATATACAGTTCTTAAAGGTCCTCACGTAAACAAGGATTCAAGAGAGCAATTCGAAATCAGAGTTCATTCAAGAATGATTGATATCATTGCAGCGACTCCTGATACAGTAGATTCATTAATGAAACTTGACTTAGCTCCAGAAGTTGATGTTGAAGTTAGATCTATGGGTCAAGAATAAGAAGAAAGGGTAATAAATGGAATATATCGTAGAAAAAATTGGTATGAGTAGAACTGTTTCTGTTCCTGCTGTTCCTGTTACACTTTTAAAAGTTCTAGATACTAAAGTATGTGAAGTGACTGACGGTGTAGCAATTGTTTCTTACGCATCTGGTAAGAAGATGAATAAGACAATTGAAGGTCAACAAAAGAAATACAATCTATCTAAAGAGTTTAACAGATTTGCAACAGCAAACGTAGCAAATACTGAAGCAGGTGACTTAGATTTAGCTCCTTTATCAGAAGCTAAAGTTTTAAAAACTACTTTTAAAACAAAAGGTAGAGGTTTCCAAGGTGGAGTTAAAAGATGGAACTTCGCTGGTGGTAGAGCATCTCACGGTCATAGAATGGGTAGAAGAACTGGTTCAATCGGTAATGCAGAATGGCCAGGTAGAGTTCAACCAGGTAAGAAAATGCCAGGACAATACGGAAATACAAATGTAAGTGTTAAAAATGATGTAGTTTCATTTGACGCTGAAACTGGAATCTTAGTTGTTAAAGGTTCAGTATCAGGACCAAATGGTGCATTAGGAAAAGTAAAGGTTGCTAAATGAGTAATGCAGTAGTATTAAACGAAAAATTTGAAAATAATGGTGAGTTAGCATTACCAGCTAAGTATGATGAGATTAACTCTCACAACTTATACTTATATGCTAAATCTTACTTATCTTCATTAAGAGCAAATACAGCTAGAGTTAAAAACAGATCTGAAGTAAGAGGTGGTGGTAAAAAACCTAAAGCTCAAAAAGGTTCTGGTGGTGCTAGATGGGGTTCTAAAAGATCTCCTTTATTCGTTGGTGGGGGTCAAGTATTTGGACCATCTGCTAGAAACTATAACCAAAAAATTAACAAAAAACAAAAAGCTTTAGCATTAAAATTTGCTTTAAATGCACAAGCTAAAAATGGTTCATTATTTGTAGCAGACTCTGTTAAAATTGAATCAGGTAAAACTAAAGACGCAGTTGCAGTTTTAAATAAACTAGACAAAAGAGATACTCTTGTTGTAGTTGATACAATTGATGAGAAAACATACTTAGCGTTTAGAAATGTTAAAAACTGTTATATGGTTGAAAAGCAAGAAGTTAACGCTTATTTAATTGCTGCATACCACTCAGTACTAATTGAAAAATCAGTATTTGATGCATTAACAAAAGAGGCTTAAGATGGCAGATATTACAGATATTAAAGCAATATTATATACAGAAAAGACAATCGAGCTTCAAGAAAATGGTGTAATCGTTGTTCAAACTAGTCCAAGAATGACTAAAAACGGTTTAAAAGAAGTATTTAAAGAGTATTTTGGTGTTACTCCATCAAAAGTTAATTCTTTAAGACAAAACGGTAAAGTTAAAAGATTTAGAGGAAAGCCTGGTAAAAGACCAGATTTCAAAAAATTCTACGTTACATTACCAGAGGGCGCTGAAATAGCGAACCTATCAGCTTAAGGAGATTATAGATGGCAATTAAAAAATTTAGACCAATAACTCCTGCAAGAAGATTCATGTCTGTAATGGATACTTCTGATATTACTTCTAAACCAACAGTTAGATCTTTACTTGTAAGAGTAAAAGCTTCAGCTGGTAGAAATAATAACGGTAGAATCACTTCTAGACATAAAGAAGCAGGTGCTAAAAAATTATATAGAATTATTGATTTCAAAAGAAACAAGTTTGGTGTAGAAGGTACAGTATCAACTATTGAGTACGACCCATACAGAAACTGTAGAATTTGTTTAGTAACTTATGCTGATGGTGATAAGAGATATATCTTACAACCTTCTGGATTAAAAGTAGGTGATAAAGTTCAAGCTGCTGAGTCTGGTTTAGATATTATTCCAGGTAATGCAATGAGATTAAAATCTATTCCTGTAGGTACTATGGTTCATAACATTGAAATGAAACCAGGTAAAGGTGGACAAATTGCAAGATCTGCTGGTGGATATGCTCAAATCATGGGTAGAGAAGATAAATACGTTATCTTAAGATTACCATCTGGTGAAATGAGAAAAATTCTTGGTGTATGTATCGCAACAATTGGTATTGTTGGTAACGAAGATTATATTAACATGGTTGTTGGTAAAGCTGGTAGAACTAGACACATGGGTATTAGACCTCAAACTAGAGGTTCTGCAATGAACCCTATTGATCACCCACACGGTGGTGGTGAAGGTAAAACTAACTCTGGTAGACATCCTGTTACTCCATGGGGTATGCCAACTAAAGGTTACAAAACTAGAAAGAAAAAAGCTAGTGACAAACTAATCATTTCAAGAAGAAAGAAGTAAGGGTTTAAGATGGCAAGATCAATAAAAAAAGGTCCATTCGTAGACGCGCACCTAATGAAAAAAGTTATCAAAGCTGTTGAAGCTAACGATAGAAAACCAATTAAAACTTGGTCAAGAAGATCAATGGTATTACCTGATATGATTGGTTTAACTTTTAATGTGCACAATGGAAGAAACTTTGTTCCTGTAAATATTACAGAGAACCACGTTGGATATAAATTAGGTGAATTTGCACCAACTAGAACATTTAAGGGTCATAAAGGCTCTGTACAGAAGAAGGCGTAATCAATGGGTAAAGCAATATTAAAATTTATTAGACTTTCTCCTACAAAAGCAAGATTAATTGCTAGAGAAGTTCAAGGTATGAATGCTGAGTATGCTATTGCATCTTTAGAATTTACTCCTAACAAAGCTGCTGGAATCATCTCAAAAGTTATTGCATCAGCAGTAGCAAATGCTGGTTTAGAGCCAGAAGAAGCTGTAATTACTTCAGCTAGAGTTGACAAAGGTCCAGTTCTTAAGAGATTTACTCCAAGAGCTAGAGGTAGTGCATCACCTAAGCACAAACCAACTGCACACATTATGATTGAAGTAGCGGCTGCTGAAAAAGGAGATAAATAATGGGTCAAAAAGTTAATCCAATAGGTTTAAGATTAGGTATCAATAGAAACTGGGAATCAAGATGGTTTCCTAAATTTTCTAACATGCCAGCAAACGTTGCTGAAGATGATAAAATTAGAAAGTTCGTTAAGAAAGAGTTATACTATGCAGGTGTTGCTCAAACTATCGTAGAAAGAACTGCTAAAAAAATCAGAGTTACAATTGTAGCTGCTAGACCTGGTATCATCATTGGTAAAAAAGGTGCAGACGTTGAAAAATTAAAAGTTAACCTTTCTAACTTAGTTGGTAAAGAAATTGCTGTTAACATTAAAGAAGAGAGAAAACCACAATTATCTGGTCAATTATCTGCTGAAAATGTTGCACAACAATTAGAAAGAAGAGTTGCATTTAGAAGAGCTATGAAAAGAGTTATGCAAAATGCTCTTAAATCTGGTGCAAAAGGTATTAAAGTATCTGTTTCTGGTAGACTTGGTGGAGCTGAAATGGCTAGAACTGAGTGGTACTTAGAAGGTAGAGTTCCTTTACATACTTTAAGAGCTAAGATTGATTACGGATTCGCTGAAGCTCATACAACTTATGGTTGTATCGGTATTAAAGTTTGGATCTTCAAAGGTGAGATTCTTGCAAAAGGAATTCCAGCTGAAAAAACAGAAGAGCCTAAGCAAAAGAGAAGACCAAGTAAGAGAAGAGGTAAATAATTATGTTAATGCCTAAAAGAACTAAATATAGAAAAATGATGAAAGGCCGAAACAGAGGTAAAGCCCATAGAGGTAATACTTTAGCTTACGGTGAAATCGGACTTAAAGCTGTTGAACACGGAAGAATTGATTCAAGACAAATTGAAGCTTCTAGGGTTGCAATGACTAGAAAAGTTAAAAGACAAGCGAAAGTTTGGATTACTGTATTCCCAGATAAACCACTTACTGCTAAACCATTAGAAACAAGAATGGGTAAAGGTAAAGGTGCTGTTGATAAATGGGTAATGAACATTAAGCCTGGAAGAATTTGTTTTGAAATGGCAGGTGTAAGTGACGAGTTAGCAAGAGAAGCTTTAACTTTAGCACAACATAAATTACCATTTAAAACTAAAATTGTAACAAGAGATAGCGAAAATGAACTATACTGATTTAAAAGACAAAAGCCTAAATGAGCTTCAAGAGTTATTAAAAGAAAAAAAGGTGCTTCTTTTTGAATTAAAAGCGAAGCTAAAAACTATGCAGTTAACAAATACTTCTGAATTAAAAGCGGCTAAAAAAGATATCGCTAGAATTCAAACAGCAATTACTGCAGCAAAAGCTAACTAAGGATCCAAAGTATGACACATAAAAGAGAGATTCAAGGTGTAGTGGTAAAAAAATCTGGAGATAAAACAGCGTCTATTCTAGTTACTAGATACGTTTTACACCCAAGATATCACAAGACTGTAAAAAGATTTAAAAAATATTTAATTCATGATGAAAGAAATGAGTTAAATGAAGGTGACAAAGTTATCGCTATTGAGTGTAGACCTTTATCAAAAACTAAATCTTTCAGATTAAAAACTATTGTTGCTACAGGAGTTAAGTAATGATTCAAAGTTTTACAAGATTAAATGTAGCTGATAACACAGGTGCTAAAGAGATTATGTGTATCAAAGTTCTTGGTGGTTCTAAGAGAAGATACGCATCTGTTGGTGATGTTATTGTTGCTTCTGTTAAAAAAGCTTTACCAACTGGAAAAGTTAAAAAAGGTCAAGTAGTTAAAGCAGTAGTTGTTAGAACTCATAAAGAAGTTCAAAGAGAAAACGGTTCATTAATCAGATTTGACGACAACGCAGCAGTTATTTTAGATGCTAAAAAAGACCCAATTGGTACAAGAATCTTTGGACCTGTTGCTAGAGAAGTTAGATATTCAGGATTCATGAAAATCGTTTCACTTGCACCGGAGGTATTATAATATGGCAGTTAAATTAAAAATCAAAAAAGGTGATACTGTAAAAATCATCGCTGGTGATGATAAAGGTAAAACTGGTGAAGTTTTAGCTGTATTACCAAAAGAAATGAAAGTAATCGTTAAAGATTGTAAAGTTGCTAAAAAAACTGTTAAGCCTGATCAAGAGAAAAACCCTGAAGGTGGTTTTGTAAACAAAGAAATGCCTATTGATATTTCAAATGTAGCAAAAGTAGAAGGTGAGTAAGATGGCAGCAAGATTATTAGAAAAATATAATGCAGAAATTAAACCAGCATTAGAAACTGAATTCCCAAAAAACAAGATGTTAACTGCTAAGTTAGACAAAGTAGTTATTTCTGTTGGTGCGGGTGAAGCTATGAAAGATAGTAAATTAATGCAAAACATTCAAGATACTATCTCTTTAATTGCTGGACAAAAAGCAGTTAAAGTTATTGCTAAAAAATCAGTTGCTGGTTTTAAAGTAAGAGAAGGTTACCCTGTAGGTGTTAAAGTTACACTTAGAGCTGAAAGAATGTATGAATTCTTAGATAAATTATGTTCTATTGCATTACCAAGAGTAAAAGACTTCCAAGGTTTAAACAGAAATGGTTTTGACGGAAGAGGAAACTTCAACTTCGGTTTAGATGAGCAATTAATGTTCCCTGAAGTTGTTTATGATGATATTATTAAAACTCATGGTATGAATATTTCAATTTCTACTACTGCTGATAACGATGCTGAAGCATTTAGATTATTAGAATTAGCAGGAATTCCATTTACTAAAGGAAGAGCGTAATGGCAAAGAAATCTATGATTGCTAAGCAAAAGAGAACTCCTAAGTTCTCTTCAAGAGCATATACAAGATGTTCAGTGTGTGGTAGACCACACTCAGTTTACAGAGACTTCGGACTTTGTAGAGTTTGTTTAAGAAAAATGGCTAACGAAGGTTTATTACCTGGTGTTAGAAAAGCTAGTTGGTAGGGAGAAAATAAGCTATGATGAATGATATAATCGCAGATGCTTTAACTAGAGTAAGAAATGCTGCAATGAGAAAATTAGATGTTGCAACATTATTACACTCAAATACAGTTGTTGGTATTTTAGAAGTATTACAACAAAAAGAGTACATTGAAAGTTACAAAGTAATTGATGGTGAAAACAACAAAAAAACTATTCAGGTTTCATTAAAATATGATGATAATGATAACTCTGTAATTAACGAAATTAAAAGAGTTTCTAAACCTGGTAGAAGAGTTTACAAATCTTTTGATGAACTAAAAAACTTTAAAAATGGATACGGTACAATCATTGTTACAACTAACAAGGGTGTTATTGCTAACGACGAAGCTTACGCTTCTAAAGTTGGTGGTGAAGTACTGTGTACAGTATGGTAGGAGAGTGTAATGTCTAGAATTGGAAAAAAACCTATCGCTATCCCTTCAGGGGTAGAAGTATCAGTTGATGGTACTATTGTAAATGTAAAAAAAGGGAATAAAACTATTCCTGTTGAAACTCACGGAAGAGTTTCTGTAGAAATTGCTGACAACCAAGTTGTTTTAGGAAAAGTTGGTGAAGAAAAAGAATCAGCTGCTTTCTGGGGAACTTATAGAGCTTTAATTAATAATGCTGTTGATGGATTAGCTAAAGGTTTCCAAAAATCTTTAGAAATTAACGGTGTTGGTTATAGAGCTGCTGTTAAAGGTAAAGTATTAGAGTTACAATTAGGATACTCTCACCCAATTAATTATGATATCCCAGAAGGGTTAGAAATTACTGTTGAGAAAAACTTAATTCACGTTAAAGGTGCAGATAAACAACAAGTTGGTCAAGCTGCTGCAATTATTAGAGGCTACAGAAAACCAGAACCTTACAAAGGTAAAGGTGTTAAGTATACTGACGAGCATATCGTTAGAAAAGCCGGAAAAACTGCTAAGTAAGGTGTGAATGATGAGTAGAGCAAAAGATTTAGCAAAGAAAAATGCATTAAGAGCAAGAAGAAAAAGAAGAGTTAGAGGATCAATTTTTGGTACTTCTGAAAAGCCAAGAGTAACAATTTTTAAATCTAACAAATACTTAAGTGCACAAGCAATTAACGATGTTGAAGGTGTTACTTTAGCATCAGTTAGTTCTCAAAACATGGGACTTAATGTAAGTAAAGAAAATGCAGGTAAAGTAGCAGCACAATTTGCTGAGAACTTAAAGTCTGCTGGTATTGAAACAGTAGTATTTGATAGAAATGGGTACCTTTATCATGGTGTTGTTGCAGCATTTGCTGACGCATTAAGAGAAAATGGTATTAAATTATAAGGGTTAATGATGGCAGTAAATAGAGAAGACTTTCAAGAAGCAATCGTTAAAATCGGAAGAGTAACAAAAGTTGTAAAAGGTGGTAGAAGATTCAGATTTACAGCTTTAGTTGTTGTTGGTGATAAAAACGGAACAGTTGGATTTGGTACAGGAAAAGCTAAAGAAGTTCCTGATGCAATTAAAAAAGCTTTAGATGATGCATTTAAATCTTTAGTAAAAGTTAGTATTAATGGTACAACTATTGCACATGATATTGAACATAAATATAACGCATCTAAAATTCTTTTAAAACCAGCATCTGAAGGTACAGGACTTATCGCAGGTGGTGCGGCAAGACCAGTTCTTGAACTTTCTGGAGTTAAAGATATTATTGCAAAATCTTTAGGTTCAAATAATCCAAATAACCTTGTACAAGCTACAGTTGAAGCTTTAGCAAGAATCAAAGGATAGTTAAATGGCATTAGAAAATTTACAACCAGCTCCTGGTAGTACAAAAAATAGAAAAAGAGTAGGTAGAGGTCAAGGTTCTGGAACTGGTAAGACTTCTGCAAGAGGACAAAAAGGTCAAAAATCTAGATCTGGTTACAAGATCAAGAGAGGATTTGAAGGTGGTCAAATGCCTATGCAAAAAAGACTTCCTAAAATTGGATTCTTCTCAAGAGTTGCTAAGCCTTACTCTATCAATGTTGATAAAGTAAAAGCAGTTGCTGCACTTGAAGAGATTACAGTTGAGTCAATCAAATCTGTATATAAATTATCTAAATCAGTTGTTAAAGTTAAATTAATTGGAGCTGCTGCAAAAGATTTAGTATCTAAAATTAAAGACGAAAACGTAACAACTACTGGAAAATAACCATGAGTAAAGATCTAATAAATAAGATTCTTATTACATTAGGTTTTATATTTCTTTACAGGTTACTGGCTTATGTGCCAGTACCTGGGGTTAATATAGACGTAGTAAAAGAATTCTTTGATTCAAATGCAAATAATGCATTAGGTCTTGTTAATATGTTTAGTGGTAATGCAGTTGAAAGACTGTCTATCATATCACTAGGAATTATGCCTTACATTACAGCTTCTATTATTATGGAATTGTTAGCTGCAACTTTCCCCGCACTTGGTAAAATGAAAAAAGAAAGAGATGGGATGCAAAAATATATGCAAATCATCAGATATACTACTATTGTTATCACATTAATTCAATCAATTGGTGTTTCAATGGGATTAAATTCTTTAACAGGCCAAAGTGGACAAGGTGCAATTTCAATTGACATGAATACATTTATAGCTGTTTCTTCAATTTCTATGTTAACTGGTACGATGCTTCTTATGTGGATTGGTGAACAAATCACACAAAAAGGTATTGGTAATGGTATTTCATTAATTATCTTCGCTGGTATTGTTTCTGCAATTCCAAGTGCTATTGGTGGAACTATTGACTTAGTTAATAATGGACAAATGAACTTCTTAACTGTAATTGCAATTATTGTAGTTATTTTAGCTACAGTTGGAGCAATTATTTATGTTGAGTTAGGTGAAAGAAGAGTTCCTGTTTCATATTCAAGAAAAGTAATGATGCAAAATCAGAAAAAAAGAGTTATGAATTATATTCCTATTAAGGTTAACTTAGCAGGTGTAATTCCAGCAATTTTTGCATCAGCAATTTTAATGTTCCCTGCAACTGTTTTACAGGGATCACAAAATGAGTACTTATTAGTTATTGCTGACTATTTAAGTCCAAGTTCTTATACATTTAATGTATTTATGTTCTTATTTGTAGTTTTCTTTGCATTCTTTTATGCAAGTATTACATTTAATGCAAAAGACATTTCTGAGAACTTAAAAAAACAAGGTGGATTTATCCCAGGTGTTAGACCAGGGGCAAGTACAGCTGAGTTTTTAAATGAAACTGCAAGTAGATTAACATTCTGGGGTGCTTTATACCTTGGTGCTATTTCTACTGTTCCTTGGCTTGTTGTAAAAGCTATGGGTGTTCCATTTTATTTTGGTGGTGTTGCAGTATTAATCGTTGTTCAAGTTGCTATTGATACAATGAGAAAAATTGAAGCACAACAATATACAAGTAAATATGAAACATTAAGTGCAGTAGGATTATAAAAATGGCTATTCCTATTAGAAAACCTAACGAAATAGCTAAACTAAAAGTAGCAAATGAAATTGTTGCTAAAACACTTAATTATCTTAGAGAAAATGTAAAACCTGGCATGACTTTATTAGAAGTCGATGCCATGGGTGATAAGTTCCTAAGAGATTTAGGGGCTAGACCTTCATTTAAAGGGCTTTACGGTTTCCCTAATTCAGTTTGTACTTCATTAAACGAAGTAATAATTCATGGAATACCTGATGATACTGTTTTAAAAGAAGGTGATATTCTTGGCCTTGATATTGGAACAGAAGTTGATGGTTGGTATGGTGATTCTGCGATTACTATGCCTATTGGAAAAATATCAAAAGAGGATGAAGAACTAATTGCTTGTGCAAAAGACTCTTTATATCATGCTATAGATATTATTCATGAAGGTATGAGATTCAAAGAACTTTCAAAAGCTATTGAAGACTTTATTGTTGCTCGTGGTTATCAACCATTAGTAAGATTTTGTGGACATGGTATTGGAAAGAAACCTCATGATGAACCAGAAATTCCAAACTATTTAGAAAATGGTAGTCCAAAATCAGGACCAAAAATTAAAAATGGTATGGTATTCTGCTTAGAGCCTATGATTTGTCATAAAGATAGAGAACCAGTTATATTAGAAAATGATTGGGATGTAGTATCGCGTGATGGATTAAGAGGTAGCCATTATGAACATACAGTTGCTGTTGTTGATGGTAAAGCAGTTATTTTAAGTACAGTTGAAAACTAGGGAGACATAAAAAGTGGCAAAAGATGATGTAATTGTAATTGATGGGAAAGTAATAGAAGCTTTACCTAATGCAATGTTTAGAGTTGAATTAGACAATGGTCATGTAGTACTATGTCATATCTCAGGAAAAATGAGAATGCACTACATTAAAATTTTACCTGGTGATAAGGTTAAGGTAGAAATTACTCCTTATTCATTAGATAAAGGTAGAATTACTCATAGATATAAATAAGGAATTTTCCTTATTTATATTTTTTTGGTTTCATACAAATATACAAAACTATGAAGCCTCTAACAATTAATTTTTCGCGCTATTTAAAAAGTTTATTAAAAGTTATGGCTTCATAGTTTTATATATTTATATTATACTCTTTTCTTATTTAGACTTATCTCATTTTCTATTATTTCTTTTTGTTTTACTAGTGTTTCTAGATTTTTCTTTAGTAATTCTTTATCTTTATAAGAATCAACAATAAATTTAAAAAGTTTAGGTCTATTTTTTTTCCAATTATGTAATGTTGTTTTATTTACTTCTAAATCTTCTTCTAATTTTCTAAGACTTGGTGTTGTCATTTTTATATTTCCTAAAAATATTTAGATGATTTTATAAAATATTGGTACAAAAGTCAATAAAAAATATAATATTGTTCAAATTAATGGAATAAATAGTTAACAAAGAAACTTTTTTGTACAATTTTGTATGACAAAATTAACTAAATATAAATTATTACATCATTTAAACTTCTTAAAATCTATTGGATATTCATATCATGAGCCAATTAATTTTATATCAAATGAAATAAATGGTTTTAATTTACCAAATAACCTTGATGCTTTAAAAAATAGTGTAGATAACTGCTATTTATGTGAGTTATCAAAAAGCAGAAAGAACACAGTATTTTCAAATGGTAATAAAAATGCTAAAATTATGTTTATTTCTGATTTTCCTGGTGCTCTTGAGGATGAAACAGGAAAAATTTTTGCTGGTAAAACAGGTGAACTTTTAATTAAAATGATTGAGAATGTTTTAAATATCAATAAAGATGATGTATATATGGCAAATATTTTAAAATGTAAGCCAATAAATATAACTTCATTTAGTAAAGAAGCAAATTTATGTAAATCATATCTTTTTAAACAAATAGAACTAGTTAAACCAAAGATTATTGTTACATTAGGAGAAAATGCTTACAAGTATTTGACAAATGAAGATGTTAATATTAATCTATTAAGAGGGCAAACAATAAATTATAAAGATATGGTTTTAATTCCTACTTTTCATCCAAGTTTTTTATTAAGAAACCCCTCTTCAAAAAAAGATGCATATATTGATATGCTAAAAATTAAAAATCAATTGGAGTCTTTAAATTGAAAAAGTTATTAAGTATAGTTTTTATAGTTGTAGTATTTATAGGTTGTACACCAAAACAAGAAGTGGAAATAAATATTCCTAATGAAAAAGTTAATAAGGATTTAGGAAAACCAATAACAAATGATTTTGATATTGGTGAAAAAATTGGTAAAGAAGAAATAGAATCACTTGACCCTTTAGATATAAAAGAAGACGAATTTAGTTTTGTAAGTGATGGTAAATCAATTAATATAGCTGTTGTTTATCCTTCTAGAATTGTTGGAAGATATGCTAAAACTTCAATGAACACTATACTTGGATATTTAGCATTTATGAATGCAAATTATAATGTAAAAGTATATGACACTGAAAATGAAAATATTGAGAATATATCTAAAGCTTTTGAAAATTTAAAAACAGATGGTTTTGAAAAAGTAATTGCCTTATTTACTCCAAGAGCTTCAAATATTTTACATGAACTTGATACATCATCTTTAAAGGTGTATCTTCCTTTAAGTAATAAAAGTGATAATGAAACTTTTAAAGAAAACTTTGTTTATGGAGCAATCTCTTATGATAGGCAGATTAAAAAACTTTTAGAGTATTCTAATATTAAAAATACAATGTTTTATCAAGATTCTTATATAGGTAAAAAATTAAAAGAGAAGTATGAAGTACAAGTTCCTGTTACTTTAAGAACTAAAATGATTAAAAATAAAAGAAACTACTTTAAAGGTATTGTAAAAGATTATAAACTTAAAAATTCTACTTTATTTTTAAATACAAAACTTGTAAAAACTTCAATTATTTTATCTCAATTACGTGCTTATGATATTGAACCTAAAGTGATTTTATCAACACAATTAAATTTTGATCCTAGAATTATTGCTTTAACTCAAGAGAAAGATAGAGAAAATTTTGTTGTAGCAAGTTCTATTGATAAAGTTGATGATAAATTAATTGATATTATTAAGATGTACGGAGGAGATATAGAGTATAGTTGGGTTGATTATTCTACTTTAGTTGGAATCAATTATTTATATGAATCAAATGTCTCAAATGGTATTAATACAAAGATTGAAGAAAATAAAGTTATTTATGAGCCAAAACTATATAAAACTACTAGGTTTGGTTTTTTAGAAATTAAGTAAAAGTTAGATAAAATCGCGCATATTTATATTTATGGAGTTTGAATTGAGAACACATTATTGTACAGAAGTAACTGAAAAAAACATTGGTGAAAAAGTTACTGTTGCTGGATGGGTAAACAGTAGAAGAGATCACGGTGGAATTATATTTATTGATTTAAGAGATAAGGGTGGAATAGTTCAATTAGTAGCAGATCCAAAAGTTTTACCTGAATCAGAAAGTGTAAGAGATGAGTTTGTATTAATTGCAACAGGTGAAGTGAGAGAAAGAGGTGAGGGATTAGAAAATCCAAACTTAATTACTGGAAAAATTGAGATTGTTTTAGATGAATTAGTAATCGAAAATAGATCTAAACCAATGCCTTTTGATTTAAATGATGAAAAAGTAAATGATGAGATTAAACTAAGAAATAGATTCTTAGAATTAAGATCAGATAAAATGTATGACATTTTTAAATTAAGATCAAAAGCAACTATTCAAGTTAGAAATACTTTAGATGAATTAGGTTTCTTAGATGTTGAAACTCCAATATTAACAAAATCAACTCCAGAGGGAGCAAGAGATTATCTTGTACCATCAAGAGTACACCCAGGTGAATTTTATGCACTTCCTCAATCTCCACAATTATTTAAACAATTATTAATGGTATCTGGATTTGATAAATATTTCCAAATTGCTAAATGTTTTAGAGATGAAGATTTAAGAGCTGATAGACAACCTGAATTTACTCAGATAGATGTTGAGATGAGTTTTTGTAATCAAGAAGATGTAATCAAAGTAGCTGAAAAATTAATCTATGATACATTTACAGCTTGTGAAAAAGAAGTACCTACAACTTTCCCAAGAATAACTTATGCAGATGCTATGGAAAAGTATGGTTCTGATAAACCTGATTTAAGATTTGATATGGCAATGGTTGATGTTATTGATATTTTTGCTAATTCTACAAATGAAATCTTTGCTAATATTGCAAAAGATACTAAAAACAATAGAATCAAAGCTTTAAGATGTCCAAATGGAGATAATATCTTCTCAAAAAGACAAATGAAAGGTTTTGAAGATTACGTTAGAAAATTTGGAGCTAAAGGTTTAGGTTATTTCCAAATGAAAGAAGATGGATTAAAAGGTCCATTAACTAAATTCTTCTCAGAAGAAGATTTAGAAGCAATCGTTAAAACAACTGAATTAGAAGTTGGTGATGTTGTATTCTTCGGTGCAGGTGATAAAAAGACTGTATGGGATTACATGGGAAGATTTAGACTTTACTTAGCAGAGCAAATGGAAATTATTCCAGCAGACGTTTATGAGTTTGTATGGGTTGTTGACTTCCCTATGTTTGAAGTTGAAGATGGAAGAACAAAAGCATTACACCATCCATTTACTATGCCTAACTTAGAAAAATGTGACTTAGATAATATTGAAGATATTGAAGAGATTGAATCAATTGCTTATGATATTGTACTAAATGGTACAGAGCTTGGTGGTGGTTCTATCAGAATTCATAAAGAAGAGATTCAAGCAAAAGTATTTAAACTTATGGGAATTTCTGATGAAGAAGCAAAAGAGAAATTTGGATTCTTATTAGATGCACTTCAATATGGTGCACCATCTCACGGTGGTTTTGCTATGGGGCTTGATAGAATGATTATGTTACTTGCAGGAACTGACTCAATTAGAGATGTTATTGCATTCCCTAAAACTCAAAAAGCTCAATGTTTATTAACTCAAGCTCCAAGTGAAGTTGATGCTGAGCAATTAAAAGAGTTAAGCTTAAGAATTAGAAAATTAGAGCAATAATTTTTAATAGGTAAGAATTGTGAAAAAAACTCTTTTTTTACTAATTCTTCCTTTATTGGCATTTAGTAAGTTTCAAATAACTGTCTATATGCCAATAGAAGAGTTTTTCATAAAAAAAATAGCTCAAAACTATGTTCGAGCTAAAAAAGTAGCTTTATATTATACTGATAAACCTATAGATTTCAAATATTCAGACCTTTCAAGACTTGCTCAAACTAGGGCTTATTTTCATTTTGGATTAGATATTGAAAAATCATATATTTCAAAGTTTAAAGAAATAAATCCACAAATAAAAGTTTTTGATTTATCAAAAGGCATTAAAAAATTAGAACTTAAAAATGGTAAAATCAACCCTTATATTTGGACTGATCCTTTACTTTTAAGAGTAGTTGCTTCAAATATATATAATGCTTTAATTCAGTTAGATTCTATTAATAAAGAACATTATAAAAGAAATTATGAGTTATTACTTACTAAACTTGATAAATTGTTTTTAGATATAAGAGCTAATTTATATAAAAGTGATATATATAATATTTATGTTTTTGATGACTATTGGGATTATTTTGCTAATAGGTTTAGTTTAAACTTATATAAACGAGAAAAAAAGATTATAAAAGCTGATACTCTAAAAGATTTAGAAAGTTTCACTAAAACCAATGAAATAAAAGCTATTTTAATACAAGGTAAAAAAACTGATACTTATGTAAAATCTTTAGCTTCAAAAGTTGAACTTCCTTTAAAAAAACATGATATTTTTGAAGAACTTTTCTTCTTTAATTTAGAAAGTTTATCAAAAAAATTATCTAATTAATTATAAAAAATTATACAACTATATAAAAAGTATACACCCTAATAAAAATTATTTCTTCCATTGTATGTATAATTAGTATATATAAATTGGGAGAATAACTATGCCAAAGAAACTTATCAATTACAAAGGTATTAATGTCAAAAAAGATTTATATCCAATAATTAAACATATAGAAGATGTAGACAAATACAGAGAAGAGTTAGGAAGATTAAGCTCATCATGGGATATATTTGCACTTCTTGGGCAATTGGGAGATATTAATATTGATATTGGAAAAACAAAAGAGAACTTTTTAAATCTTACTTCCACGCTATTAAATCATTTAAGTGAAGAGACAATTAAAAAAGTTACAGCAGAGATGAACTTCAAATCTCAAGTTGCTATTGATATAGTGATTAGAAATTTATTTGAAAGAACAGCTGATATTGGCTTTTTAGCAACGGATGATGATATTAGAAACTTTATTCAATCTTATGTATCTGATTATAATGAAGAAAGTTTAGAATTAAAAAAACAAATTCAAAAAAGATTTAAAGAGTATGTAGCTAAATATTCTGTGTATTTTGATATTGTTTTGGCTAATTGTAATGGTAAAGTAATAGCTAGACTTGATGAAGCAAATAAAATAGATAAAATTGATAATAGTTTTGTTCAAAAAATTTTAAATTCAAATGATGAATATATAGAAACTTATAAATATCATGAGTTTATTCCTCAATATAAAAAGACACTAATTTATTCATATAAAGTTACTAAAACAAATGATCCAAATAGTGAAAATTTAGGAGTATTATGTTTATGTTTCAGATTTACAGATGAAATGAAGGGAATTTTTAAAAATTTAATTGATATAAAAAATAAAGAAGCATTAACAATTTTAGATGAAGAGGGTTATGTTATTGCTTCAAGTGATAAGGAGTATATTCCTTTAGATTCAAAACTTCCTATTGTGCTAAATGAACCTTATAAAATAGTTTCCTTTGCTGGAAGAGACTATGTGGCAAAGACTTGTAAAACAAATGGTTATCAAGGGTTTAAAGGACTTAAATGGTATGGACATATAATGATACCTATTGAGTATGCTTTTTTAAGTGATGATTTAAATCCTATTGATACTGATGATAATATTATAGAAGCTATGATGGAAAATGAAGAACATTTTTCAAAAGAGTTAAAAGAGGTATTTAATAAAAGTAGAACAATTCAAGATAATTTAAGTCGAGTAATATGGAATGGAAATATTGCTCAAAGTAAATTAAAGTCATCAAATAGAGGTTTTTCAAAATCTTTATTAAATGAAATAGGAATTACTGGGATTAAGGCAAACTCTTCTTTAGAGAACTTAAATCAAACAATTATTACTTCAATTTTAAAAGATAGTGAATTTTTATCTTCCTTAGCAATTGATATTATGGATAGAAATCTTTATGAAAGAGCAAATGACTGTAGATGGTGGGCTTTAACTTCTTATTTTAGAGAGGCTTTAGATGATATGAATTCTATATCTCATAAACAAGGCGAGATAAGTGCAATTTTAAAGTATATAAATGATTTATATACAGTTTATACAAATTTACTTATTTTTGATAAAGATGGTAAGGTAATAGCTGTATCAAATGAAAAAGATGAGTATTTAGTTGGAAAGGTTTTATCTTATGAATGGGTAGAAAAAACACTTAATTTAGATGATACTTCTAAATATACTGTCTCTAAATTTGAAAAAACAAATTTATATGAAAATGATGCAACTTATATATATTGTGCAGCAATTAGATCTAATAGAAATGAGAAATTAATTAATGGTGGTATTGCTATAGTTTTTGATTCAAAACCTCAATTTCATGCAATGCTTGATGAGACTCTTCCTAAAAATAAAAGTGGAGTTTTTGCATTATTTACTAATAGAGCTAAAAAAATAATTTCTACAACAAATAAAGCCTTTAAAATAGAAGAGTTTTTAGATATTGAAGATAAGTTTTTTAACATTGAGAATGGACATAAATATAGTGAAATTATAGAATATAATTCTTGTTATTATGCTGTTGGTGTTAGATGTTCTCAAGGATATCGAGAGTATAAAAGTAGAGTTGATGACTATAAAAATGATGTTTTATGCTTTGTTTTTATAAAAATAGGAGATATTGATAATACCAATAAACTTTTATCTAATAAAAATAATACTTTTACAAATCAAAGTGAGACTAAGAGTTTTGATGAAAACTATACTGAACTTGCTACTTTTAATATTGGAAATAAGTTTTTAGCTGTTGATGCAAAAAATGTCTTAGAATCTATAAGTATTGATGAGCTTGAAGAAGCTATTGATATGGATAAAAATAATCCTTTTAAAGGTATGGTTTTATATAAAGATAGATTAATTTCAGTTTTAGATATAAGAGATTTTATAAATGTAGATGTAAAAGATGAAGAGTTAAATAATATCATTTTATTTGAATATGATAAAGACAATATTGAACACTGTATTGGAATAATGGTAACAACACTTCAAAGTATAAGTGTTGTTAAAAAATCATCAATTCAACATATTGAAAATCACTTTTTAGGTTCAGGAACATTAGTTCAAAGTTTAGTTGATATTACTCAAAATAATGAATCAAAAGTTGCTATGATTTTGGATATTAAAAAAATCGATGATAACTTTACTGATAGGGTTTAGGAATTTGTGGTTTAATATTTACTGTTAGAAATGTTTAGCTGGAGTAATTGTTTTTGTCTCTCTATTGATAAATCAAAATATATATTTAAGGAGTTTATTACTACTTTGAGATATAGTATATTTTAATATATGATTTATTGGTTTTTATGCTGGTTTATATATAATATATCTTAATTATTAAAAAAGGGATTTTAATATATGACAAAGTTTTTAAAAGAAACAGATATTATTAATTACTCAAATCAAGAAGTATACATACTAGCAAATCAGTTGTCACAAGATTGTACTACAGATATTGAAGTAGCAAAAAACTGTTTTGAATATGTAAGGGATAAAATAAATCATTCCGGAGACAATAAAGATAATATTTCAACTATAAAAGCAAGTGATGTATTAAAATATAAAACTGGTTGGTGTTATGCAAAAAGTCATTTACTTGCAGCATTATTACGTGCTAACAATATTCCATGTGGGTTTTCTTATCAAAGATTAACAATAAATGATGATGGTAGTGGAAATAAGTTTTCTTTACATGGTTTAAATTCTGTTTATCTTAAAAACTTTGGTTGGTATAGAATAGATGCTAGAGGTAACAAACACGGAGTTAATGCAGAATTTAAACTACCTCATGAAAAACTTGCATTTCCAGTTAGATTTAAAGGAGAAAAAGATTTTATTGAGATTTATTCAGAGCCTTTAACTATAATAATTGATAGTCTTAAAAAATATCAAACTTATGAATTAATGAGTAATAATCTGCCTGATATTGAAATTTAATTATTAGAAATAAAGTATTTACTGAAACTAAATTTGATACAATATACACATAAAAAAGAATTACAAAATCTTGAGGAGATGTAACAATGCATAAACAAGATATTTTAAACTATCTAAAATCAAATCAAGAATACTATTATAATCATTTTGGAATACAATTTATCGGCCTATTTGGATCTTTTGCAAGAGATGAAGCAAATGAGAATAGTGATATAGATATTTTATATAAAATTGAAAAAGATAAAAAACTATCAATGTTCAAGTATCTTAAACTTATTAAACAACTTGAAGATTTTTTTCATAAAAAAATTGACCTAGTAAGAGAGGAAACATTAAAACCTCAAGTTAAAAGTTATATTCAAAAAGATATTAGCTATGTTTAAAAGCAATAGAGATTACAAACTTTATATTGAAGATATAGCTAATGAGTGTAAAAACATTAGAAAGTTTGTACAAAATATAACTTATGATGAATTTACTGAAAATTTAGAAAAAGTTTATGCTGTCGCAAAAGCTTTTGAGAATATTGGAGAAGCTGTTAAGAATATACCTAAAGAGTTTACAAGAAAATATCCTAAAATACCATGGAGTGAAATAGCAAAAATGAGAGATGTTTTAACTCATCATTATTTTGGAGTAGATGACAAAGTTTTATGGGATACGTTAGGTGAAGATTTTGATGAATTTGAAAAAGCTATTAAGGATATGTTAGATACAGTTGATAAGAAATTTTCTCAATGAATGCACAATATTATTTAAGTCAATTTTAAGGTTTTGAAATGTTGGACTAAACAATATTTGCATGAATTTTGTTTTTATACTTTTTTGTAATTTTTCTACAACTGATTTCTATTTCTAATACTTAACAAACAATAAACCTTTATAGTATATGTTAAAACATATTGTGGCACAATACGAAAAATATAAATACAAATAAATTTAAAAGAAAATATAATGAGTCATAATAATAAACCAAATAAATTTTTACCAACTACTAAAGCTGAAATGAAAGAGCGAGGTTGGGATGAACTAGATGTTGTTTTAATTACAGGAGATGCCTATATTGATTCTCCTTTTATGGGAATAGCAGTTGTTGGAAGAATTTTAGAAGATATAGGACTTAGAGTTGGAATCATTGGGCAACCTAATGTTGACTCTGATGTTGATATTAAAAGACTAGGTGAACCTAAACTTTTTTGGGGTGTGAGTGGAGGAAGTATTGATTCAATGGTTTCAAACTATACAGCAACAAAAAAGTTTAGAAATTCTGATGACTATACTCCTGGTGGAAAAAATGATAAAAGACCAGATAGAGCTACTTTAGTTTATACAAATTTAATTAGAAGACATTTTAAAAATACAGTTCCTGTTGTTCTTGGAGGAATTGAAGCTAGTCTTAGAAGATTAACTCACTATGATTATTGGACAAATAAATTAAGAAAACCTATTTTATTTGATTCAAAAGCTGACTATATGATTTATGGAATGGGTGAGCAAGCTATTATTGATTTAGGAAATACTTTAAGGCAAGGTGGTGATCCGAGAAATATCAGAGGACTTTGCTATATTTCAAAAGAAGCACCTAGCGATGAAAACTTTAAAGAGATACCATCTCATCAAGAGTGTTTAGATGATAAAGAAAAGTATATTGACCTTTTTAGAGATTTTTATGATAACAATGACCCTATTTATTCAAAAGGTTTGTATCAAAAAGTTGATACAAGATATCTAATCCAAAATCCTCCAAGTGACCACATGGAAGAAGAAGAGATGGATAAAATCGCATCTTTTCCATATCAAAGAGATGCACATCCTTTCCACAAAAAAGATGGTAAAGTTAAGTGTTTAGAGACTATCAAATTCTCAATTATGACTCACCATGGATGTTGGGGTGAGTGTAACTTCTGTGCTATTGCTGCTCATCAGGGTAGAACTATTAGAACAAGAAGTGAAAAAAATATCTTAGCAGAAGCAAAATCTTTTACTAAAATGAAAGACTTCAAAGGTATTATTTCTGATGTTGGAGGTCCAACTGCTAATATGTATGGGTATGAGTGTAAAAAGAAGATGAAGCTTGGAACTTGTGTTGATAATAAAAGATGTGTAGATGCAACACGACTTTGTAGAACTATGAAAGTTGATCATAGTAGAAACATAAAGCTTTTAAAAGATATTAGAGAAATTCCAGGAATTAAAAAAGCCTTTGTAGCTTCTGGGGTTAGATATGATTTAATTACAGCTGATAAAAAACATGGTTATGAGTATTTAAAAGAGATGGTTGAACATCATATTTCAGGACAAATGAAAGTAGCACCTGAGCATACAAGTGATGAAGTACTCCATCACATGGGAAAACCAGGGAAACAAACACTTATTGATTTTAAAAAAATGTATGATAGATTAAATAAAGAATCAGGTAAAAAACAGTTCTTAACTTACTATTTAATCGCTGCACATCCTGGATGTGAAGAAAAACACATGAGAGAGCTTAAGGATTTCACTACAAATGAACTTAAAATGAATCCAGAACAAGCACAGGTATTTACACCAACACCTGGAACATACTCAGCAGTAATGTACTATACAGGACTTGATCCTTTTACAAAAAAGAAAATCTTCGTAGAAAAAGACCCAAGAAGAAAAGAGAAGCAAAAAGAGATTGTTATTAAGAAGCATAAGTTTAATCACTATGGTGGAACAAAGAAAAGAGAGTTTGGTTCAGGAATGCAAGGGTAGCTCTTAATTAAATCAAGGTATTTTACCTTTGATTTAATTACATTTTCGATAAAATCTCATTATTAAATACTTAATTATACTCAAGGAAAATCAATATATGAAAAAACTATTTTTAATCATTGGAGCTCCAGGTTCTGGAAAAACTACTGATGCTGAACTAATCGCACAAAAACATAAAGATATTACTCACTATTCAGCTGGTGGTATGTTTAGAGCTGAGGTTGAAAGTGGAAGCCAAAGAGGAAAACTAATAGACTCTTTTATTTCAAAGGGGCTTATTGTTCCTATTAATATTGCTATTGAAACAATAGTTGACGCTATTAAAAATGCTCCAACAAAAGTTGTAATTATAGATGGTTATCCAAGATCTAATGAACAAATGATAGAACTTGATAAATACTTAGAAAAAGAAAAAGAAGTTGAATTATCAAGTGTTATAGAAGTTGAAGTATCTCAAGACACTGCTTTTAAAAGAGTTTTAGGAAGAGCTGCTGATGATGAAGTGGTTAGAGCTGATGATAATGAAGAAGTGTTTTTAAATAGAATGAAAGTTTATACTGAACCTTTAAAAGAGATTCAAGAGTTCTATCAAAAAAGAGATTTATATAAAGTAATTAGCGGAGAGGGAACTATTGAAGAAATTGTTTCTGAAATGGATACTTTTATTTCTTCAAAAATCTAAAACAACCTAAAAAAGGAGTATTTTACTCCTTTTTTTATCTCTATAAAAAATTTTAAATTTTCTTAAAACTTATATATATCCAAGTTACTTTTGTCTAAAATATATACTTAAATAACTATTTCAAGATATTAAAATAATTTTTTAATATTAAAAGAAAGAGGGAGGAAATAGTATGCTTAAGAAAATGTCTATAAAAAATAAAGTTATTATGCTTATGGTAATACCTATCATTTCAATGATTTTATTAACAGCAAAAATAGTTGACTCTGATTATAAAAAACTTCAAGAGTATAAGAAGTTAGATGTTGCAGTTCATTTAACTACAAAAGTTTCAGCACTAGTACATGAGACACAAAAAGAAAGAGGTGCCACAGCAGGTTTTTTAGGAAGTAAAGGAAAAAAATTTAAAGATATACTTTCAAAACAAAAAAAGCTTACAGATAAAAAAACTAAAGAATTAGAGGTTTTTTTAGCAAAATATAAAATAGATATTTCTCCGTCTTTGACCCAAACCTTAAATACATCACTGAAACAATTAAAAAAAATTGATTCTATTAGAAACTCTGTAATTTCATTTAATATCTCAACAAAAGATGCAATTGCATATTATACAAATATGAATGCAACTTTTTTAGCAATAGCTTCAGAAGTATCAAAGGTTTCAACTTCACCTGATACAACAAAACAGTTAGTGGCTTATTCTAACTTTTTATTAAGTAAAGAGCGAGCAGGTATAGAGCGGGCAGTAGGTTCAAATACTCTTGCTAGAGATGGTTTTGCTTCTGGAATGAAAATTAAATTGAATAATCTAATTGCTGCTCAAAACTCTTTTATGAATAACTTTTTATTATATGCTTCTTCTGATGCAAAAGAATTTTATAAGAATACTTTAAAAGGTGAAGCTGTTGATGAAGTTGAAGCTATTAGAAATGTACTTTTATATTCAACAAAAAAGCATGAGATAGTTTCATCTATGAAAAATCTTGTAGGTTATGGTGGTTTAATTCATAATTTTAAAAATTATGTAATTAGAGGTACTTCAAAATATGAAGTAAAAGTCAAAAAACAATATGATAGCTTAATGTCAAAGATTCAAGAGTACAAAGCTTTAAAGGGTGTAACTCAAAAAGAAATAGAACTTCTTAATGATGTACAAAAAGTATTTACAAAATATTATAATGGTTTACCAAATGTAGTAAAAGCAGTAAATGAAAATATTCCAGTTAAACAATTGGATAAAGTAGTTAAAGTAAGTGATGGCCCTGCAATAAAAGCTTTAAATACATTAAGTACTAGTTTATTTAGTGTTGAATCTGAATATTGGTTTAACACAATTACTAAAAAAATTAATCTTTTAAAGAAGATTGATGATTATTTAGCAACAGAATTAATAAAGTCTTTAGATCTTGAATATGATAAAGCAAGTAATGAATTTAATCTAGTTGTTACTTTAGCAATGCTTACTTTAATTATAGTATTTAGTTTATCTTTTATTGTTGTAAAAGGAATAATTTCTTCATTAAATGATTTTAGAGAAGGTTTATTATCATTCTTTAGATATGTAAATAAAGAAACTAATCATATTGAACATCTTGATGATTCAAATCAAGGTGAGATTGGTGTGATGGCAAAAGCAGTAAATGAAAACATTGAAAAAGCAAAAGTAGCTATAGATGAAGAAAGAAATGTTATTGATAAAACAATTAAAGTTTTAAGAGAGTTTGAACATGGAGATTTAACTCAAAGAGTAAATATTCATACTACAAATGAAGCTTTAAATGAATTGACAACATTAGTAGATCAAATGGCTGCAAATTTAGAACATAATATTGATAATATTTTAGATGTTTTAGATCAATATGCTTCTTATAATTATATGTCAAAAGTTGATGACAAAGATTTAAAAGCACATCTGAAAAAACTATCATCAGGTGTAAATAATTTAGGTACTTCAATAACTCAGATGTTAGTAGATAGTAAAAAAGTTGGAGTTGAATTAAATAAATCATCAGTTGTCTTACTTGAAAATGTTGATATTGTAAATCAATCTTCGACAAAAGCAGCAGCTTCATTGGAAGAAACAGCTGCTTCTCTTGAAGAGATTACAAGTAATGTTATGAATAATTCAGAATCAATAGCTCAAATGACAAAATATGCTACAAAACTTAATGATTCTACTCAACAAGGTCAAAATTTAGCAAATAAAACTATAAATTCAATGGATGAGATAAATGAGAAAGTTGGTTTAATTAATGAATCAATTTCAATTATTGATCAAATAGCATTCCAAACAAATATCTTATCATTAAATGCAGCTGTAGAAGCAGCAACAGCAGGTGAAGCTGGAAAAGGTTTTGCAGTAGTTGCTCAAGAAGTAAGAAATTTAGCTGCAAGAAGTGCAGAAGCTGCTAAAGAAATAAAAGATTTAGTAGAAGATGCAAATGAAAAAGCTGTTGAAGGTAAAGAAATTGCTGATTCTATGATTCATGGTTATGAAGATTTAAATAAGAATATTTTAAGTACAATTGAATTAATTAGAACTGTTGAAACATCTTCTAAAGAGCAAAGAGCAGGAATTGAACAAATTAATGATGCAATCAATATGCAAGACAGACAAACTCAAGAAATAGCAAATGCTGCAAGTCAAACATATAGTATTGCTTCTAATACTTCTGTTTTATCTAACAAGATTGTAGAAAATGCAAATGAGAAAAGCTTTGAAGGAAAAGATAATATATAAATGAAAAAAGAAGTTAATTTTTACTCAGTTATTATAGGAACTGAACTTTTAAATGGGCGAAGAAAAGATGCTCATTTTTCTTTTTTAAATGAACAACTTTTAAAAAGAGGCTGGGAACATAAAGCCTCTTTTGTAATAGAAGATGATCCTGAATTAATGTTAAATATCTTTAATCTTATAAAAGCAGATAAAAACTCTGTAATGTTTTGTTTTGGTGGGATTGGCTCAACACCTGATGATTATACTAGACAAACAGCTGCTAAGGCTTTTACTTTATCAAAGATGGAATTTCATGAGGAATCTAAAAAGAAAATAGAAAACAGATTTAAAGAAGAGGCTTATCCTCATAGAATAAATATGTCATATTTACCATCAAATGCAAAATTACTTCAAAATATAGTAAATGATGTACCAGGGTTTTATTTAGAAGATAGATTTTTCTTTACTCCTGGTTTTCCTTCAATGAGTCAAAATATGGTAATAGAAGCTTTAGATAAATTATATCCAAAGAGTATTGCTAAATATAGAAGAGTTTTAACTGCTTCATCTGGTGAAAACGATTTAATAGATATTATGAAAAAAATGCCAAAGAATCTTGATTTTGCTTCTTTACCTAAAATAATAGGTGAAAAAAGAAAAGTTGTAATATCTCTTGCTGGGTATAATGTAGATGAGGTTGATAAAAATTTCCAACTTTTTATAGACTATTTAGAAGAAAACAAAGTAGAGTATATTTTAAAAGATATTAGTTGTTAGTTTTATTCTATAGGTTTATTATAATCTCCAATTTTCCAACCCTTATCTTTTGGATATTTATCTAAATTATAATCATTCCAAACTTTTTTACAAAGTTTATTTCCTTTTTTATACTCTTTTTTAGCAAAGATATGAGCTCTACCAAAATTTGGAAATACACCTTTTCCACTTGCATACATATATGCAATATAGCAGTTGGCTTTATACTCTCTTTGTTTTGAGGCTTCTTTGAAGTAGTACATAGCTTTTTCATAATCTTTTTTTGTAGTTACACCTTGTAAAAAAAGTCTTCCTACTATTAACTGTGATTTTGCATGGGCTTTATTTGCTGCATATACAAAACTATTGTATGCTTTTATTTTATTATAGTATTTTGTTTTTTTTGATAAGTAGATTTTTCCTAAAGTGTAATAAGCATCTAAGTTGCCATTTTCTTTTGAGAGTAAAAGTAAAGTATATGCTTTGTCAATATCTTTATTTAAATATTTAAGAGCTTCTTTATAGTATGGGTTTGTTGTAGCAAAAAGTAAGTTTGATAATATACTTAAAGCTACAAGAATTCTTTTCATACTATATACCTTGGAATTTGAGTATTTAAAGTAGTTGTAATTTCATAAGTAATTGTATTGTGAATATTAGCTAAAACTTTTACATCCTCAAAGATACATACTTCTTCATCTTGTGAATTTAAAGATAAGTTATCCATTGATACTCTACCTAAGATTTTATACCCCTCAGGAGTAAAGTATTCATGCTTTTCATTAAGCCTTAAAAAACCATCTCCGTATCCTAAATCATAAGTTGAAACCATCATATCTTCTTTAGCTATATATGTTCCCCCATAACCAATAGCTTGACCTTTTGTTATTTTTCTAGTTGAGATTTTATTCGCCCAAAGAGATAAAACTGGTTTTAAAGCTGGTATTTTTAAAGGTTTTTGATTTTCAATATAACCATAAGTGGCTATTCCAACTCTAGCAAAATCTTCATCAAAGTGGTTATTTCTAAATAAGGCTGATGAGTTACAAGAATGGAAGGCAGGAAGACTTAATGAAAGTTCTTCACATAGGCTTTTAACTATTGTCTTTACTTCTTTAAAATTTTCATTTTGCCAAAAAAATTCAGTAGTTAAACTATCTGCATTTCTATGATGTGTAAAAACTCCTGTAATATTTACATTTTTCTTACACAATCGGTGAATACACTCTTCTAGCTCATTTATACTTATACCATTTCTATGCATTCCTGTATCAACTTTTATATGAACGTTTGCATTTTTTGGTAAATCACTAATATTTTCTAGGGAGTTTAAAGCTATGTGAAAAGAGTGTGAATAAGTAGGGAAATTACTTTCAGCTAGGATTAATATATAGTCAAATAATTTTTCTATTTTTATTGCTTCCTCATAGTTTCTAACCACTGCTTTTTTTATCCCAAACTCTTTTGCCATAGTGGCTATCTCTAATAGACCATGACCATAAGCATTGTCTTTTAGTACTACTGCAACTTTATCTTTACTTCCTACTTGATTTTTGATTATTTCTAAATTATGAAATAAGTTATTTTTATTCAATTGAATTTTAGCCAATACTATTCCTCATTTTCTTTAAAATAATTATATATTAAGTTCGCATCTTTTTCATTTATAACTTCTTTTAACTCTATAATTGATGCTTTTTTGATTTTTTCAAACTCTCCAAAATATAAAAGGAGTTTTTTTACTTTTGCTTCACCTATGCCTTTTATTTGAAGTAATGATATTTGTTTATCTTCTTTTCTTTTTTGTTTTTTATGGAAGTTGATTACAAACCTATGGGCTTCATCCCTTTGTCTTTGTACAAATTGAAGTCTTTGATCGCTTGTTTTTAGTTTTATATTTCTTATTGTTCCATCACTATCTTTGTAGTGAATTATATCTTTTGCAGCACCTTTTGCTCTGTGGGCTTTTGCATCTACTTTTTCTTTTGCTATTGCTATAATATCAAGGTTTACACCAACTGATTGAACTATGTCAAAAGCAAGTTTTAAAAGTGTTTCTCCCCCATCAATAACCCATAAATCAGGGGCAGGGTTCTTTTCAAAACTCTCAACTCTTCTTATTAGCATTTCTCTCATTTGAGAGTATTCATCTTTTGATTCAAGATTATAGTGTCTAAAGGCTTTTCTATCAAAAGAGTTTAACTCTTCATTCCAAACAACCATAGCTCCAACAGTAGCTTGACCCATCATGTGAGAGTTATCAAAAGATTCAACTCTATATGGTAAAGTTTGTAGGTTAAATAGCTTTTTTAACTCATCATAAATAGTAGTTTGGTTTCTTGATGAATCAATTCTTAATAATTCATCACAGTTATTTAAAGCTATTTCAAGAAGTGTTTTTTTCTTTCCTCTTTGAGGATTAGAAATAGTAATATTTTTATCAAATCTATTTTTTAAAAACTCTTCTATTTCTTCTTTATCATCTACTTCTTGAGCTATAAGAATCTCTTTAGGTAAAAGAGGAATTTCATTGTCATAGTAGTTTATAATAGCTCTTTTATATGCTTCACTTAAATCAATATTTGTATTATCTTCTAAGAAATCAAGTTTTATAAAATCATGTGAAGAAGAGGTTAATTTTCCATCTCTTATAAACATTCTTACAATAACAGCTTTTTTTGTTCCTGCTTTTATTGCAAAAAGGTCTAAGTCTTCATTTGTTGCTAAATCCATTCCAGATTTTATTTGAGATTTTTCTATAGCTTTTATTCTATCTCTTATTTTCATAGCTTCTTCAAATCTAAACTCTTCTGAGTATTGCATCATTTTTTCATTTAGTTTTGCGATAAGTTTAGATTTATTGTAGATAAAATCAAGTGCTTCTTCAACTATTTTGCCATACTCAGAAGTTGAAATTTTTCCTTCACAAGGAGCATGACACTTTTTAATTTGATGGAAAAGACAGGCTTCTTTTCCTTTAATACAAGATTTTTTTTGTACAAGAGGAACTATCTCATAAATAGAGTCAAGCATATCTTTTGAGCCTGTAGAGTAAGGTCCAAAATATTTAATATTTTTGCCTTTATATACTTTTCTTGTTATTTCAAGTCTAGGAAAAAGTTCATTGTAATCAACCATAATATAGGGATAAGTTTTATCATCTCTAAGTAAAATATTGTATTTAGGTTTTAACTGTTTAATTAAAGAGTTTTCTAAAATCAAAGCATCATGTTCATTTGGAACAACAATCCATTCAAGTGATACAACCTCTGTAATCATTTTGTAGATTCTAGGCCCTAACTTGTTTGAGGGCATAAGTTTAGGAGTGAATTTAAAGTATGATCTTACTCTATTTTTAAGCACCTTTGCTTTTCCAATATAAAGTAAATGACCATCTTTATCAAAGTATTGATATACCCCCGCATCACTTGGGAGTTGTTTAAGTTTTTCTTCTAATTGCATTTTGAAATAATATCCAAATAATGCTTTACAAGAATTATAAGTTTAATTAAATTTAAATTAATCAAAAAGCATTTAATGATAATTTATATAATAAGGTTGTGTTAATATTTTTTGGCTCCCAACTTTTTCAAAGCCAAGTATTTTTCTTGGGCTCATTAAAGGTTTTATATCATTTTTATAGAAGATTTTAAAACCTCCAATCGCTTTATTTGTTTCTTTTGTTGCATATAGAGCATTATAGATTTTCACCTTTACTCCTGCTTGTCCATGTCCATCTATGTTGTAGATTAGTTTTATGTTTTCATAGTTTTTTACTTCATTTTTTTGTCTTAGCATTCTTTTATGGAACATGTGTACGATTATTTTCTTTGGCTCTTTAATACTACTTTGTTTTAAGTAATCACTTACATATTCTTGTAGTTCGTTTAATTCTTTTGCCTTTATATATCCTACGTATTTGCCAGGTGGATATCTTCTATGTTTTGGAATTCTAAATTCAGGATCAATGGCTAAATGTACATTTTTATATTTTAGATATTTTAACAGAGGTTTTATAGCTTCTTTAGGTGTTTTAACAGCAAGTTGAACATCTAAAATAACATCAAAGTTCTCTTGTTTTGCTCTTTTTATATATTTAAGTACAGTTTTTTCACTCATATTTAAAAGATAGTCATTTCTTCTGCCTGCATCTTTTGTTGCTAAAGAATGAATTATATGAAAAGCAAGTTTTATTTTTAGATTATTATGTAGTTCTTTTTCATAATAAGCTTGTTTTTCTTTCATTTTTAATACTAATGTATCAATATTATTTTCTCCTAAAATACCTAAAGACTTACTATGTGGTCTTCCATAAAAACCTATAAGAATTTCATCATTATATGTTTTAGAATACTCCTTTGTAGTTGCATTTAATGCTTCAAATAAAATAAATTGTAAGATGATTGATATAAATAGTATGAATTTCATTTAATGCCTTAAAAAAGTTATTTTATTCTTTTAGTATATTCTATTATCTTAAAATAGAATTTAAAATAAGCAAATAAGTATAATTACAGTTAAATATTATTAAGATTTCATCAAAAAAGGAATAAATTTGCCAGGAAGATTAGCTATTTTTGATGATAGAGAGTTTAAAAATGATGCAAAGAGTCTAATCAAAAATGATTTAGTAAATGAACTTTACGCAAGATATAATATTCCTCCAACTATTCCTGTTCCAGCTCTTTTAAATAATGGAAACTATTTATATACACATTTTGGATATCTTCCTTCTTGGGCAAACTCAAAGTCATCTATGAATATAAATGCTAGAAGTGAAACCATATATGAAAAGAAAACCTTTAGAGATTCTTTTAGATTTAGAAGATGTATTATTCCAATAAATGGTTTTTATGAATGGAAGGTTGAAGATAAAGAAAAAACACCTTATTTTGTAAGTGAAGCCAAAAACTCATATATGGCCTTGGCTGGTATTTGGGATGAGTATTTTGAACCTGAACTAAATATGAATATTGTAACTATTGCTCTTATTACTTGTGATGCAAATGAAAAACTATCAAGAGTTCATCATCGAATGCCTGTTGTTTTAGAAAAAAAGGATTTTGATTTATGGCTTAAAAGTGATGATTTAAAAGCTATAAATAAACTTTTTGAAATTTATCCAAGTGAAAAGCTAAAGCTTCATATTGTAAGAGATGAGGTAAATAAAGTAGATTTTGATAAACCTTCTTGTATTAAAGAAATTAAAGAGAAAAAGCAAAGTGAAAGCCCAATAGGGCAGTTATCACTTTTTTAAAACTTCAAACCATAAAATCCAAAGATTTGTACAGATTATTTTATATGCTTTTAGTTTTTTTAAGTGCTTTTTTTTGATTTTATTAAAATAGTATTTTAATAAAATTTGTTCTTGTTTTTTATTTAGTTTATATTCCATACTCAAAGCAGCTAAGTCAAAAAATCTATCATTTACACAAGCAAATTCCCAATCTATAAAATAGGCTTTATTCTTATTGAATAAAACATTTTTTTGGTTTAAATCATGGTGACAAGTTACTAAATCTTTTTTATATTTTTTTAGTTTTTTTAGTTGCTTTTGTGCTTCTTTGATAAGCATTTGTGATTTTTTATCATTTAGAAGTTTTTGATAGTTTTTAAAGTCTTTTTCAAGATTATAAGACTTTATAGGTATTTTTATTTTATGAAGTTTTTTTAATGATTTTACAATAGCTTTTATATCTTTATTTTCTAATTGATTTTTATGAAAGCCTTTTATAAAATCACATATCATAAGAGCATTTTTTTTATCAAGTATATATGCTTTTGCAGCTATGTTTTTTTTGTAGGCTTTATTTTGAATTTTAAATTCTAAATTTCTAGTTGAAATATCTTTATGAAAATCTTTGAAAACTCTTATTGAATAAGTATTTTTTGATGTTTTTAATTTATAGATTGTATTACATACACCTTGGTTTTCTAAAAGTTTTAGTTCTAAAAATTCTTGCTTTTGTAAAAAGTTATATTTTTTAAGCTTTTGTAAATTCATACTCTTTTTTCCAATTTAAATATGCTACAAATGCAAGTGCTGTATAAATAGCAAATAATATAGCTGTTAGATTTAATTCTTTTTGTATATAAATATAAATAGAAATAGCATCTATTACTATCCAATAAATCCAGTTTTCAAGTATTTTTTTAGCTAGCATATAAGTACTAAATATAGCAAAGACTGTAGTAAAAGAGTCAATGTAAGCAAAATCAGCCTTAGTATAATTTGCCATTATAAAGCCTAAAATAGTTGATATAATTGATAAAACTATAATAATAAGTATATTTTTTTTAAGACCTAAACTACTTACTTTTAGCTCTTTTTCTTTAAGTTTATTTCCATATTTCCAAGAGTACCAACCATAAAGAGCCATAACTAAATAGTAGACATTTAAAGCACTATCCATTAAAAGTGATACATCAAAAAATATTATTGAATAAATAAGTGTAGAAAAAAATGCAGCAACCCAACACCATAAACTTTGTTTAATTGCTAGTAAGAGATAAGCTATAGATAATCCCATAGCAATTGCTTCCCAGTTTGACATGATTTTTAGATAATCAATTACAGGGCTTATAAAACTTTCGATAATATTTCCTTTTTTAAATGGAAATATATCGAAATAAAATTAAAAAAACTATTTTTTTAACAATTCTTGTATTTTAGGTTCTATATCTAAAGGTTCTGTAGTTGAACCATATCTATCAATAACTTTTCCATTTTTATCTACTAAAAACTTTGTAAAGTTCCATTTTATACTTTGTGTACCTAGAATTCCTGAAGCTTCATTTTTTAAGTAAGTGTATAATGGATGTTCATTTTCACCATTTACATCAATTTTTGAGAACATATCAAATTTTACACCAAAAGTTAAAGTACAAAACTCTTTTATTTCTTCATTTGTTCCTGGTTCTTGGTTTGCAAACTGATTTGATGGAAAACCTAATACCATAAAGTCTTGATTTTTATATTTTACATGAAGTTTTTCTAAACCTTCATATTGAGAGGTAAAACCACATTTGCTAGCTACGTTTACTATTAGAAGAACTTTGTCTTTATATTTTGACATTGATATTTCTTTTCCATTAATATCTTTTACTTTAAAATCATATATGCTCATTGTATTCTCCTTAGCAAATATTGAACTAAATATAAGTGTAATAAAAATAACTATTTTTAGTATCATAATTTATTCCTTTTTTAAATTACTTATTTTAACAAAATATTTTGTTCTTTTGAATGGGTTTCATATATATTTAATATTTTGCTTGTTTTAAAAATAGTTTTAAATGAGTATAAAAAATATACAATTTTTTTAATTTTTTTGTAACTGTCTTGTTATAATTATTTTATATAATACACAAAAGGAGAAATCATGGAAATTATTTATGTTTCATTTGTTTGTATTTTTTTAGTTGGGATTACAGCTTGTTATATAGTTAAATATTTTAGTAAAAATGAAAAAACTATATAGTTTTATAGTTTAATTTCATTATTTAGTTAAATTAAGACTTTCTAACATTTTTTTTAGATTGTTTAAATTAATTGGTTTTTTTATAAAACCTAAAGCACCATTATCTTTTGCTTTTTGCATTGCTTGTTCTTGAATATCTGCACTAACTATTATAATCTTTGAATTTTTATCAAATTCAGTGATTGCTTTAGCTGCTTCAAATCCATCAAGTACTGGCATAGTTAAATCCATAAAACATATATCAGGTTTATTTTGTTTATATAAATCTATTGCTTCTTGTCCATTAGTTGCTTCAATAATAATAGAATCTTCATTTATTATTTCTTTAAGATTTTTTATTGTCATTTTTCTTGCTAGTTTAGAATCATCTACTATTAAGTATGTCATTAAGAGTCCTCTTTAAAATTTAAATTATTATAACATAAAGATGTTTTATTTATTAGTAAAAATAATGTGATATTGTTCAATGAATTAATAAATATTAAGATGGTCGGGGCGAGAGGATTCGAACCTCCGGCCCCCTGGTCCCAAACCAGGTGCGCTAACCAGACTGCGCTACGCCCCGCCGTTTTAATGAGGACGAAATAATACTATGTTTTTATTCATTTGTCAAGAGTTAAGTTAAAGAAATTATTGTTTTTTTGAAATTTCAATACCATTTACATTTTCAATAAGTTTTAAAAGAGTATTGTCTTTCATTTCCAAAAAACCTTCACTTTTTATTCTTCCTTTTGAATTATAAATAAATTTATAGTTTTTATCATACGTAACTGTAATAAACTTATCTTTTTTAACTTCTATTTTTTCTGCTTTTACATCATTTGCCATTGCTTTTTTTAATATATATATTATTGCATAATTATCTTTTTTATATTTTGTAGTTTCTTTATTTTTTATGCCATTAAAATCTTCGTTATAAAAAACAAACTTGTCTTTTCCAAGTAAAAATCTTGCTATTGAATTTGTTACTTTTGCTTCTAAATAGTTCTTTTTTAATGAGTCAAAGTTTTCTATCTCACCTAAAGTAATTCCTTTAAATTTTATAGAGTAGTTAGCAAAAGCAAGGTTTGCTAGTAGTAGAACTGGTAATAAAAATTTCATCTTCTTCCTTTAACGTGTATCTTATATTTAAAAAGTGTATTTTTCGTGAGCCTTAGTTATTAAAGATACTTGTTTTTTCAATCAAAATATCATTATGATTAACAAATCTTTCACATCTAAGTCCATTTAGTTTTTGACAAATTAGTTGCCATTTTTTTGTATGTCCTGAATTTTCTTTTGAAAAGTCACCTAAGAAAAACATAATAGCATGAGCATACTCATGTGGTAAAACATCATTTATCATATAATTAGAACTTTCTTTAAATCTTTTTTTATTTAAATATATTTTTATACTGCCATTTTTTTCATATACTGCCATACCAAATCTATTATCATTCATATCATCTGATACTATAACTGGAAAGTCTTTTATTACATTAAAATTGATTTTTGCTAAATATTTAAGTTCTTTTTGTTTTATTTTTATTTGTTGTATATATCTTTTATCTAAGGGTTTTTCAAAAAAAGTATAATCTTTATACCAAATAAAAACTAAAAGCGCAGCTGCACTAATAGTTATAAGTAAAAATATTTTTTGTAGATTTTGAAAAAACATTTGTTTTATCCAACTGTTTTTATTAAAATATCTCTGTAGTGATTTAATTCTTTCATTTTTGTATCATCTCCACCATTTATATCTGGGTGATATTTTCTAGCTAGCTCTTTATATCTTTTCTTTATTTCTTCTTTTGTTGGTTCACTAGTAAAACCAAAAAAGTTTTTTGCTTCTTCTATTTCATTGTATCTTGGTTTATTAGCAAAATTTTGAAAGTCATTAAAATTAAAATTTGTATTATTACTTTGAGAAAATTCTTGTCCATTAAATTTAAATTCAAAACCACTTGTACGTATTTTCTTCTTTATATTATAAATAGCAATAAATCCTAATATAAAGATAATACCAATAATCATCAAGAAAGTTCCAAAGTTTGTAAAAATCAAATATAAAATAAAAAATATTATCGCTAATCTTACTAATCTATTAAATATGTAAATTACTGTGTTGTTCATAAAAAATTATATCCTTTAAAATAAATGTGTATTATAGTATTCTTTTTACAATAAGTAAATTAAAGTTCTAGCTTAGATATAAATTAATTACAAATAGTAAAAATGTTACAAAAGTAACCATTAAAATTTAAAAAATATTGCTATTTTTTTGCTATATAAAAAATATCATAAAAATATCACATTCTAGGAATATTCTATTCTTGTTAAAACAAGGAGGATTTATGAGTATTGGTTTACAAGCATTTTTTGCTGCATTACCTATATTTTTAGCTGGTATTTTATTAGTTGGGTTAAGGGTTTCTGCTAAAAAAGCAATGCCGTTAGTATATATTGCAACAGTTGCAGTTGCATTTGTAGTTTGGGAAGTTTCCTTTAATAGAGTTATGGCTTCAACAATTCAAGGTCTACTTATAACAGTTGCTGTTTTATGGATTATTTTTGGTGCAATTTTACTTTTAAATACACTAAAACATTCAGGTGCGATTGCTGTAATTAGACAAGGTTTCAATAATATTAGTCCAGATAGAAGAATACAAGTAATTATTATTGCTTGGTTATTTGGTTCATTTATTGAAGGAGCATCTGGTTTTGGTACACCTGCTGCTATTGCTGCACCTTTATTAGTTGCTATTGGTTTCCCTGCCATGGCTGCTGTTATGGTTGGTATGATGATTCAAAGTACACCTGTATCTTTTGGAGCAGTTGGAACTCCTATTTTAATTGGAGTAAATAAAGGTTTAGACTCTGAATCTATTGGTCTTACTTTAGATTCATTAGGTTCATCTTGGGATGCTTATTTACAAATTATTACATCACAAGTTGCTATAACTCATGCAATTGTTGGAACATTAATTCCTTTATTTATGACAGTTATGCTAACTAGATTCTTTGGTGAAAATAAATCTTGGAGTGAAGGTTTAAGTATTTTACCATTTGCTATTTTTGCAGGTCTTGCATTTACAATTCCTTATGCACTTACTGGTGTATTCTTAGGTGCTGAGTTCCCATCACTTATTGGTGCTTTAGTTGGTCTTCCAATTGTTATGTTTGCTGCTAAGAAAGGTTTTTTAGTACCTAAAAAATCTTGGGACTTTGCTCCAAAAGAAAAATGGCCAACTTCATGGGTTTCTAAATTAGAAATGAAACTAGATGCAATGAGTGCAAAAGTTCCTATGTCATTAACTAAAGCTTGGATTCCTTATGTATTAGTAGCTGCTATTTTAGTGCTTACAAGAGTAAGTGATGAAGCAAAAGCATTTGTTAAGTCATGGGTTATTCCTTTTAAAGATATTTTAGGTGAGAATTTAGGTTATTCAATTACTCCACTTTATTTACCAGGTGGTATTTTAGTATTTGTAGCACTTGTTACTTATTTCTTACATAAGATGGAATTTAAAGAAATGAAAGAAGCTATAAGTGAGTCTTCAAAAGTTATGATTGGTGCAGGTTTTGTACTTATATTTACAATTCCATTAGTTAGAATTTTAATTAACTCTGGTGTAAATGATTCTGGTTTTGATTCTATGCCTGTTGCTATGGCTAATTTTGTTGCTGCATCAGTTGGTGATATTTATCCATTATTTGCTCCAATGGTTGGGGCTTTAGGTGCATTTATTGCAGGTTCAAATACAGTATCAAATATGATGTTAGCTCAATATCAATTTGGTGTAGCAGATGCTCTTGGTGTATCAACGGCATTAATGGTAGCACTTCAAGCAGTAGGTGCAGCAGCTGGTAATATGATAGCTATTCATAATGTTGTTGCAGCAAGTGCAACAGTAGGTTTACTTGATCAAGAAGGACAAACTTTAAGAAGAACAATTATCCCTACAATTTATTATTGTTTACTAGCAGGTATTATAGGTCTTGTTGGTATGTATGTTCTTAATGTGGTAGATCCACTTATGAAGTAAAGAAAAGAGATTTATTCTCTTTTCTTACTTTCCTTATATTTAACCTTTTTATAACTTATTTTTCGATAATCTAAAATCATATTTTTACGCATAGGTAACTAATTTTATGTTAAATAAACTGTTAGAAAAAAAAGAACTTTTATTTGGTAAAAAAGAGTCTTTAGAAGAGATTGTTTTAATTCAACCTTTTAATCAAAGGAAATTGGAAAAAGCTATTGGTTCTTATGAATTAGACTTAAACAATCAATATTTACTAAAACTTTGTATTGAAAACAACTGTTTTGAAGCCTTAAGTTATTTAATAGAAGAAACAGGATTTAATCATACTAAATTAGATATAAATAAAGAAAATTTACTTTTTCTTGCTTTACGAAAAAATGCTCTTGAGTGTTGTAAGGTATTACTTTCAAATAATATAAATATCAAACAATCAAATATAAATAATGTTACACCACTTCATTTAGCTGCTAAAAGTGGAATGTTAGAAATTTTTGATATTTTAACTGATAGGTTAGATGATTTAGAAATAGAAGATAAAGATGGAAGAAACATACTTTTTTATGCAGTTCAATCTAAAAAATTTGAAATTATAAAAAAAGTATTTCAATTAACATCTATAAAACTAAATTTTAAAGATAAACAAGAGAATACTATTGTTCATCTAAAAGAGATTACATTTAATCTTGAGCTATTTAAATTTTTTGTAAATAAAGGTTTAAATGTAGATAGTATAAATAAAAATAATGAAGATTTTTTATATTTAAACTGTTTAGATTTAAATATTCCCGATGAGTTATTTATATCTTTTTTCCAAAAAACTAATTTAAAAAATAGAAATTATGGTTTAGATGGAGAGACTATTTTAATAAAAATAGTTAAGAAAATTTTATCAATTGATTTTCAAATTTTAGAAAACAAACCTTTAGTTACTAAGTACCAAGATAGATTACTTACTTTTATTGAACATGGTGTAGATGAGAATAACTTAAACAATAAAAATGAAAACTTTTTATTTGAAGTTGTAAAACACAAAGATGATTTAGTTTTAGAATTTTTATTAAATAGAACTAAAGTTAATATTAATCAAATAAATACATTAGGAGAAAATCTTTTAGATTTAGCGATTTTTAATGGAAAACCAAATGTAGAATTGGTAAAAAAATTAATTTATACAAATATTGATTGTACAGTCAAAGATAAAGATGGCTTCACAATTATAGAAAAACTAGTAGATGTTATTTTAAGTGAAGATATTCCAAATAGAGTTAGAAAAATTGGTAAAACAAAAAGTGTAAATAATGTAAATTATACACAAATGTTAGTATTTATATTAGATTATACAAAAATTGACATCAATGAAATAATGTTTGAAGATGAACCAATAGTTTTTGAAATTGCTAAATCTTTCCATGTTTCTTTACTTGAAATATTTAAAAAATATGGTGCAAACTTAAATGTAGTAAGTAAAAAAGATAAATTAACTATTTTTTATAGAGTTTTAGAAGCTGGAAAAAATTCTAAAGATGAAAGAGCACTTTTTTTAAAAATGTTAAAATATTTAGTTTTATGTGATGTTGATATTGATCATAAAGATTCTTATGGAGGAAACGTAATTCATAAGGCAATATTAGACCATGATTTACAAGTTGTAAATATCTTAACTTTAAGAGTTAAAAATTTTAAAGCAAGAGATAGAAAAGGAAGAACTTATATTCATCATACTGTTTGGGATAATAAAGCAGATATTTTAAAGAAAATTGCTTTTAAAAATAAAGATCTTATGAATATACCTGATAAATTTGGTTTATTACCTATAAATTATGGGGTTATTATGGGGAAAAAGGAAGTTGTTTTTGCATTAATTAAAATGGGAGCTTATTTAAATAATCCTTATAATGTAAATGAACAATTTAAAGAACAATTTTTCTCTAAACTTGGAAAACTAGAAGATATATTAAGCTCAACTATGACAGAAAATGAAAGATCTTTAATGACAGAGCTTGTTCGAAGTATGCAAAAAGAACTTAATATTAATTAAAATAATTTTTACAAAACCCTACATATAGGTCTTTAATAGAAATATAATTAATAAATGGATACTCTTTTGAGTTTAAAAAAAATAAAGGTAAAATTGTGTTAAAAAAATTATTTGGAAGTAGTGAACCTATTGAAGAATTGATAATTAAAAAGCCTTTTAATGAAAAAATAGTAGAAAAAAAATTAGCAAAAACAGATTTTAATAAAAATGATACAACTTTATTACACCATTGTGCAAAGTATGATGCTTTTAATGCAATAAATTATTTATTAAAAATAGGTGTAAAAATAAACTCTTTAAATGAATTTAATGAAAACGCTTTATTTACAGCTCTAAAAAATTCAAGTTTAGAAACGGCAAAATTATTAATAAAAAAAGGTATAGATGTTAATCAAGAAAATTTTGATGCTGAAATACCTTTGCATTTTGCATTTAAATTTGGAGTAATACAATTAATAGATATTATTGCTTCTAAAACTAAAGATTTGAATAAAACAAATAAAGCTGGACGTTCAGTTTTATTTTATGCAATTGAATCTAAAAACAGACTTGCCATAAAAAAAGTATTAACGTTGATGGATAATTTAGATATTAATCAACAAGATAATAATGGAAATACTATTTGTCACCTAAAAGAAATTACAGCTGATTTAAATATTTTTGATGGTCTTATTGCATTAGGTTTAGATTTGAATACTGTTAATAAAAAAGGAGAAGATTTTTTATATTTAAATTGTTTAGATTTAGATCTGAATAACAATCTTTTCTCTTTTGCCATAAGAAATGAAGCTTCTTTAAATAGAAGATATGGAACAAAAAAACATACATTATTGATGTATCTTGTTAATAAATTACTCTCTTATGATATTCAAGTATATGAGAATAAAGGTTTTATTAATAAGTATCAAGACCGAATTATGACTTTTATAGAAAATGGTGCTAATGTAAACTTATTAAATTTAGAAGAGGAAAATTTACTATTTGATGTTGTTCGATCAAGAGATGAGTTTAATTTAGAATTTATTTTGAACTCTTGTCAAATAAATGTTAATCAATCAAATATTATTGGTAATACAGTTTTAGATATTGCTATTTTTAATGGAAAACCAAATATTGATTTAATTAAAAGATTACTTTTTTCAAATATTGATTCAAGTTTAAAAGACAAAAATAATTACAGTGCAATAGAAAAAGTTGTAGATGTGATACTTAGTGAGAACTCTCCTAATAGAGTTAGAAAAGTTTCCAATATAAGAGTTTATCCTGAGGTTAATTATAATCAAATTTTAAACTTATTATTAGAGTTTATAAAAGTAGATATAAATGAAATAATGTTTGAAGGAGAGCCAATTATTTTTGAAATTGCTAAATATTTCAATGTTTCTTTATTAGAGACTTTTAAAAAATATGGTTCAAACTTAGATATTTTAAGTAAAAAAGATAATCTAAATGTTTTTTATAGAGTTCTAGAAGCAGGAAAAGAACAAAAAAATCAAAAACAACATTTTCATAAGATATTAAACTTCTTAATTTTAAACAATGTAAATATTGATTGTAAAGATTCCTATGGTGGAAATGTAATACATAAAGCTATATTAGACCATGATTTACAAGTTATAAATATACTTACTAAAAGAGTAGGAGATTATAGAGCTGTAGATAATAAAGGGCGAAATTATATCCATAATACGGTATGGAGAGATAAAATTGATATTCTTAAAAAAATCGCTTTAAAGAATAGAGATTTAATAAACCAGCCAGATAGATTTGGAATTTTACCTATTAATTATGCTGTAATTATGGGAAAAAAAGAAGTTGTTTTCTCTTTGATAAAACTAGGAGCTTTTTTAAATAATCATAATAAAATAAATGAACAATTTAAAGAGAACTTCTTCTCAAAATTAGGAGATTTAGATGATATTTTAAATTCTTCAATGACTATAAATGAAAGAAATCTTATGACAAAACTAGTTTTAAATATGAAAGAGGAATTTCATATAAATAAGTAAATTCATTTTAAATAGGCAAAGTTATAATAAACTTTGCACCAGTGAATTTTTTGTTTTCATAAAGGTATGAATGATTTTGAACATTTAAATCACCTTTTAAACTTTCATTTATTATATTTTTTGACATATATAGTCCAATACCTGTTCCTTTTTCACCTTTTGTTGTGAAATAGGGATTGAAAATATTATTTATAATATCCTCTTTTATACCTTTAGCATTATCAAAAATCAAAATATAAAGCTTATTTTCTTTTATGTTAGTTTCAATAAAAATAAATTTTTCTTCTTCTTTTGATAAATTATCTTCTAGTGCTTCAGAAGCATTTTTAATTAAATTAATCATTACTTGCAGAAGTTCATTTTCATTTGCAGTTACTATACACTCATTATCTTTTCTTATTATTTTAATGTTTTTAGTTTTTAAAGGACTTTCTAAAAGTTTTATTGTTCTATTGATAGTATTTATGATATTAAAGGAATTTATTTGTTTATGTGGAGAAAAGAAGTTTTTAAAATCATCAATAGTATCAGATAAATATTTAGTAGCTTTAGTAATTTTATCCATTTGTTCATTAATACTATTTATATCTAAAGAGTTTAATTGGTTTTGTATTTTTACACCAGAGGATATTGTTGTTATTTGACTTAAAGGTTGTCTCCATTGATGTGCAATATTTCCTATCATTTCTCCCATTACTGCCATTTTTGCTTGTTGAGACATCATGTCATCTTTTTGTTTGTTTTCTAAGATTTTTCTTTCAATTTCTTTTTTATAAATTTTCAGTCTTTTTTCTAAAATTTTTGAAATTATAAAAGATAAAACTAATAAAATTAACGTGGCTAGTATGCTTATTTTAGTAATTGTTTCTATATTTTCTTGTTTTTTATTTTCTAATAAAAGCTTTTTTTCTTGAATCTTTTTATTTAGATTTTCTGTATAAAAACCTGTTCCTATTGCCCATTTATAAGGTTTATATTGTCTGATATATGATATTTTTTTATTGCTTGTTGCTTTATTGTCTGTATTTAAAGTAGCAAAATAAGTCATAAACTGACCATCTTTATTTTTAGCAAAATTAATTATATCTTGAACTAGATATTTTCCTTTATTATTTTTTGAATTTAATCTATTTTCTCCTATTAAAGTTTCTTTATAGTGTGCTAAATAGTTTCCATCAAAATCAATTACAAAAATATAAGAATTGTTTCCATATTTAATATTTTGAATGAAGCTTAATATTTTCTTTTTTAGTTCAGTCTCAAAATCATATAAATACTCACCCGTTCCAATAACCATATCATAAGGTTCAAAATATTTGTAAAAGGATATTTTTTCGTATGATTTTTTTATATCTTTTTCTTTATACCAAAAATAAGAATCAAAACTTTCACTTTTAGTATTTATGATATTTACCATATTTTTAAAAGGATAATTCCCTTTTGTATCTTTAAAATTTAAATAATTCTTACCTTCTATTATTGGGTTTAAAGGTTGTAAATGCATATTTCCAAATTTATCATTTATAAAAAAATATCCTCTTCTTTTATTATAAATAATACTTCCCAAAGTGGTTTTTATTAAAGAAAAGATTTCTTCTTTTGATTTTATGTTTTTGTTTTTTTCATAGATCTTTGTAGCAATATCATGAGCTAGATATACTTTTTCTTTTAGAGATTTTTTTAAAGATTCTTCTGTATTAGTCTTTTCTTTTTCAATATAGTTATAAACTCTTTGTACTTCTTGGCTTATTCTTCTTTTATTTCTTTCATAATAATCTTTTTCAAGCTCTTTTATTTCTTTTTTAAATGAATTTTCTTTTTCATTTAAAATAAATTTTGTTGCGATTGTTGAAAAAATAATGACAAATATGATAGGAGCATATTTTATAAAAAATATTATAAACTTATCATTATTTACTTTTGTCATTCATTACCTTTAAAACTGTTACATTATTATATACTATTAGTTATTAAAGGTAATAAAAAATCTTGATAGTTTAAGATATAGTTTTAAAAATATATATTTTTAGATAAGTCTTCAATTTGTTTAAGCATTTCTTTGTGATTATTAAATTTAATATTTATAGGATATAACTCTTTTTTATATTTTAATACAAGTGATGGAAATACTCTAACTTTAAGTGATCTTCTAAGATTTAGTTCTTCTTGTAAATCCTCTTCAATTTTTTTACTTTTTAGGTTTTCTTCAAATTTTTTCTCATCTAAACCTATATTTTTGGCAAGTTGTATTAAAGTTGAAGCATCACTTGGATTTTTTGCTTCTTGGTAATAAGCTTTTTGAATTGCTTCTATCATTTCATCTTCTTTATTTTCATATCTAGCAAGCATTGTAGCTTGACAAGAAAGATATGTTGATCTTCTTGGTTTACAGTTTTTCCAAAAGTCATGATTAAACTTTGTACCAACTTCTTTATTTATTTGATACCAAATATTTTCAATGGTTTTTTGTTGTTCAAGGGGCATTATTTCATCACTGTGCTTTGCTAATCCACCTACAACATGAACTACTTGGATATCTATTGGAAGTTCTTTTCTAAGTTTGTCAAGAGTTGGTTTAAAGGCATAGCACCATGAACACATTGGGTCGTGAATATGATAAAGTGTTGATTTCATACAATCTCCTAAATTTTAAAATATAGTTATAGTATACTATATTCATTTAAAAAAAATATTGTAGAATAAAATTATTATATATTTAGGGAAGCTTATGGATTATGAAGAATTTGAAAAAGCTGTAGATACATTAGGTGTTTTAACACGTACATCAAAAAAAGATTTAAAACAAAAATATTTAAAGTTATCAAAAAGATATCATCCTGATATGCCAGAGGGAAGTCATGAAAAATTTCAAGAGTTAAAAGATTCTTATGATTTGCTTTGTGCATATATGGATTCATATTGTTTTTTATTTGATAAAGAAGAGTTTAAACAACAGTTTCCAGCATTTACAAATTATAAAAACTGGAATAAATAAAAGGAGTTAAAATGTTTGATCAAAAAAAAGTAAAAGAGTTAGTACTAACTTCATTAGTAACAGATGCCTATTGTTTAGGTACTCATTGGGTTTATGATGAAAAACAATTAAAAGATAGTTCTATAAATTATAATGAACTAAATAAACCTCTTTCAATTTGGCATAAAGATAAAGTTGCCGGTGAATTTACACATTATGGTGACCAAACATTTTGGCTATATGAATTCTTAAAAGATAAAGAAGAGTTTAATGCAGAAGATTTCTTGTCTTATTGGACACAAAAAATGAAAAGTTACAATGGTTATATTGATGGTGCTTCAAGAAATACTTTAGAAAATATAGAAAATGGTGTAACACCAAGTGGTTCTTCTTCTACAGATTTATCAATCGTGGGAAGAGTTGCACCCTTATTAAAAGTGTCAAAATCAAAAGAAGAGTTTTTGAGAAATGTAGAAAGCTTTGTAAAACTTACACATAACTCTACAAAAGCTATAAATGCTTCAAGTTTCTTTTCAAAACTTTTATTAAAAGCTTTAGATGGAATTGCTTTAGAAGAAGCGATTTTAAGTTTAAAAGATGAATCAGATGCAGTGATCCAAAAACACATTGAAAATGCTTTTGCTTCAAAACAAAAAGAGACTATAAGTATAATAAGAGAATTTGGACCTGCTTGTGATATTGATCAAGGTTTTGCTAGTAGTTTACATTTATTACTTAAATATGACAACTTAAAAGAGATGTTAATTGTAAATGCAAAAGCAGGTGGAGATTCAAGTGCTAGAGCTATGATAGCTTCAATTATTTTTATGGCAAATAATTCTATTTTACAGATACCAAAAAATTGGTTAGCTATAAAAGTTACTTTAGATTAGGGGATTTATGAAAAAGACAATATTAAATTTTTTTTCAGATAAATTATATATAGAATTGACTGTTGCTTCTATTTTATTTTTAATTGCTTTATCTTTAAATATGTTAATGGATTTTATTATTTATATGCTTTATTTTATAATCTTTTTAGAAATAGTAAGAGCTGTTATAAACTATATCAGAGAACAAAGAGTAGCTCTTACTCTTTTAGTTGATGCTTTTATAATTTTAGCATTAAGAGAGTTCATCGTAAATGTTGTAAAAGTAAATAAAGAAGATTTAAAATCAATTGAAGAGATTTTTAATAGTGCAGTAAACTTTAATCTTTTGATTCTGTCAGGTGTTATAGTTTTTTTATTAATAGTTAGATACTTTTCTATAAAAACATCACAAAAATATCTTTTTACTAAAAAACAGAATGAAAATAAAAATATTGTAACAAAATGATAAAAATAAAATGATTACAAAAGGTTTTAGCTTAATAGTAGTTTATTAAAGTTATTTTAATTAAAAACAGAATATTATTTAGGCTAGTCGATAATTCTTTTATGGGGTTTAATAAGAATTATTAAGAGATAATAATAGTTATTTCATAAACTATTATTTTAAATTAAGGGGAAGTAAATATGTTTAAATCAATATCTATTAAAGCAAAACTGCTAATGATTGTAATAACATCAATCGTTGTTGTTTCTTCTGCAATGATTGTTCAATCAATAATATCTTTACAAGAGACTTCTGATGCAGTTATTGAAAAGTTTAAAGAAGATGCATACTCTTCTAAGCAAAAAGAGTTAGAAAATTATGTCTCTTTAGCTATGAAAACTGTCGAGTCTTATCATGCAAGAACTTCTAAAGAAAAAGTAAAAGCTGAAGTACAAAGTTATTTAAAAGAGCAAACTGGTTTTATTTTTTCTATCATGGAAGGAACTTATAATAAATATAAGGGAACAGTATCTCAAGAAGAATTAAAAGAGTTAGTAAAAAATGCAGTTAAATCTACAAGATATGGTAAAAGTGGTTATTTTTGGATGAATGACTTAGATGCAAGAATTGTAATGCATCCTATTAAACCGCAATTAGATGGTAAAGATTTATCTAATTATGCAGATAAAGGTGGAACTAGAATTTTTTACGAAGCAGCAAAAGTTTCTAAAGAAAAAGGTGAAGGTTTTGTAGATTATGTATGGCCAAAACCTGGCTTTGATAAACCACAAGATAAAGTCTCTTTTGTAAAACTATTCAAACCATTTGGTTGGGTAGTAGGAACAGGAGAATATGTTGATGATGTAACAACAAGATTACAAAATGAAGCATATAAAGCAATTGCTGATATGAGATATGGAAAAGATGCAAGTGGTTATTTTTGGATAAATGATTCAAAACATGTTGTGAAAATGCACCCTATTAAACCATCGTTAAATGGTAAAAGTATGTACGATTTACAAGACCCTAATGGAAAATACTTATATAGAGAAATTGTAAAAATAGCTAATAAAAACCCTAATGGTGGTTATTTAGACTATATGTGGCCGAAACCAGGATTTACAAAGCCTCAACCTAAAATATCATTTGTTCAAAAGTTCAATGAATGGGATTGGATTATAGGAACAGGTGTTTATGTAGATGATATTGAAGCTAAAATTAAAGAAATGGAAGCTCAAACACAAGAACAAATTTTAGATGTAATTATTAGAAATTGTATAATCATATTTGTTATTATGATTATTTTAGCATTTGTAATGGCTGTATTATCTAATAAAACGATATTTAAACCATTACAGAACTTCCAAGATGGTTTATTAAATTTCTTTAAATACATTAATAAAGAAAAAGATGATGTTGATCATTTAGATGATAGTGCAGATGATGAAATTGGTAAAATGGCTAAGATAGTAAACCAAAATGTTGTTAAAACAAAATCTTTAATTGAACAAGATAGTGCTTTAATTAAAGATGTAACGAGAGTTGTAGCAAATATTAAAGATGGTTATTTAGATAGTAGAGTTGAAAAAACAACTCAAACAGAAGCTTTACAAATTTTACAAACTCAAATCAATGAAATGCTTGATAATTTAGAAAGTAATATTGGTAGAGATACAAATGTAATCTTAGATGTTTTAGCTAAATATGGTCAATTAGACTTTAGAGAAAATATCAAAAATGCAAATGGAAAAGTTGAAGTTGCTATAAATGATTTATCAAAAATAATTAATGGTATGTTAGCTGAAAATAAACAAAATGGATTAACATTAGATGCAAGTTCAGATGTATTACTTGAAAATGTAGATAAGTTAAATAAAAACTCAACTACTACAGCAGCAGCTCTTGAAGAAACAGCAGCAGCATTAGAAGAGATTACAAGTACTATAATTAACAATACAGAAAGTATTACAACAATGGCTTCTAATTCAGAGGACTTATCTAAATCAATTAAAATAGGTCAAGAATTAGCAACAGGTACAGTTAAATCTATGGATGAAATTAATGACCAAACACAAGATATTGCAGAAGCAATTACTGTAATTGACCAAATTGCATTCCAAACAAATATTTTATCATTAAACGCAGCAGTAGAAGCAGCAACAGCTGGTGAAGCTGGAAAAGGTTTTGCAGTTGTAGCACAAGAAGTAAGAAACTTAGCTGCAAGAAGTGCAGAAGCAGCAAAAGAGATTAAAGACATAGTTGAAAAAGCAACAGAGAAAGCAAATGCAGGTAAAGATGGTGCTGATAAGATGATTAAAGGTTATGAGTCATTAAATCAAAGTATCTTAAAAACTACAGAATTAATTGCTACAATTTCAGAAGCTTCAAAAGAGCAAAGAGCTGGAATTGAACAGATTAATGATGCTGTAACACAACTTGATCAGCAAACACAACAAAATGTTGTTATTTCAAATACTACACATAGTATTGCTGTACAAACAGATGAAATTGCTAAATTAATTGTACAACAAGCTAATGAAAAAGAGTTCATTGGAAAAGATAGTATTAAAAGTGAGGCTGTAAAATTAAGTGATAAAAGTTCTGAAGAAATTTTAGCAGAGCTTAGAAATCAAACAAATGCTAAGGTTTCATCTAAACCAAAGCAAACACAAACTAAAACTCACACACAAGCACCTACATCAAGTGCAAAACAATCATTTACTGATACAAGTAGTGATGATGAGTGGGAAAGCTTCTAAAAGAAGCTTTTCTCTCAACTCATTTAATCAATTTATATCCCACACCTCTTAAGTTTATAATCATCCCACTTTTTAATTTTTGTTTTAATTTATGAATTACACTTCTCATACTAACTGTTTGCATTTGTCTTGAACTCCATACATACTCATGAATCATCTCATTTGTAACTGTTTTATTGATGTTTTTTGAAAAAAGTGTAAGAAGAAGTTTTTCTTTTGTAGTTAAATCAATCTCATGTTTATGTTTATAAAGTCTTTGTTCTATTAAATCAAAAGAAAAATTATTGCCTAAATCTTTTAATAGCTCATTGTTTTGCTCTAAATTTAAATGAGATAAATGATACTCAATTCTCAGATACAACTCTTCAAAATCAAAAGGCTTTTTAATATAATCATTACATCCAAGATTGTATGACTTTTTGATATTTTCAATATCAATTTTTGCACTTATCATAATCACAGGAGTATTTATATCTTTTTGTCTAATAAACTCTAAAGTCTTATGTCCATCAAAACCTAAAACATTCACATCTAATATATATAAATCATAACTATCATTTAGTATTTTATCAACAGCCTTATATCCATCTATAAAACTATCTATAAAAAAACCTTTTTTTTCAAGAGAGACTTTTATGATTTTATTTAGATTATGGTCGTCTTCTAATAATAGTATTTTCATAAAACTTCCTTTGTCATATTTGTTGGAAAAATATAAGAGAAATTTGTTTCTTCTTTATTTGATTTTATATCTATTTGTATTTTATTGTTTTGGCAAATCTCTTTTACAATATTTAAACCTAAACCTAAACCAATATTTTTGTTTTTTTGTTGATAGTATGCTTCAAAAATTGAGTCTGTATCTTCTATGGTGATTCCTTTGTTTTTTACTTCAATTTTTCCTTTCTTCTCATAATCTAAAATTATTTCTATATCCTCATTTTCAAAAGAGTATTTTATGGCATTTGAAAGGGTATTATCAATTACTCTTTCAAGTTCATATCTATCCATAAAAACCTCAAACTCTTTATATATTTCAAGATGAATATGAATGTTTTTTGTTTTTGCAATCTCATCAAAGAACTGTACTCTTGAAGATAAAAATGAAATTAAATCTATCTTTTCATTTGACTTTTCTCTTGTTTGTTTTTTTGTTAAAAAGTATAAATCATTGTAGATTGATGAGAGTGATTTTGAAGAGGCTTTTATAACTTCAAGTTGTTCTTTTTGTCCTATTTGTTCTTCTAAACTATCTACATTTAAAGAGATTACACTTAAAGGAGTATTTATTTCATGAATGATTTTTTTTAAAAAAAAGTCTTGTTGATTTAGTAATTTTGAGATTGTTTGTTTGTTTTCATAGATTTGAAGTTGAGTTTTTATTCTAGCTTTTACTTCTTCTTGTTCAAAAGGCTTAGTAATATAATCAACACCACCTTGTTCAAAAGCTTTTACTTTTATAGAAACATCATCTAAAGCACTTATAAAAATAATAGGTGTTTCTTTTAGTTTTTCATCTTCTTTTACTATTTTACATACTTCAAAACCATCGATATTTGGCATTTTTATATCAAGAAGTATAAGATTTGGTGGATTTTCTTTTGCTGCTTCTATGGCAAATAGTGCATCTGGACTTGCTTTTAATTCATAAGGTTCATCTTTTAAAATCTCTTTTAAGTACTTTAAGTTTTCGATTTTATCATCTATTATAAGTACTGTATATTTTCTATTCATATGTTTACTCTTTTTGCTTTTGCTAGTTGTTACAATTATAAGCAAATAGATATAAAGATAGATTTAGGATTTTAGGTGAAATTGAAGAAACTTTTTATGTTGCTGTTTATTTTTAATACAGTTGCTTTTATAAGTATGGCAATTGTGATTAATAAATATCAAAAAGCAACCATTGATTTAGAAGACGCTTATGAAATGCAATACAAATCACTTATCTTAGCCCATGAGTTAAGGCAAAGTAGTGATGATTTAACAAGAATGGCAAGAACATATGTAATAACAGGAAACCCTATGTTTGAAGAGCAGTATAAAACTGTTCTTGATATAAGAAATGGATTAAAACCAAGACCACAAAGATATAATGGTATTTTTTGGGATTTTTTAACTATTGATGGAAGTGTGGCAAAACTTGATGGAAAAAAAATACCTTTAAGACAGTTGATGAAAGAAGCAAACTTCCCCGATGAAGAGTTAAACTTACTTTTTACTTCACAAAATGAATCAGATGATTTAACAAGATTAGAGCATAAAGCAATGAATGCCGTAAAAGGTATCTTTGAAGATAGTGATGGAAATTATACAATTAAAGATAAACCAAACTTTAAATTAGCAAGACAGATTATGCACTCAAGGCAGTATCATGAGGCAAAGATTAGAATTATGAAGCCTTTAGATACTTTTTATAAAGCCTTTGAAAAAAGAACAAAACAAAAAGTTATTGAGGCTGCGAATGTAGTAAAACAACAAGAACTAAATGTAAATGTGATTGTGGTTTTATCTATACTTATATTTTTAACTTCCTTTTTTATTATTCTTTTTAGAATAGTTTACCCCCTTGATTTACTTAGAAAAATCATGTTAAGACTTTCAAAAAATGATATGAGTGTTGAGTTGGAAAAAAATAAATATGATGATGAAATAGGTGATATGATAGGTGCTGTAGAGATTTTTAAAGATAATACTACAAAACTTATAAGTAGTGAATCTAAGTTAAAAATAGCAATAAATGAAGCCAAAAATGCAAATAAAGCAAAATCCATCTTCCTAGCAAGAATGAGCCATGAATTAAGAACACCACTAAATGCTATCTTAGGTTTTACAAGTTTACTTCAAAAATCAACTTCAATAAACAAAAATGAAAAAGAGAGTTTAAATATCATACAAAAAAGTGGTAAACATCTTTTAAATATCATAAATGAAATCTTAGAACTATCAAAAATAGAAGCAGGGAAAATTGAGATAAGACCAATAAGTTTTGACTTTCATGATTTAGTAAAAGAGCTTGACTCAATTTTTAGTTTTAGATGCAAATTAAAAGATATTAATTTTGAGATAAATTTCTTATCAACTCTTCCTAAATATATAAAAACAGATGAGCAAAGACTAAAACAAATACTTATAAATCTACTAGGAAACTCTTTAAAGTTTACCAATAAAGAAGGAAAGATTATAGTAAATATTTATGAAAAAAATAAAAAGCTTTTCTTTGAAGTAAAAGATAGTGGAAAAGGAATAAAAAAAGAAGATTTAGAAAAGATATTTAAACCATTTGAGCAAGTTGATGATGAGTTTAAGCAAAAAGGAACAGGTCTTGGCTTATCTATTACTAAGGAGTTAGTTACTTTAATGGGTGGGGATATTTATGTCAAAAGCCAAATAAATAAAGGAACTCAATTCTTTTTTAGTATTGAATATGAATTGTCTCAAGATAAAGTCAAAAAGGCAGATATTTTAGAGTTTAAAGCTAATCCAATAATAAAAAATAAAAATAAAACTATCTTAGTGGTTGATGATATAAAAGTAAATAGGGATTTGATTTGTAAAATATTAGAACAATATAAATTTAAAACTTATGAAGCAAGTAGTGGTAAAGAAGCTTTAGAGTTAATCTCAAAGTATGATATAGATTTAGTATGTATGGATATTTTGATGAAGGATTTAAATGGTTTAGAAACTATGAAGATTATAAGAGAGCAATTAAATTTAGATTTACCTATTATTGCTATTTCTGCAAATGTATATGAGGAAGATAAAGCACAAGCTCTAGCTTGTGGTGCAAATGACTTCATAAGTAAACCAATAGATGAAAATGAACTTATTTCTAAAATCTCAAAATATTTAAATCTAAGTTCAAAACCTCAAACTCTAACTAAAACTGTAAAAGTAGAAAATATAGAAGATAGTTTTAGTGGCATTTCTAAAACTTTTTTTGAACTATTAAGAAAATATAGTTTAGATATGAATGAAGATAAGATACTTGAACTTCTCGAAACTTATAAACTCTTAGAGAATCAAAAGGCTTATATAAAAGCCTTACTAGATGATTTTAACTACAGTAAGATAAATGACTTGTGTATAAAATATATACACTAAGTCTTTATTTTTAATCTAAAAAACAACACTAAAACAACACTTCTTTTTTATACTTCTTTTTAGAAGTCAAGATGACTTGAATTAAAAAGGAGAATTCATGAAGAAAAGATTTGCAAAAGCCTTAGCTGCTTCGGCGTTGGTTAGTATGAGTTTAATGGCACAAGCTGCTGATACAATTAAAGTTGGTGTTTTACACTCTTTATCAGGAACTATGGCTATTAGTGAGACAACACTTAAAGATACAGTTTTAATGCTAATAGAAGAGCAAAATAAAAAAGGTGGACTACTAGGTAAAAAATTAGAGCCTGTAGTTGTTGATCCTGCCTCAAACTGGCCTTTATTTGCAGAAAAAATGAGAGGTCTTTTGACTAAAGATAAGGTAGATGTTACTTTTGGATGTTGGACATCAGTATCTAGAAAATCTGTTTTACCTGTGGTTGAAGAGTTAAATGGTTTATTATTCTATCCTGTTCAATATGAAGGGGAAGAGTCTTCTAAAAATGTATTTTATACAGGTGCTGCGCCAAATCAGCAGGCAATTCCAGCAGTTGATTACTTAATGAATGAAGTTGGTGTTAAAAGATGGGTTTTAGCAGGAACTGACTATGTATATCCAAGAACAACAAACAAAATTTTAGAAGCATATTTAAAAGCAAAAGGAGTTGCTGCTTCAGATATTATGGTTAACTATACACCATTTGGTCACTCTGACTGGCAAAGTATTGTAAGTGATGTTAAGAAGTTTGGTAGTGCTGGAAAGAAAACAGCAGTTGTTTCTACAATCAATGGTGATGCAAATGTACCATTTTATAAAGAGTTAGGAAACCAAGGTATTACTTCTGAGAATATTCCAGTAGTTGCATTCTCTGTTGGGGAAGAAGAGTTATCAGGAATTGATACTAAACCTTTAGTTGGGCATTTAGCTGCATGGAACTACTTCCAAAGTGCTGAGTCTCAGGCAAATGATGAGTTTATTTCTAAATGGAAAACATTTATCAAAGATGATAAAAGAGTTACAAATGATCCAATGGAAGCAACTTATATTGGATTTAACATGTGGGTAAAAGCTGTAGAAAAAGCTGGAACTACTAATGTTGATAAAGTAAGAGATGCAATGATTGGTATCACTGTTCCAAATCTTACAGGTGGAACTGCAAAAATGCTTAAAAACCACCACTTAACAAAACCAGTTTTAATTGGTGAAATTCAAGAAAACGGTCAATTTGAAACTGTATGGCAAACAGATGGTGAAGTTGCAGGTGATGCATGGTCTGACTTTTTACCAGGAAGTAAAGACTTGATTTCTGACTGGACTAAACCAGTTAATTGTGGAAACTACAACACAAAAACTAATAAATGTATAGGTGCAAATTAATAAAGGTATGGAAGTTCTCTTCCATGCTTTTATAATGAAAGGTTAATATGAATATTTTAAAAATAATATTACTTAATTTATTGCTAGTAGGTTTTACTTATGCAAATACTTTAAAAGAAGAGGCGAACTCTTTAATTACAAATAGTTTTAAAAGCAAAGAGAAAGCTATTTTAAATCTAACTTCAAAATACTCAACAAATGATAATTTAGAAGAAATTTTACAAGCTGTACTTGAGGGTAAACTTTACTATACAAAGCAAGATAAAAGTTTAGTTTTTTTAAAAGAGAAAATAGAAAATGAGTATTTAACTGTTGAGGTTTTCTCAAAAAAAACTTTAGATAAAAAATCAAAATATGATTTTAAAAAGATAAAGATAAACAATAAATTAAGAAGTGTTATCAAAGAATCACTTGCTAAATTAAATCTTTTTTCAAAAAATGAAGACAAAAGACTTAAGTCAGCAAAAAATCTACTTAAAAACTTAGATATAAAAAATCAAGCTTTAGTTTTAGAAGCTTTAAACAAAGAGAAAAGTAGTGATGTAAAAGAGGTTTTAGAAGAGATAAAAACAAATCTTGATGCAAAGTATGCTTCAACAAAAGAAAAACAAATAGAAGCTACAAAAAAACTAGGAGAGTTTTTATCTTCTAAATCTCTTCAAACATTAAATGAGATTAAAAACAGCAGTGAAGATAAAGTTTTAGTTCAAACTGCCCAAAAATCAATAAAAAGTATTGAATCAAGTAAGTCTTTTTACTCTTTTATTGAAACTGCATTTTTTGGTTTAAGTATGGGGTCTGTTTTACTTTTAGCTGCTATTGGTTTAGCTATTACTTTTGGTGTTATGAAGGTTATTAATATGGCTCATGGGGAGCTTATTATGATTGGAGCATATACAACTTATACAATTCAGCAAGTTATGCCAGGACTTATTGAGTACTCAGTTCTTATTGCTATTCCTGCTGCTTTTATTGTAAGTGGTATTGTTGGGATTTTGATTGAAAGATTGGTTATTAGACATCTTTATGGAAGACCACTTGAAACACTTTTAGCAACATTTGGGGTTAGTTTGATTTTACAACAATTAGTTAGAACAATCTACTCGCCTTTAAATCAAGAAGTAAAAACACCATCTTGGATGAGTGGAGCTTTAGAAGTAAATAGTACGCTGTTTTTAACATACAACAGACTTTATATTATTATATTTGCTTTTGCTGTATTTTTAGCAATCTTATTTGTGATGAAAAAAACTTCACTTGGATTAAAAGTTAGAGCGGTTTCTCAAAACAGACCAATAGCAAGAGCTATGGGAATAAAATCAAACTATATTGATGCAATCACATTTGGTATAGGTTCAGGTATAGCAGGTGTTGCGGGTGTTGCCTTATCTCAACTTACAAATGTAGGACCAAACCTAGGACAAGCTTATATTGTTGATAGTTTTATGGTAGTTGTATTTGGTGGAGTTGGTAATCTTTGGGGTACATTTATAGCAGCCCTTACACTAGGTGAGATAAACAAGTTTATAGAACCTGTTTCAGGAGCTGTTCTTGCTAAGGTTATTATTCTAGTGTTTATTATTTTATTTATACAAAAAAAGCCTAGAGGATTATTTCCTCAAAAGGGCAGAGATGTTGAGGATTAATTAGATGGAAAGAAAAGCATTAGTTTTAAAAATATTAGAAAATGACAAAGGAGGAAAGATAGTTCTTTCTTCTTTAGCAGTAGTAGTTTTTGTAGTTGCTTTTTGTAATTTATTTGTCCCAAGTGATTCAATATTTTACATCTCAACTTTTACAGTAACTATTTTAGGAAAGTATTTAGCCTTTGCACTTTTAGCTTTGGCTTTGGATTTAGTTTGGGGATATTTAGGAGTTTTAAGTCTTGGTCATGGAGCATTTTTTGCCCTTGGTGGTTATGCTTGGGCTATGTATCTTATGAGACAAATAGGTGATAGAGGTGTTTATGGAAATCCTGATTTACCTGATTTTATGGTTTTTATGAATCTAAAAGAGTTACCTTGGTTTTGGCAAGGTTTTGATAATCCACTATTTGCTTTTTTAATGGTGATGTTAATTCCAGGAATTTTAGCTTTTGTATTTGGATACTTAGCTTTTAAAAGTAGGGTTACAGGAGTTTATTTATCAATCATAACGCAAGCTTTAACTTATGCCTTAATGTTAGCATTTTTTAGAAATGATATGGGATTTGGTGGAAACAATGGACTTACAGATTTTAAAGACATTTTAGGTTTTGATTTATCAAGTGACACAACAAGGGTTGCACTTTTAATCATCACTTTTTTAGCTTTAGTTTTAGGTTATTTAGTTTGTAGATTTATCATAAATTCAAGACTTGGAAGAGTTGTTATCTCAATCAGAGATGCTGAAAGTAGAGTAAGATTCTTAGGATACAAAGTTGAGCAATATAAACTGTTTATTTTTGTAGTATCAGCTGTTTTAGCTGCAATTGCAGGGGCTTTATATGTGCCACAAGTTGGAATTATAAACCCTGGTGTATTTTCTCCTTTATTTTCGATTGAGCTTGTGATTTGGGTTGCAATTGGTGGAAGAGGTACTTTATATGGTGCGATTATTGGAGCAATTGTTGTAAGTTTTGCAAGTACATACTTTACATCAGCTTTACCAGAGGTTTGGTTATATGCTTTAGGTGCTTTATTTGTAGTAGTAACACTTTATTTACCAAAGGGAGTTGTGGGTGTATTTTCACAACTTAGTTCAAAACTAAAAAAGGCTTAAGATGAAACTATTAAAACATGAAAATGAACAAAATGTAGGTGATTTAAAAAAAGGAGATAGAATCCTTTTAGTTGATGGTGTAAGTGTTAGTTTTGATGGCTTTAAGGCTTTAAATAATCTAAGTTTTTCCATAAATTTTGGTGAGCTTAGATGTATTATTGGTGCAAATGGTGCAGGAAAATCAACTATGATGGATGTAGTAACTGGAAAAACAAGACCAGATGAAGGTCATGTGGTTTTTGGTGAGGCTGTTGATTTACTAGGTCTTGATGAGCCAACTATTGCTCAAATAGGTATTGGACGAAAGTTCCAAAAGCCAACTGTATTTCAAAACAATACAGTTTTTGAAAATTTAGAGCTTGCTATGAAAGATGATAAGAGATTTTTTAAAACTCTATTTTCAAAGCTAAGTGGGGAGCAAAAAGATAAGATAGATGAGACTTTAGGGCTTATTGGACTTAAGGATTTAGTTCATAGGCAAGCAGGTATTTTATCACATGGACAAAAACAGTGGTTAGAAATAGGAATGCTAATAATGCAAGAACCAAAACTTCTACTAGTAGATGAACCAGTTGCAGGAATGACTCCTCAAGAAGTAGAAAACACAGCCCAGATTCTAACAAATCTAGCAAAAGATAATGCAGTTGTAGTTGTAGAGCATGATATGGAGTTTATTAGAAGTATCGCTAAAAAAGTTACAGTTTTACATGAGGGTTCTGTTTTAGCTGAGGGAAGTATGGATGCTATACAGAACAATGAGAAAGTAAGACAAGTATATCTAGGAGAGTAAAAACATTATGTTAAAAATAGAAAAAATAAATCAATACTATGGACAAAGTCATACTCTTTGGGATTTAAGTTTAGAGCTTAAAAAAGGTAGATGTACTTGTATTATGGGAAGAAATGGTGTTGGAAAAACAACACTAAGTAAAGTAATCATGGGTTTACTTCCCATAAAAGATGGACAGCTTTTATATGATGGAAAAGATATTTCAAAACTTAGTGACCATAAAAGAGCAGGTATTGCTATAGGATATGTACCCCAAGGAAGAGAGATATTTTCACAACTTACAGTTTTAGAAAATCTTCAAATAGGAGTTCTTGCAAATAGAAATAAAATAAAAAAAGTACCTGAAAAAATCTATGAGCTTTTCCCTGTTTTAAAAGATATGCAAAAAAGAAAAGGTGGAGATTTAAGTGGAGGTCAGCAACAACAACTTGCAATTGCAAGGGCTTTATGCATTGATCCCAAGTTTTTAATTTTAGATGAGCCAAGTGAGGGAATACAACCAAATATCGTAGCTCAAATAGGTGAGGTTATTGATTATCTTACAAAAGAAGAGGATATGACAGTTATGTTAGTTGAGCAAAAACTTCCTTTTGCAAGACGACATGGAGATGACTTTTATGTATTAGATAGAGGAAGTGTTGTAGCAAATGGGGAAATCAATGAACTAAGTGATGATATTGTAAACAAATATATGTCTGTTTGATTATTTTATATACAAGTGTAGAAAAAATGATGAAAACTTTTTAGTTAAAATATTTTGAAATTATAAACATATAAAGAGGAAATATGAGCATAAAGTTTGATTTTAAAGAAGATGTATTTAGTTTAGATAAACTACTTTTACCGTCACGATATTACTATTTTAACGAAGATGAAAACTATATAAAACTTCTAAATATAGGTGAGGGGATATTTCCAAAAGATAGGATTAAACTTCATGTATCTTTGAATAAATCAAACTTAGTTCTTACAACTGAATCTGCAACTAAGATTTATAAATCAAAAAAAGAGTATGGAATCAACTATATCAATATCAAACTTCAAAAAAGCGCGAACTTGGAGTTTATAAATGATGAGTTGATTTTATATGAACAATCAAAATATATACAACTTTTTAGACTAACTTTTGATGAGAATTGTACGTTTTTTTATACGGATATTTTAAGTCGTGGAAGAAGTTATGAAAACTTTGATTTTACTTCTATACTTATGAAAAACTCTTTTTACGAAAACAAAAGTTTAGAGTATCAAGAAAAGTTTGATGTAAGTGGAGTACAACTAAAAGATTATATGAAAAGAAAAAAAAGTAAACAAAACTTTTTTGCCAAGCTTTATATCAAAACAAACAACAACGAAGAGTTTTTAAATGAAGTATATAAAAGTGGTTTTGAAAGTATAACTTACTCTTCAAATCAAAAAATGCTTATAGCTGTAATATCCCATGAAAATATGAACAGTTTAAGAAAAGAAATCTTTTTTATTTGGGCTTTATATAGAAAAAGTCTAAATAAAAAAGAGTTTAATTTAGGAAAACAATAAAAGGAGAAAGTGTGTTTCTTACAAATCGTGAATCAGAAAAACTGCAAATTTATATAGCAGCAAAATTAGCCCTTGAGAGAAAAGATAGAGGCTTAAAACTTAACTATCCAGAAGCTGTTGCTATTATTTCTTCATATATTATAGAAGGTGCTAGAGATGGAAAAAGTGTAGCACAACTTATGGTTGATGCAACTAAAGTTTTAAAACAAGATGATGTGATGCCAGAGGTTGCTTCTATGATTTCTATGGTTCAAGTAGAAGCTACTTTTGATGATGGAACTAAATTAGTAACTGTTCATAATCCAATACCAACTCCAAAAGATATAGAAGTTCCAGGAGAGTATTTAGTAGATGATGAAGAACTTATACTAAATGAAAATGCCAAGATTACTACAATAGAAGTAGAAAACAAAGGGGATAGACCAGTTCAAATAGGTTCGCATTATCACTTCTTTGAGGTAAATAAAGAGCTTGATTTTGAAAGATTTGAGGCTTATGGAAAAAGACTTGATGTACCTGCTGGAACATCTGTAAGATTTGAGCCAGGTTCTAAAAAACAAGTTGATTTAGTTGCCTTTACTGGAAAAAGATATATGAGTGGTTTTAATGGTTTAGTTGAAGGCTTTTTAGATGATGAAGAAATTAAGAAAAAAGCTAAAGAGAATTTAGAGAAGTTTTTAGGAGAGTGTGATGAAGATAAGTAAACAAAAATATGCTTCTATGTATGGTCCAACAAAGGGTGATAGATTTAGATTAGCTGATACTTCATTAATAGCAAAAATTGAAAAAGATTATACTACTTATGGTGAAGAGGTTAAGTTTGGTGGTGGTAAGACTATTAGAGATGGTATGGCTCAAAGTCCAACAGCAACTAACACTTGTGATTTGATTATCACAAATGCTACTATTATTGACTATACAGGAATTTATAAAGCTGATATTGGAATAAAAGATGGCTTAATTAGTGCTATTGGAAAAGCAGGAAATCCAAATCTTTGTGATGGTATTAGTGAAGGTTTAGAGATTGGTGCAAACACAGAAATACTTTCAGCTGAGGGAAAAATCATAACAGCAGGGGGAATTGACTCACATATTCACTATATCTCTCCTGGGCAAATTGATGAAGCACTAGCAAGTGGTGTTACTTCTATGCTTGGAGGTGGTACTGGGCCAAACACAGGAACAAATGCCACAACTTGTACACCAGGTGAGTGGAATATATCAAAGATGATTCAAAGTGTAGATGATATACCTATGAACTTTGGATTTATGGGAAAAGGAAATAGTTCAAGTTACGAAGCTTTAAAAATGCAAATAGAAGCAGGAGCTATGGGACTTAAACTTCATGAAGACTGGGGAAGTACTCCAAAGGCTATTGATACATGTCTTAGTGTTGCAGATGATTTTGATATACAAGTAGCGATTCACACAGATACTTTAAATGAGTCAGGTTTTGTGGATAATACGGTTGATAGTTTTAAAAATAGAACTATTCATACTTTCCATAGTGAAGGTGCTGGTGGTGGTCATGCCCCTGATATTATGAAAGTTGCAGGTTTAGCAAATATCTTACCTTCAAGTACAAACCCAACACTTCCATATACAAAAAATACTATTGAAGAACACCTTGATATGCTTATGGTTTGTCATCATTTAAGCCCTAAAATTCCAGAGGATGTAAGCTTTGCTGAAAGTAGAATCAGAGGAAATACTATTGCAGCTGAGGATGTACTACAAGATATAGGAGCTATTTCTATTACAAGTTCTGACTCACAAGCTATGGGAAGAGTAGGTGAAGTAATAATAAGAACTTGGCAAGTTGCTGACTCTATGAAAAAACAAAGAGGAGCTCTTGAGGGTGATGATGAAAAAAGTGATAATGAAAGAATCAAAAGATACATTGCAAAATATACTATAAACCCTGCAATTGCTTGTGGAATTGATGAGTATGTGGGAAGTGTTGAAGTTGGAAAAATGGCTGATTTAGTTTTATGGAATAGGGCATTTTTTGGAGTGAAACCAGAGCTTGTGCTAAAAGGTGGATTTATAGCTCTTGCTATGATGGGAGATAGTAATGCTTCTATTCCTACTCCTGAGCCAAATATGTATAGACCTATGTTTGGAAGTTTAGGCAAGGCTAGTGCTAAAACTAGTGCAATTTTTACTTCAAAAGTAGCAAGTGAAAATTTAGCTAGTAAACTTGGACTAAACAAACAAGTTTTAAGTGTAAAAAACACAAGAAATATAGGCAAAAAAGATATGAAACTAAATGATTTCATAGGTGAAGTTGAGGTTGACCCTGAAACTTATGATGTAAGAGTTGATGGAAAACTAATAGAGTCAAATTATGTAAGTGAAGTGCCTATGGCTAAGAAATACTTCTTATTTTAAAATGGGCACTTTTAAGGAATAAAAATGATTAAAAAAATAATAGAGATAAAAAAAGACATCAGTTTTGATGATGAGGTTGAGTTATCATGGTTTGATATGCAAAAGCCAAACTTAACAGCTGTAAGTAAAAAAGGTGTTGATTTTATAATAAAAGCCAAGTTTACACACTTGCATGAAAATGATATTTTAGTTGATGAAGATGGCTTTACTATCAAAGTTTCAAGAAGTGAAGATATGATTTATATCTTAGAGTTTAAAGATGCACTTAGCTTTGCAAAAACTGCATATGAGATAGGAAATAGACACCAACCAGTACAAATAAGTGAGTCAAAAATAGTGGTTTTAGATGATATATCTATTGAAGATATTATCAAAGATTGTTATAAAAATGAGTCTATAAAAGTAGAAAAAACAAGAGGGTATTTTAAACCAAATGGAAAAGCACACCACTCACACTAAGGCTTTGAAAAGCTTAAGTAGATTTTTGCAAATACTTGATGGAAGCTTTCCCTCAGGTGTTTTTGTTCACTCTTTTGGACTTGAACCTCATATTGTTTTAGAAGAAGTAAAAGATATAGATAGCCTAAGAGAATATCTTAAAAATTTTATTTATGATCAGTATGCAAAACAAGAGTTTGTATATATCAAAAAGGTTTATGAGGCTTTAAGTAGTGAAAATCTAATAGTGTTAAAAAAACTTGATAAAAATCTAGGAGCATATTTAACTTTTGAGTATGCAAAAGCTTCAAAACATATAGGTGAAAACTATTTTGCTCAAACAAAAACATTGCCCCAAAAGCAAATAGTAAAAGAGTACTTTTCAAAAGTAGAAAATAAACAGTGTATAGGAAATGAACTTTTAGTTTTAAGCTCACTTGCTTTTGATATGGATATAAAAATAGAAGATTTTATAGTAATGTGGACTAAAAAAAATCTAATAAACATCTGTGCAGCAACACTAAAAATATCAAGAATAAAACCCTCTCAAATTCAACAACTTTTATTTGAGTTTGATGAGTTTTTAGAAGAGTTTGATTATGAAAACATTGATGAAAAAATCACAAATTTTAATCCACTTTTTGAAGAAGTGATATTTAAACATAAAAACTTAGAACCCAAACTATTTATTACATAAAAAAATTAACATCAGGAGAAAAAATGGCACTAAAAATAGGAATAGCAGGCCCAGTAGGAAGTGGTAAAACTTCTTTGATTGAAAGCCTTACAAATGTTTTGAAAGATAAATATAGTTTAGGAATAGTAACAAATGATATTTATACAACAGAAGATGCAAACTATCTTAAAAAAACACTTGATTTAGATGAAAATAGAATCTTAGGAGTTGAAACAGGAGGGTGCCCTCACACAGCAATCAGAGATGATATTTCTATGAATCAAAAAGCAGTAGTAGAATTAGAAGAGAAGTTTAACCCTGATATTATTTTTGTAGAAAGTGGTGGAGATAATCTAAGTGCTACTTTTTCTTATGAATTAATAGATTATTATTTATATGTTATTGATGTTGCACAAGGTGCTGATATTCCTAGAAAAAAGGGTGCTGGTTTGCTTTTTAGTGATTTGCTTGTAGTAAATAAAACTGACTTAGCCCCTTATGTTGGAGTGGATTTAGAGCAGATGAAAGAAGATGTAGCAAACAATAGAAAAAACAAACCCTCACTTTTTATCACAAATAAAGATGAAAAAAGTTTAGAAAAACTAGTAGAGTGGTTAGAGGTTTTACTTTAGTTGTTTCATATAATGAAACTCAAAGAAACTAATCTTTTTTGTATATTATCTATTAAGTTCACTTCTTATAATATTTTTAAAATTTTAAGGAGAAAAAAATGTCAAAAAAGATTTTAATTTTAGCAGGTGATTTTGTAGAAGATTATGAGTTAATGGTTCCTTTTCAGTGTTTAAAGATGTTAGGTCATGAAGTTGATGTTGTTTGTCCAGATAAAAAAGCAGGTGAGCAGATAAAAACTGCTATTCATGATTTTGAAGGTGACCAAACTTATACGGAAAAACCAGGACATAATTTCACATTAAATGCTTCATTTGATGAAATAGATGAGAACTCTTATGATGCTCTTGTAGTTCCTGGTGGTAGAGCTCCTGAATATATTAGATTAAATCCAAGAGTTATTGAGATTGTTCAAAATATCAATAATGCAAATAAACCTATAGCTTCTGTTTGTCATGGTATTCAAGTTTTAGTAGCTGCTAATGTAGTTAAAGATAAAACTTGTTCTTCTTATCCAGCTTGTGCTCCTGATGTAAATCAAAATGGCGGAACATGGGTTGATGTAGGTTTTGAAGACGCTTATGTAGATGGAAACTTAGTTACAGCAGCAGCTTGGCCAGCTCATCCAACTTGGCTTGCTAAATTTAATGAACTTTTATAATATTTATGCAAAACTATTTTTTAGTTTTGCATAAAGGAAAAGTATGTCTGATTCATTGAAATCACTTTCAAAAGGTTTACAAGTTTATAAAGAAATAGTAAATTATGGTAAGCCTATTTTAGCTATGACTCTTTGTGATAGACTCAATATAAATAAAAGTACTATGTCAAGAATACTTCAAACTTTAAAAGAAGAAAACTATATAGAGTATTTAGAAAATTCAAATGAAATTATTTCTAAAAACTTAGAAGATGAAAATACAAAAAAAACAAGAATTCAACTTTTAGTTGAAAAAACAAAACCTCTTTTAGAAGAGATTTATGAAAAAACAAATGAGTGTGCATATTTAGGGATTTTAGATGATAATAAGGTTTTATATTTAAATCAGGTAGATAATTCAGATAGAAAAATAAAAACAAGAAATAACATAGGTTTAAAAGCACCTCTTCATACAAATGCTTTAGGTAAATCAATACTTGCTTTTGGAAATTATAATTTAGATAAAATAAAATTAAATCAATATACACACAATACAATTACAAATATAAAAGCATTAAATCAAACTATAAAAGAAGTTCAAGAAAACGGTTATTCTATTGATAATAGTGAATTTCAAGATAATATGTGTTGTGTCGCAACACCTTTATTTAATCATGAAAATATTTTAATTGGAGCAGTTGGAATATCTGGTTCTAAAGATAGACTTGACTTAGAAAAGATAAATAAGCTTGGAAAAAAAATATCAAATCTTGTTGAAAAGCATAATATAGTTTGTTAATTGCTAAGTTTAAAGTAAAATTGGATAAAACTTCATCAAATATTTAAAAAGAGAAAATATATGATAAAAAAACTTTTTATTCTAAGTCTTTTTGTTAGTTCTTTATTTTCAAATGAAAACTATACAAAAAAACAAATAGAAAACATGATAGCAAAAATGGTTATATTAGGTTTTAATGGTACAGATGTATCTTCAAATGACAAGATATATAAAGATATTAAGAACTACAATTTAGGTGGAGTTATTCTTTTTGATAAAGACCCAAATGATAAAAGTAAAAGAAAAAACATAGTAAATCCTAAACAACTTCAAAATTTAACTTCAAAATTACAAAGTATAAGAGCTGATAAACTTCTTATTTCTATAGATCAAGAGGGTGGAATTGTACAAAGACTAAAGCCTGCTTATGGATTTAAATATACAGCATCAGCTCAAAAGATATCTAAAAATGGCGAGGTTTTTGCTAGACAAGAGTATTCAAAACTTGCTTCGTTGTTGAAAAAAAATGGAATAAACTTAAACTTTGCACCCGTAGTTGACTTAGCCATAAATCCAAAAAATAAAGTGATTTATAAACTAAAAAGATCTTATGGAAAAAATCCTAAGCAAGTTATAAAATATGCTTCTATCTTTATAGAAGAATCAAGAAAACAAGGAGTGATATCAGTACTTAAACACTTCCCTGGTCATGGTTCATCTTATGGTGACTCACATAAAGGCTTTGTAGATGTAACAAAAACTTGGAGTCAAGAAGAAATGAAACCTTATGAGTATTTAATAAAAAATAATAAAGTAGATATGATTATGAGTGCTCATGTTTTTAACAAAGAAATGGATAGAGACTATCCTGCAACATTATCTTATGATATAAATACAATTATTTTAAGAGATATGTTAAATTATCAAGGTGTTTTAATAAGTGATGATTTACAAATGAAAGCTATCTCTTCTCATTATAGTTTAGAAGATACAGTAACTTTAGCTATAAATTCAGGTGTAAATATCTTGCTTTTTGCAAATCAACTTGCAAAACCAGTAAAACTTGAAACGATAATAAATACAGTTTACACACAAATACAAAAGGGAAAAATATCTCTTGATAGAATAGTTGATTCAAATAAAAAGATAGAAAAACTACTTCAAAAGATATAAAAAATAACAATGTTTACATTTGAAGATAAAAATCAAGAAGCTTTAAATCTAAACCATAAAAACCTAAAAGAAATCCCTAAAGAGGTCTTTGAAATGAGCTCTTTAAGGAAACTCTATCTATGGAGCAATGCTATTTCGATGCTACCAAATGAAATAGCTAGCTTAAACTTGCTAGAATGTCTTGATATTAGAAATAATACTTTGGAAACTTTGCCTTTTGAAATTTGTAGGCTTGAAAACTTAAAAACACTTTATGTCTCTTCAAATAAGCTAAAAGAGCTACCACTAGGATTTTCTAAGCTAAAAAACTTAGAAAAAATAGTCTTAAATGATAACTGTTTTGAAGTGTTTCCCAAACAGCTTTTAAAAATGTCAAAGCTTCAAAGAGTGATAATAAGAAACAATAATATAAAAGAAATACCCAAAGAAATAACAAATATGAAAAGTCTAAAAAACTTGGATATTAGTGGAAATTTATTGGAAAGTTTACCAAAAGAGTTAAAAGAATTGAAGAATCTAAAAAGACTAGATGTAAGCAAAAATAAAATAAAAGAAAATAAACTTAATATAGAAGAATTTGAAAGCTTAAAAGTCTTTCAAAACTCTTGATTTTTTGAGAGTGTTTAGAGTTTTGTATCAGTGACTTATAGTTCCTAAAATTTTAGTATAGGTAATCTTACTAATCCTAATTTAAGCCAAAAAGTACAATATTTGGAATAACATTAAAATATTACTTATTATCCGTTATACACTCCTAAAAATTAAATAAGAAAAAATATTCTATTTTGCAATAAAACAACCATTTAAACTAACATTTTTTGTGTAATTTAATTTGGATATATCTAGTTAACTTGTGTATAATGTTAGTTGAATAAATAATTAGATGACTAAAGGAAAGACTTGAATAACCCCAGTGATATAATCGCTATAGTAGGTACACTTGTAACAGTTCTTAGTATGATAGTTACAATCGTATATGCAAATAAAGCGAAAAGTTATAAAGAACAGATTCAATTTGATATTAGAAAAATCAATTTATCAAATATAGTAGAAAAGCTGAAAAGAACACAAGATGAAATAAGAAAGCTTCCAAAGACAAAACCTGTAAAACGAGGTGTAAAAGTCGAAGACATAATAAGCACAATTAAAGCACATTTTGATTATGTATTGAACTTTCTTGATAGTGATGGACCAGATACTGATATAAAAACTTTTATCAGCAATGCTCAAAACTCTCTTAATGCTTATGAAGTTGATTTTTCATCTGGAAATACTAATACTGAAGAAGTTGTTAACTTAACAGAATCTATTCAAGAAGCAATTTCAAAATCAAATACAAAAATACTCAAATTAGAAAAGGATCTTTAAGATGGAACATTTAGAGCAAGAAATTAATAAATTAAAATATCAAATGAGCATATTAATATCGACCCTTGATAGTGATAAGTACCCTGTTGAAAGTCTAATACTATCTATGAATTGGAATGATGACGACTTAAATGATGCACATGATATTTTTGAGAAATATGATAAAAAACTTGAAGCAAAAGAAGAAGATATAAATTGGTCTGCATTTGAACAAGAATTGGAAAGTAGATTTAATATATCTTATCAGAGCGTTAAAATCATAATAATTGCATTTTATAAAAATCATCAATGGGTTGATGTTTGTTATCAGTATGCAAAAGAATATACTTGTGTGGAGTTTCATAGTCTTATCAGAGGTTATGAGCAACACATCTAACAAATTAGTGGAGCCAATCAATTACCCTAGCAGGCAATTCATTGGCTTATTTTAAATATTAGCCATTACTCAAAAGGACTGTAGTAATAATGCATAATCACGATTTAAATAGAGTAGTATTTTTCTCCAAAGAAGACATGGCAGGCGGACATCAACTTTTAAAAAGCGAGTATATACTACGAAAAGAGACTCTCTCAAATAACCCCGACATCAATGATATTTTGGAACTATATAATATTAAAAAGTATATTGACAATGATTTGCATTTGAGAGATTGGTCACAAGAAAACATTAAAGACTTTAGGCAAAAAGTAACTGAATATGGGAGAATCATAGGACAATTTTTTTCAAAAATTGATGACAATAATATTGTGGATTTGTATGAAAAAACTCTAGATGGTTATATTAGTTCATTTTGGGAAATAGTTAATAATCAAAAGGTGTTTAAACGGATTTCAAAATCTAATTTTAGTAGTATTCTTTCAAATGAATCTCATTTAATACATGAGATTTTAAAACTTAAAGCATTAGTTAGTTACTATGATGCTGAAATTAAAAGCTTTTTATTAAGCTATTCTCAATCAGCTGAAATATTGCTTTCAATATATGAAGTACAAGATAATTTTGGGAGAGTTCAAAAGTTTATTCCTGAAAGCCTAACACTAAAAGATAAAGAAAATATTATTTCTACTTATATGGATTCAGCAAATGTAAATTTAAATTATATTGGATTGATTCAAAATGTTAGAAATGGAATAAATTTTAGAATATCTGATAAAACTCGATTAAAAGCAAAACGCCTACATGCTAATAAAACAAAAGAATTTTTCGCAGAGAAAAGAGGTATGGAATATGGTGTTTCTGTTACTTTTTCTGAAAATGCTTCCAAAATAAAAGACGGTTTTTTTGATGAAAATTTTATTGCACATTACTCATATAGCCTGGATTTTATCAAGCAAAATAACAATTCGTATAAACTATTTCAGAATTTTAAGTACTTATTTGAATATACAGATAATCAAAATAGAATAAGCCTTGTAAGCAAAAAAAGTCAAATGGGTTTGTTTGAAAGAATTATGGGTGTTCACTCACAAAATGAATATCGAGGAGGTACAGCATTTAATTTGTCAGAAATGACCTCGCATGTTCAAATAGTTGCATACAGCAAATTGCTTAGTGATTTAAATAATTCATTAGAAAAAATACTACATTTCGTTTTTACAACTGCATTTCAAGAAAAATATGTTTTTGCAAATAATGCTCGATTTTCTATTCCTACAGCAACTTCTTATTTTGAAAAAGTAAGGTTATTGGCTCCTGAATTTGAATCAACACTAAAACAATTTAAACTCTTCGTTGAAGATGGTATTATTGATTTTGAACTTTTACAAATGTCTTCAACACCAACCGCAATAAAAGATATTCCCAGTCTAAACGGCAAGAAATACATTTATTTTAATGAAAAAAATAAAACAATGATTGGTTGCTCAAATTTATTTTTTTCTGACCAAACTCTTCTTGCCTATGTAGAACCTTATAGAGAAGAAAAATATCATACATTTTTTGATTTAATTACGAATAAAAGAGTGAAATTCAGCAATTATGAAGACCATCAAAAACTACAATTGACATATCTTATTGACAACGGTTTTATTTCAATCGATAGTAATAATTTTATACAAATAATTAATCCAACAAGAGTACTAATTCTAAAAGATTTGAATGACAACGAAGTTGGCTCGTATTATCATTATCCAACAGACTTCCAACAAGAAGCTCAACAAATGGAAATCGAAAATATTATTAATTTTGAAAGCACATTATTTTCAAAGCCTGAACAGGCATATTTTAATTACTTTTTAAACAAAAGTGAATTTACAAATGGATTAGATTTAAGAAATAGTTACCTACATGGTACACAAGCACATCCAGACGAATTAGAGAAACATGAATATGCATATTTTACTTATTTAAAATTACTATTTTTAGCAATGCTGAAAATTGATGATGATTTAATAACTTCAAATGTGATAAAAATAGAAAATGAAGGAAAAATAGCTAACAAAACAGCGCGGGTTCAGCCCACGCCGTCAAGTTTCTAAATCTCTAAATTTTGGAACAAAATCAGAAAATCTCTCTTATAAGCTTTATGTAGAGATATAATTTGTTCCAAAAAGTATTCAAGAAGTAGAATTTATAGATTCTCTTAAATCCTTAAGACTTTTTGAACAATAAAAATCACTTTTTATAAACTGCAAAGAAGTGTGGAACACTTGGTACTTGGTCATCATCATAAGCTAAAAAGCTTTCCTCTTTTAGATTTTGTACTGTTATGAACTCATCTATTTCTGATTTACTTAAAGGTTTTGGTATTTCATCTTCTTTTTCATGTTCATCTCTACTTCTACAAGAAACTAAAATATATCCACCTTTTGAAAGAAGTGAACTCATAGAAGTTCTTGCTTTTTTTCTATATTCATTTGGCAAAACTTGAATAGTATTACACTCATAAACCACATCAAAACTCTCAAACCACTCTTTTGGATAGTCAAATAAATCAGCTACTACAAACTGCACTTTTGTATTTGGGTATCTGTTTTTACAAAGCTCAATAGCTTTTGGCGAAATATCAAAAGCTATAACTTCAAAACCAAATTCACTTAAAGCCTGAGCATCATCACCAACACCACAGCCAATAACACAAGCTCTTTTGCCTGCTTTGTTTATAGGGTTTTCTTTTAACCAAGATACAAGATAAGGACTTGGTTCTAAATCAGCCCAAAACACCTTCGTATAATCACCCTTGGCACTCTCATAAATATGGTCAAACCATTGAGTTGGTTCGTCTTTTTCTTGATAAGACTTAACCATGTCTTTGTATTTATCTGCTTCAAAAGTATCTTTGTTTAGAAAATCAAAATCATTCATAATCATATACCTTTTGTTTTTGAGTGATTTTAGCAGTAGTTTTCTTAAGGGTGCTATGTATTGGACCCGTACAGTCAATTGACAATAATTCTATAATGATATATAATTAATAAAGTAATCATAGAAGGTTAAAAATGGGAAGAAATGAAATTTTTGAAAAAGCATTAGATTTACATACTACTGAAAAGTTTTTACTTATAGAAGAACTTTTAAAAAGTCTTGATAAACCTGATATTGAAATAAATAAAGTTTGGGAAGACGAAGCTCAAAAAAGACTTGATTTATATAAACAAGGAAAAATAGAAGCTTTATCTGAAGAAGAGTTTTTTTCAAATGAACATTAAATATCTAAAGTTAGCAAAATTAGAATTTGATGACTCAAAATCATATTATGAACTGCAACAAAAAGGTTTAGGAAAAAGCTTTGAAAATGAAGTGAGAAGTTCTATAAACAGAATAAAAAGATTTCCTAATTCATATCAAAAAATCTTCAATGAAATAATACGATGTACACTACATAAATTTCCTCACAATATATTATATACACAACAAAAAGATCATATCTTAATAATTGCTATTGCTCATCAACATAGAAAACCTGATTATTGGGTTAGTAGGTTATAAAAGTATTGATTTATTGAAAGCATTATTTAATAGAATTTAATATTAAAATGATTTATTATCTAAAAATAATATATTTTATACTAGAATTCCATTAATAATAAAATATTAAGAGTTTGATATGTCTATAAAAAATGATGATAATCTTTTAGAAGAGTTAAAAGAGATAATTTTACTATTAAAGAGTTCTACTGAAAAAGAAACTACAAATAGTAAAGCTTTTGAAATGAAGGTTATTGAAGAGTATTTTAGTTATAAAAAAGAGGTTTTAGAGTTTAATCGAAAAGAAAAATTCTACAATAAATATAAAAGTCTTATATTTCTAGTAGTGCTTATATTATTTATAATAAGTTTTGGTTTTTTTGATTACAATGAAATTAGATTTATTAATATAGAAACAAAGTATTTTAAAAGTTAAAGTTATTATATGTCATTAAAAAAAAGAGCATTTATTTATGATTTAAATAAACTAATTAAAAAGCAGATTGATAAATCTTTAGATATTTATCTTTGTATTGGTTCAGGTTATTTTGAAGACGAGTTAAAAAAGTACATTTTAAACTATAATACAATAGATTTTGAAATTAATTTTTATGAAGAAATATTTAAAGATTTAGATTTGAATTATCACAAAATTCATTTATTTTTCAGAAACGTTTTATTTGAAAAAACAGCTTCTTTTAAAAATTTAACTCTTGAAAAATTAGAATTTAGAGAAGTTACTTTTAGAAAAAATGTAGGCATAAAACAAGTTTGTATAAATAATCTTATTCTTAGACCTTATGAAATAAATGCAAATGTAGTTATAAATGTAGATAATTATTCTGATAAAAATGGACTGATAGTAGATAGTGAAAATTATTTTATTAAAAATATAGAGTTTGAAGATCCTCATGTTTGTAATGGAAAGATTTTTTTTGTAGGTACAAATTTTGAAGATGGTAATTTTAGAAATCGATTATTAGATAATGTGGTTTTTCAAAACTGTAATTTTGAAAATACATATTTTGCTAATTCTTTTTTATCTAAAACTACGTTTTTAAATTGTAAATTTCCTTTAATAAAAAATCCTTTCAACTCTTTTTTTCTAGGACATTCTATAAGTCGCATACTACTTATTTTAGGGCTAATTATCTCATCGATAGTTATTGGAATGTTTTTTTTAAACTTTAATAATTTGGGTTTTCTACTAATTTTAATTTTTTTTATTTCAAGTTTTATGATTATATTTATTTTGTTCTTTCTTCTTTCCGTACCTTTTGAAATAATATTAAGTGAGATTATCTTAAAAATTTCTCCAAATAAACGAACTCTAATAAACCATCATCTAGGTCTAGCAGATGAAAGGCTTATAAATAACTTTGATGTAAGTACAAATACTTCTTTTGGTTTTTTTAAAAATAGAAAAGAATACTCAATGAATCAGAAAAAATATTATGATTCTTTATCAAATATAAATTTTATTTATAATGATTTAAAAGTAAATTTTAAAAATTCTTCAAATCCTCAACTTTCTGGAGATTTTCACTATTCTTATTCTTATAATAAAATAATATTAGCAGATAGATTCTATGACACTTTTTTGTTAATCGCTAGTTATATGATAAATGGCTTTGGTGAAAGGTTTATAAAAAGTATTTGTTTTATACTCTTTTTTATAGGAGTACTTTTTCTTATAAGTACTCCAAATGAAGATTATATCTCAACGCCTTCAACACCAGCTTTTTTACTTGAAGTTAATATAAAAGAGATTGAAAAAATGAGGAATACAGGAATTAAAGATAGAAGGATTGAACTTCCTCTAAATTATACAGAAGATAGTTTTTTACTAATGAGTAAAAATAGTAAAAACTTTACAGATAGTCATAATTTCTATGCTTATGATAATAGATTTGATTTTAATTTTCTTGAGCATAAAGTACCTAAATTAAACGTACATGAAAATAAAGACTTAGTAAAGTTATATTACGCTTTATCTCATATAACTTATCCTTTTACACAAGAGAGTAAAAGTTGGTTTCAAAATATTACTAAAAAAGCTAATATGACTACCCTTGCTTGTACCATATTGATTTGGATTTATTTAATAGGAATGGTAACAGCAATTTTTAATAGAGTTAAGAGATAATAAAAGAATAGTTTTACTTATATAAAGTTAAATGATACGAAAAATAAATATTTAAACACCAAAAAGTGGTACGTAAAAGTTGATTTTTCATACCATTTTAGATAAGATGATTTTATGAAAAAACAAAAATGGATTTGGGAATATGATGAATATCCCAATTTTACTTATGATAAAGAGAAACTTGAACCGCTTTTAAGAGATGTTATTTATGAACAAGGCAAACTAAAGTCCTTTATGTTTTTGATGGATAAAAAGAGTACTCAGTATTCATTGGCTCAGAGTTTAGAAAATGAAATTATTGCAAGTTGCGAAATAGAGGGAGAGGTACTAAATAGAGATAGTGTACGTTCATCTATTAAACAAAAACTTGGGCTTGAATCTCACAAACATTATAAAGCTTTACGGAAAGAGGATAACTATGTAGATATACTTATTGATGCTAATACAAATTATGATGAAGAGTTTACGCAAGAAAAACTCTTTGGTTGGCATCATGCTATGTTTGAAAAAGGTTATAGTGGGTTTTCAAAAATAAAAGTAGCACAATTTAGAGGTGAAGGTGCTATGCAAGTAGTATCAGGTGACTATTCTAAAGAAAAAGTTCATTATGAAGCACCACCTTTTGATACCTTGGTTGATGAAATGGATGAGTTTATAAAATGGTTCAATGAAGCTCCTACAACTTTAGAAAAAGCAGCTATTACTCATCTTTGGTTTGTAATAATTCATCCTTTTGATGATGGAAATGGTAGAATTACAAGAGCTTTAACAGATAGGGTTTTATCTAAACTTGAACAATCATCTTTTTCTAAAATTTATACTATGTCAAAAAGTATTTATGAGGATCGAAAAGGTTACTATAATGCTTTAGATAAAACAACTGGTAGATTTCAAAAAGATAATCCTTTAGATATTACATACTGGATGGAATGGTTCTTTAAAACTCTATATCATGCATTATTAGATTCTCAAAAGCAGTTGAACTACATAGTTGAAAAAACAAAGTTTTGGGATGCTCATAGAGAAGATGAACTAAATGCTAGACAAGTAAAAGTACTAAATCGACTTCTTGATATAGGAAGTGAGAACTTTAAAGGCGATCTTACAAAAAAGAAATATGTGAAGATTGCTAATACTGCTGATACTAATGCATCAAGAGATATAGCTGATTTATTAGCAAAAGGCTGTATTAAAAAAGTAGAAGGTACAACAGGTAGGGGAACTAAATATACAATAAATCATGTTGAATGATAAAATTGCCATATTAATCAAAAAAGCTCAACTAATACAAAGAAAATTTATGTATATTATATATAAAATATTTATACATTGGGAAGATAGATGAAGTTATTAGTTGAGCTACCTGAATTGATTGAAGATACTGTTTTGATTACTCCCTCTATTGAGAATCTTTTGAAGCATTATAGAGGTGCTGAATTTACTTTTGTGGGTTCTAGTGTTTCTACGCAACTTTTTTCTAAAGATGAAAGAGTTAAAAACCTTGTTGTTGAAGAGACTTCTAAAAGTCTTTTTACTCTTATTTCACTTTTTAGAATGGCTAAAAGTTTTGATGAACAAGATTTAGTTATCTCTTTTAAAGATGGTTTTTTATCTAAGTTTTTTGTTTATTTTGTAAATGCAAAAAAGAAAGTAAGTTATACTTCAAGCAACAAAGATATTCACCAAGTAGAAAAATACAATAACTTTGTAAATGAAATTTTAGATACTTCATATAAAGCAGGGGATTTAATGCTTCACTTTAAACCCCAATGGTTTAAGAAACCTACTTTTGGTATTCACCCAGGTTCAACTTATGCAGATGTAAAAAGATGGCCATCAGAAGAGTTTGCTAAAGTTGCCGTTGCTTTATCAGCTAAATATGACATAGTACTTCTAGGTGGTAAAAATGAAGTAGATATTTGTAGTGTGATTGAAGAAGAACTACAAGCAAATGGTATTACAAACTATGAAAATCTAGCTGGCAAAACTTCTATAGCTGATTTAGTAGAGAAAATCGCTGCTCTTGATTTATTTTTAGGAATAGATTGTGGACCTATGCAGTTAGCTGCTGTTTATAGAGTGAATTCTATAATTTTACCAACATCTTATGATAAGATAGAGCAAAGAAACCAGTGGAAAAATCCACTTGAGACTATAGTTTATAAAGAAGTGGATCCTTATGAGGATGAGCCTGATTATACTGTGCAAGCCCAAGATGTTTTAAAACTGTTTAAGTTATAAGAGTTTAACTCTTATAACTCAATCTCAAGTCCAATAGGACAATGATCACTTCCCCTAATCTCATCTAAGATATAAGCATCTTTTACAAAGTCTTTTAAATCTTCACTTATATAAAAGTAGTCAATTCTCCAGCCAACGTTGTTTGCTCTTGCATTTGCTCTGTATGACCACCATGAGTATTTGTCTTTTATATCACCATTTACAAGTCTAAATGTATCTATATAACCATGCTCTAAAAACTTAGTTATCCAATCTCTTTCCATTGGTAAGAAACCTGATGTTTTTTCATTTGCTTTTGGTCTTGCTATATCTATTTCAGTGTGAGCTGTATTTACATCTCCACAAACTATGATGGATTTTCCTTCTTTTCTTAGATTTTCACAATGCTCTAAAAATCTATCATAAAACTCCATTTTATATGTAAGTCTTTCATCTTTTGATTGACCATTTGGAAAATATACATTGAAAAATGCTATGTCTTTTTCACCTAAAGTAAAGTGAACTTCATTTATTCTTCCCTCATCAAGTACATCTACACTAGGACAGTTGCACTCAAAAGTCGTATCAATATCTGTAAATAGTGCTGTTCCACTTCTTCCTTTGATAGCTGATTCACTAGCAAATAGTGTTTTGTACTCTTTATCAAAGATTGAATCAGGAATTTGTGATTTCATTGATTTTGTTTCTTGAATACCAAGTAAATCAATATTTGCTTCATCTACCCATTTTAAAGCCTCTTTTTTATCAACTGCTCTAATACCGTTTACATTCCACGAAATAAATTTATATGTTTTTGCCATTTATTTATACCTTATTAATATTTATTGAATTTTTAAAATTATATCAGAATAGTCTTGTATTATTTTTATCTTGATTCTAATCAAGACAAAAAATATCCTATTTTGATAAACTTCGCCAAATTATTAAAAAAGGAATGAAATATGAACGAAAAAACAAAAGAAATTATAAAAATTACTGCACCAATTATAAAAGAAAGAAAAGATGAAATTACAACAAAAATGTATGAAGTTTTATTTACAAAGTATCCAGAAACAAAGGTTTTATTTAAAAATGCTACAGAGGAACAACCAAAAAAATTAGCAAATGCAATTTATGCTTATGCAAGCAATATTGATAAGTTAGATAAGCTTACTAAAGGAATAGAAGGTATGGTAAGTGCACATGTAAAAACAAATATTCAAGCTAAACATTATCCTATGGTAAAAGACTCTTTATTACAAGCTTTCAAAGATGTTTTAGGTGAAGCTTGTACTTTAGAGATTCAAGAAGCATGGGCAGAAGCTTATGACTTTTTAGCTACTATTTTGATTCAAAAAGAAAAAGAAGCTTATTCTAAAGTATCGTAGATAGAAGATTTAAACTAAATACTTATTTGGGTATTTAGTTTAGATTCTAAATGAGTTTATATAAGATACCAAGTGTTTCATGGTATCTTCAAAATCTTTTGCTTTGTCATTTTTTTTACTAAGAAGTAAAGCCCCTTCAATAGATGCTATCAAAAATGTAGCACAAGTTTTAGTATCTAATGTTTGAGTTATTTGGTTTTTATCTTTTGCTTTTTGCAAGATGTTTGAAAATAACTCTTTCCAATCATCTAATATATCTGTTAATATTTTTTTAAAATCCTCATCTTCATCGAGGGATTCTTGAAGTAAGTTACCTAAAGGACAGCCATTTTTTAAATCCCAATTATTTATATCTTCTAAAATTGAAATAAGTGAATCTATAATATTTTCTTCTGTATTTGCTAATGCTTTCCACTTATTTTCGATTCGTAATTTTATTTTTTCATCAATCATAGATAAAACCATCTCTTTTTTTGAAGGAAAATAGTGATACATAGCTCCTTTTTTTACTTCGGCTCTTTTTAAAATATGAGCTAGAGAAGCTGCTTGGTATCCCTTAGAAAAGACTTCTTGAAATGTAGCTTCAATCAATCTACTTCTTACATCTTGCATTTGCTTACACCTTATTGGTTTTTGCTAATTATATCCAAAATTTCTTGGGGTTCACTTCTGCTTGTATAGTCTTCATCTATGAAAGCATAAATAATTTCTTTATTTTTATTTATTACATAAGTAGCTGGCATAGGTAGCTCAAAGCTATTTTCGTTGTTTGAAGCTACAATATCTATTCCAAATTTTTCATAAATAGGTCTTAATTCTTGAGCTAAACTAAATACTAAGCCATACTCTTTAGCAACCTTGTTATTTGTATCACTTAAAACTTCAAATGATAGTTCATTTTTTTGCATAGTTGTTAAACTTGCATCAGGAGTTTGTGGAGATATTGCTACAAGTTTTGCTTTGTTTTGTATTAGTTTATCATTTATTTGTTCAAAAGCTTTTAGTTCTAAGTTACAATAAGGACACCATGCTCCACGGTAAAAGTTTAGTACTACAAATTTATTTTCTTTTAATAATTCATCTAAGTTTACATCTTTGTTTATGGCATTTTTAAGTGTGAAACTTTTGGCTTTATCTTTTAGTTTTAGTGCATTTTTAGATAGCTTTTCATTTTTTAGATTCTCAGTTGCTTTTAGCATCACTTCTTGTAAATCTTTTGGTACTCTTTGCTTAAATGTTTCTTGATATTGTTTAATATTATCAATTAATCTTGACATAGTAATCCTTTAAAATAATTTGTTTTAATTTAAAACCAACCAGTTGGTCTGTAGAGAATATTAACAAGAAATCATTAGCTTGTCAAGCTTTTTTGATTTCTTATATGAGTTTTATTTGTCTTGATTAGTTTTTTTAGTAGTTTTTGTTTTATCTTGAGAAATTAAAGGTTTCGGTGCATTAGGCTTTTTGGGTTTATTTATTCCTATTGATAAAGAATTCATATTTTTATTTGAAAAACTTGATTTAGAATCTATTAGTTTGTCACCTTTTCCACCGTGCATATCAATATTTTTTGAATTTTGATTATTAAATGAGTAATTTGCATATAAAATATTTGAAAAAATTAAAGTTGTAAATATTAGATACTTCATACATTTTCCTTTTGTAATACTTTTTTTTCTTTTATGTTTTTAGCTATTCCATAAACTGTGATAGCTATCCAAAATACTTCGATTATAAAAGATCCTAAGTTAAAGTGTACAAAAAGTGATATTAAAAGTAAGACAGCTCCTACTAAGTTTAAAAGTTGGTATTGAAGTGATTGTATAGTGTATTTGTTCATCTGTAAAAGTAAATATGCAAAAACAACAAAAGCCATTCCTACAAAACCTATCCATTGATAAATATCCAAGATTATCTCCTATGTTTTATTAAAAAGCGATTGTAGCTTTTTTTTGATAATAAAGGCTTTATTTGATATCGTAAAATAATATAAATATAGGATAGCTTTTGTTAGATGAATTATTATTAGGTTTAATTGCATTTTTTACTTCAACAATTGCAGGAGTTGTTGGGCTTGGTGGAGGTATGCTTCTTATTGCAGTATTACCTTCTTTTTTACCTTTAAATGCGATTATTCCTGTTCATGGACTTACTCAAATGTCTAGTAATATAAGTCGTGCAGTTTTTTCGTATAAAGATATTCAGTATGAAACAATACCAAAGTTTTTGATAGGTTCACTTCTTGGAGTAGGGCTTTTTGCTAGTATTATTTCTTTGATATCTTTAGAATATGTACCTTTATTTATTGCTATTTATATTTTACTTTCATTATGGTCTCAAAAGTTTAACGAAAAAATTAAAAAATATGAAAACTATTATCTTGTTGGCTTTTTACAATCAGGTTTATCTGTAGTAGTAGGTGCAACAGGGCCTCTTAGTATGACTTTGCTTTTAAAAGACTACAAAGATAGAGATAAGGTTGTTGCTACAAGTGCAGCTCTTATGAGTATTTCTCATATTTTAAAAGTATTTGTATTTATATATTTTGGTTTTGTTTTTTTTGATTATCTAGGGATTATTGTGACGATGATTATAGGAGCTATTTTAGGTAGTTTAACTGGTACAAAACTTCGAAATAAAATAGATGGTAAAAGATTTACTTTTTTATTAAAAATACTATTATCTGCTTTGGCTATTAAATTAATACTTAGCTTGTTTATTTAAATATATTATTTCACACCACTAAGTAGACACCAAGTTTATATAAATTATAAAATTCAAATATTATATATAAATTAGGAGAACTTATGGCTGAAAAAGAACTCTCAGCATTAGAACAATTAAAAGCTTCACGAAACCCTTTAAGAGTAATTAACGATATATACAAAGAAGCATTAAAAAAAATACCTTTAAGTGATGATTCTATTAGTTTATTAAAGTGGTATGGAATGTATCCACACGTAAATACTAACAATTTAGAAGAAAAAAAATATTTTATGAAAAGAATTAAGATTGTTGATGCAAAAATAAATCTAAAACAATTAGAAGTCTTATCAACTATAGGCGAAAAATACGCAAAGGGTTTAGTTGATTTTACAAATAGACAAAATATTCAATATCATTATATTGAGATAAAAGATTTACCTGAAATTTTTGCACTATTAGATTCTGTTGGACTAAGTTCAAAAATGGCATCGGGTGATGGCCCTAGACCTATTATGACTTCTCCTGTTGGAGGAATTGACCCAAAAGAGATTATTGATGCTTCATATTTAGTAAAAGAGTTGGATTTATATTTTGATATGAATGATGATAGGTTCTGTAACTTCCCTAGAAAATATAAAGTAGGTATTTCGGGGTGTGGAAGACATACAGCAGCACATGAGATTCAAGATGTTGCTTTTACTGCTTTTAAAAATGAAAATGGAGAGGTTTTATTTGATTTAACTCTTGGAGGTGGTTTATCAAAATCAAAACAAATAGCTTATCGAGCAAATAGATATGTAAAATCTGAACAAGTTCGTGATGTGGCTGTTGTTTGTGCTGAGATTTTTAGAGATAATGGAAACAGATTTAATAGAAATAAAGCAAGAGTAAGACATCTTATAAATGATTGGGGTTTAGAAAAGTTTGTAAATGAACTAGAGTTAAAACTTGGTTACTCCTTACAAGAAGGTTTAAAAGAACCAAAGATAACACCTTTTGAAAATAGAACACATTTTGGAATTCATAAAGCAAAACAAAAGGGTGAATACTTTGTAGGTTTTGCGACTAATTCAGGAAGAGTAGCAGGGGAAGACCTAAGAGCTCTTAGTAATATTTGTAATAAATATGACGTAGCTGGTCTTGCACTTACATCAACTCAGAATTTTATAATTTATGGAGTAAAAGAAAATTTTGTACAAAAGCTTGCCGATGAGGTTGATGCTTTAGGTTATCCTTATGAACCAAGTCCTTTTAGAGCAAGACTTCAATCTTGTACAGGAAAAGAATTTTGTAAGTTTGGAATAACAGAAACAAAAGAGTTTGCCAAAGAAGTAGTAAAAGAATTAGAATGGAATCATCCAACTTTTAAAGAAAATATAACTATGGCAATTTCAGGTTGTGGAAATGCCTGTTCTCATCCACAGATTTCAGATATAGGCTTTATAGGTACAAAAATAAGAGATGAAAATAAAAAAAGAGTAGATGGATATGATGTGATTTTAGGTGGTCATTTACATGGTGAAAAAGGAAGCAGAATAGCCCATAAAAGTGGAGTAAAAATACAAGCAAACAAACTTGTAGATTTTATGGGCGAATTAATAAGCTCTTATGAAAAAGACAGCTTAGGACAAAGTACATTTAAAGAGTTTTTAAATGTAGTAACTTTTGACAAATAAGAAGAAAAAATCTTCTTATTTGTTTAATCAAGTAAATATTGATAAAATATATTTATGGATATCTTAAATAAAAACTCAAAAAATAAGAAATTATTTTTATATATTTTTTTAGCTTTTTTATTTCTTATTTTACTTGCATTTTTTGCTGTAAATATAGATAGTTTTAAAAGTCAATTTTTCTTTTCAAATACAGCAGTTATTTGCTAATAGTTTTGTAATCTATTTTCTTATCATCCATTTCTACATGTACAAGTGCTGCGATAATTGATAAAATAACACATGAATACCAAATAGAATCATAAGTTCCAGCATATTCATATACTAATCCACTAACCCAAGCTCCTACAAAGCTTCCAACTTGATGTGATAAAAACACTATTCCATATAATGTAGCTAAGGCTTTTAGCCCAAAGATTTGCGCTACAAGTCCACTTGTAAGTGGAACAGTTGCTAGCCATACAAAACCAATTGCTCCACCAAAAAGTATAGCAGTAAGTGGTGATAAAGGAAGAATAATCATTAAGATAAAAATTATAACTCTTGAAGCATAAAGTATGATTAGAAGGGCTCTTTTATCATATTTGTCACCTAATCTTCCAAACATAAAAGAACCAAAAATATTTAAAAGACCTATAAGAGAAAAAGCTAAAGTAGCTACACTTGAACTTAATCCACTATCCATAAGATACGTAGGGAAATGTGTTAAAATAAATGCAATATGAAACCCACATATAAAAAATCCAATGTTCAACCTCCAATAGCCTTGATGTGTTTTTGAACAGTGTAAGGCTTTTGAGATTGACTCTTCTTCTTGGGTATCTGCTTTAATTATTTGTGATTCATCACTATTCATAAAAAAACCAAAAAAAGCAATAGCTAGTGAAAAAATACATAAAATATAAAAAGTTGTATTTAATTCAAAATGAGAAAGCAAACCATCTGTAATAGGAATAAATACAAACATTCCAAATGAACCTGCTGCTGTTGCTATACCAAAAACAGTACTTCTTTTTGCTGGATCAACAACTTTTGCAATAGCTCCTAAAACAACTACATAAGTTGATGCACTAAGAGCAAGACCTACAAAAAACCCAAGACTTAAATGAAGACCAAAACTTGTAGTTATAATAGTAATTAAGTAAAGTCCTAAAGTATAAAATAAACCACCAGCAACTAAAACTTTGTTGTTTCCATATTTATCACTTAAATATCCTATAAAAGGTTGTGCAAGTCCAAAAAATAAATGTTGAAAAGCTAAAGCTAAACCAAAATCAGCCCTTGTAATATCAAAGTTTGTAGTAAAAGAAGGAATAAACAAGCCAAAACTTTGTCTAAGACCCATAGCAATTATAAGAATAATAATTCCTAAAAAGATAATCATATTTCTATGTTGTGATTGTGTCATAAGTTCTCTTTAATATTTTTTGCATATTCTATCTAATTTGACTTTTTTAATCTATAGTGCTAGTATTCACAAAATTATTAAAAAGAAAATATATGAGAGATTTTTTTAAATCAAAAGAAGCTTTACTTTATGTGATGGCTTTGTCAATGTCTTTTTCCTTTGCAGCATGGATGAGCTTACTAAATAACTTTGTAATTGAAGCTGCATCTTTTGATGGAAGCCAAATAGGAATACTTCAAAGTCTAAGAGAAATTCCAGGATTTTTAGCTTTTACTGTTGTTTTAGTACTTATTTTTATATGTCAGCAAAGGTTGGCATATATGTCAATTATGGCTTTAGGTCTTGGAGTTTTATTAACAGGATATTTCCCAAGTGCAATAGGGCTTTATGTTACTACTGTTATTATGTCTATAGGGTTTCATTATTTAGAAACTTTAAATCAGTCTTTATCCCTTCAATGGCTGTCAAAAGATAAAGCACCAATAGTTTTAGGAAAAATAACAGCTGCTAAATCAGCAACTTCACTAGTGGTATTTGTGCTTATATATTTGATGATGAAATACTATTCTATGGAATATAAATATGTATATTTATTTTTTGGTGGTATAACTTTTACAGTTGGTATTTTAGCTTGGCTTTTATTTGAACACTTCAAAGAAGAAGTTGCTCAAGAAAAGAAAGTGAAATTAAAAAAAGAGTATTGGTTATTTTATATATTGACTTTTTTTGCAGGAGCAAGAAGACAGATATTCATAGTATTTGCAGGTTTTTTACTTGTTGAAAAATTTGGTGTAGATGTTCATAATATGGTTGCATTATTATTTATAAACTCTGTTTTAAATATGTATTTTGCTCCAAAAATAGGTAGATTTATTGCTAAATTTGGTGAATCTATAGCTTTAAAGGTTGAATATGTAGGGCTTATTCTTGTTTTTATGTCTTATTCTTTTGTAGAGAATCTATATTTTGCTTATTTTTTATTTGTACTTGATCACTTATTATTTTCAATGGCAATAGCACTTAAAACATATTTTCAGAAAATCGCTGATCCAAAAGATATAGCAAGTGCAAGTGCTGTTTCTTTTACTATAAATCATATAGCAGCTGTATTTTTACCAGCTTTACTTGGTTTGGTATGGTTGTATTCAAGCTCACTTGTATTTATAATAGGAGCAAGCATTGCATTTATATCTCTTAGTTTGTCTTTTTTAATTCCGCGAAATCCCATACAAGGTATTGAAACTACATTAAAACAAAAAGCTTTAGACAAAGTAGTTTAAAACAAAGATTATAAACAGTACAGAAACTAAAGTTTGTACTGTGATAATCGAAGACATCAAGTTTACATCTCCTCCTAATTGTCTTGCTAGTACGAAAGATGAAGGTGCTGTTGGAAGTACTGCAAAGATGATAAGTATTGAAATCATAAAGTCATCTAAATTAAAAAGTTTAGCTACTAAAAACATGATTATAGGTGTTATGATTAGCTTTGCTATATTTGCATTAAATATTTCATTTTTAGATGAGCTTATCTCTTTTATTACAAGTCCAAAGCCAACTGATAAAAGTCCCAAAGGAAGTGCTGCTGAACTTAAAATAGCCAATATTTTATCTGCAATTATAGGAAGTTGTATTCCTAAAAAGTTTATCATTCCTCCTATGAAACAAGCTATTATTAAAGGGTTTGTGATTATAGATTTTAGTAAGTAAATGAAAGTTAGCCTATTATTATTTATATAAAGTGCAAAACTTGAAATACAAAGTATATTTATAAAAGGAATTACAAAAGTCATCAAAATGGCTGCTAAAACAAGACCTTTATCTCCAAAGACAGAATCAATCAAAGCTAAAAAAACATAAGTGTTAAACCGAATACCACCTTGAACAATAGATGTAAAAGCATCACCTTTGAATTTGAATAGTTTATTTATTATAATTAGAAGTATAAAAATAAAGCTAATAGCAAAAATCGCAGTTGCTACAAAATTTAATCCATCTACTCCTTGTAAGTTTGCAGTTGAGAGTTTATAAATCAAAAGTGATGGCATTAAAATAAAGTATGTTAGCTTATCAGCCTGAGGCCAAAACTCTTTTGATGGGAATTTGATTCTTTTTAAGAAGTAACCAATCATAATCAGCGAAAAGATAGGAATTAGTGCTGTAAAAATATGTATCATAGTTACTCCTTAACTTTAGTTTATAAAAAGTTTCAATATAATTTAAAATATTGAAACAATTTTGAAACTTTAAAATTATAGATTAAAAATATATAGGATAAGATTAAATGCTTTTAAAAAATGAAAAAAAATATACTCTTTATGATATTCAAAAGCTTTTTTCTCAAATTCCTGTGATATTTATAATGCTATTAGCAAGTCTATTTATCGTAATTTCTTATTTTATTTTAGAAGCAAAAGAAAATAGAGAAATAGATTTATTAAAACAAAAATCTTTTTTAAACTATAAATTTGAAAAAAAAGAACAAATTAGTGATTTTAAGTCAAAAGTAAAAGAGCAACTAAAAGAAGGCTTTTTAGAAGAAGAAACTTTATTAAAAAAAGTAACTTATAAAGCTATTGGTTACTTAGAATCAAACTCTTTATCAAAGTTTGATTTACTTACAGATTATTTACAAAAGATAGAAAAACAAAATCATATAGAATTAGTAGTTTTTACAAAAGATAATTTAAATATTTTATATGGAAAAGAATCAATTAGTTATTTACAAAAGTTAATATTTAATTCGGATACAAAGAATCATGAAAATATTACCTTGAAGTATATTTATTCTCAAGGACAAAGTAACCTTCAGTATTGGAAAGATGATTTAAAAAGAACAGTTAGATTAAGCTTTTTTGATGAGATAACTATAAATGGCTATGATTATTTTGTGGGTTCATTTTCTACTATTAATTCCATAAAAGAAATCACTAAAAGCTCTATACTTAGTACAATCTCAAATCAAAACTATGATATATGGTTTTATGATATTATCTCCCAAGATACTTTTAATTTTAAGGCTAAGAAAAAAAATATAAAATCTAATGAACTTCTTAAAAATAAAGATGATAATATCTCATATAAGATTTTAGAACATTATTTTAAGGATTATGAATATAATAAAAAATTTGAAGATTATACATATTTTTATGATAAATATAACTTTTTAATAGCAAGTTTTTATGATGAAAATGAAATCAATAATGAAATGAAATATACTGTAAAACAAATAAAAAAAGAGTATCGAAATCAGTTTTTTCAAATATCAACATTGATTATAATCATAACTACAGTTTTTATACTTTTTACATATATTTTTTCTAATTTTATAAAAAATATTTTCAATGAATATAATGATGAACTTGAAGGTAAAACTTTATCTTTAGAGCATTGGAAAAAAAGGTTTGAGCTTGCTATTATAGCTTCAAATGATGGATTATGGGATATTGACTTTAAAACAAAAAAGATATATTTTTCTGATAAATGGCTTGAAATGTTTGGTTATGAAAAGCAAGAACTACAAACATTTTCAGATTGGTTTGAGCTAATTCATAATGAAGATAAAAAGAATGTAGAAAAGCTTTTTGATAAAATCTTTGCTAAAGTTGATGATACTTTTATTTGTGAGTATAGACTAAAGACTAAAAATGACGGTTTTAAATGGGTTTTAGCACGTGGAAAAGCCTTTGTAAATGATAAAAACGAATTAGATAGAATGCTTATGATGTCTATGGATATAGATAAAAATAAAAGAATGAAAAAAGAGCTTTTAGATGTGGAATATCTTGTTGAAGATGGAAAAATTGTAATTTTTAAACTTAAAAATGATAATAAATTATCTGTTCAATATATCTCAAATAGTATTAAATCTTTTGGATATACAAAAAAAGAGTTTGAATCTAAGCAGATGAGTTTTTTTGATTTAATTCATAAAGAAGATATCAATAAAATTCAAGTAGCAATAAATGCAGCACTTAAAAATGACCTTCAAAATTTCACAGTAGTATGTAGAGTAATAAACGCAGCAAATGAAATTAGGTGGATATCTTCAAGGGTAATACTTATCAAAAATCACTCAGGAAAAGTCTCTCATTTTTACGGCTATATAAATGACATAACAAAAATCAAGCTAAGTGAAGAAGAACTAAAATTAAAAGTAGAAGATGAAGTAAAGAAAAATAGAGAAAAAGATAGAATTTTAATACAGCAAAGTAAGTTAGCAGCTATGGGAGAAATGCTAGGAAATATAGCACACCAGTGGAGACAACCTCTAAATAATGTCTCTTTAATTATGCAGTTTTTAAGAGATAACTATAAAAATGAAGCAGTAAGTGAGCAAAAACTAGATAAGTTTATGAATAAAGCAAATAAACATATAGAGTATATGAGTGAAACAATAGATGATTTTAGAAACTTTTATAAACCCTCAAAAACTCAAGATAAATTTAGTATAAAAGAGTGTATAAATACACTTTTATATATGATAAAAAATCAGTATGAAAGTGATGGTATAGATATAGAGTTTAAATGTGAAGATATAATCATAATAAATTATGAAAATGAATTAAAACAAGCTTTATTAAATATTTTAAACAATGCAAAAGATGCTTTATTAATCAAAAAAGAGAATAAAAAGTTTGATGCAATTATCAAAATAATAGTAAAAAAACAAGATGATAAATTAAAAATAGAAATCTCAAATAATGGTGATAATATTAAAAATGATATAATAGACAGGATTTTTGAACCTTATTTCACTACAAAGTTTGAGACACAAGGTACGGGAATAGGGCTTTATATGACAAAATCAATAATTGAGACAAATATGAAAGGTAAAATAGAAGTTGAAAATATAAAAGATGGTGTGAAGTTTATAATCACACTAAATATTTGAAACAGGATATAAAATATGAGTGAAATAATTACAAGAGTTTTATTAGTAGAAGATGAAGAAGATGCAAGAGAAATATTGGAATTTTATTTAGATACTATTTTTGATGAAGTGAAAATCGCTTGTGATGGAGAACAAGGCTTAGAGTTGTACAAAAAATATCATGATGAAAATAAAACATTTGACCTAGTTCTAACAGATATAAAAATGCCAAACAAAGACGGCCTTACAATGGTAGATGATATAACACAATTAAATGAAGAACAAAAGTTCATCATAGTATCAGCATATAAAGATGAAGAATATCTATTTAGATCAATAGGACTAAATGTCATCTCATACTTCGTAAAACCCCTAGAAGTAAAAACAGTAATGCAAATGCTAAAAAAAGTAAAAACAAAAGTCTTAGAAGATAAATCATCAAAACAAGAAATTTTAGATGAAGTAATAAACCTAAATCAAACTTACTCATTCAACACAAAAACAAACCTACTATATAAAGGTGATGAACTAATAAACCTATCAAAAAAAGAAGTCTTACTAATACAAGCACTAATCACAAATATAAAAGAGATAAAAACAAAAGAGTACTTAAAAGAGTTCATTTGGAATGACCCCAATACCTCAGATGCCACAATGCGTACAGTTATCAAAAGAGTAAAAGATAAGGTAAGCGATGATGATTTTATTGTTTCTAAGAAAGGGCTTGGGTATATTGTGGAGTAAAATTTAACCCTCCAATATAAATTAGAATATATTAATTTAATGTAAATAGTTTGCTTAATCTTCTCTATATGGTATTCAGATCTTTTTAAAAAAATGGACTATTCCTATTTTGAATTGGTCTTTACCAATTTCACAGTTAGTAGTATTGTTTGAGGGCAGATTAGGTGATTCTTTAAATTTATGATTTAAGAAGTCATTTTGTTGTTCAAAAGGTCCTAGAGTTTGTGAGATTCTCTCAATTCTACTTCTTGAACACTTTTTGGAACAAATTGTATTTCTAAAAAAGGTTATAAATCCAATAAATGAGATTTTCTAATTTTGTTCCAGAATCTAGAGGTTATAGGAGTTCTAACGCCGCATTCAGCGGCTTGTCCGCTGCAATGCTTTGTTAGGGCTTAATTCAGAGTTGCTTACAAGCAGCTTTCCATCGATAAGATATACATCTATCTCATCCTGATCCATCAAGTGAGCCAAAACATTGAAGCTGTCTAGCTTTGCATCTAACAAATCAAATACTTTGTTTTTTATTCGAGCAACAAAGGTAACATGCCTTTCTAATTCATCGCTCAAATTCTTGCGGTCATAACCAGACAAGCTCATATCTTCTTCGATTTTTTGCTTGTACTCACTTGTAAAGTTGTCAAAAGCTTTCAATCGGTACTCCATAAGTTTCTCAAGTTCTCGTTGAACTCTATTTACGAAGTCTTTATGCCTCTTAATGTTACTGTCAGAATAGTTGCCACTAAGAACTATTTCACAAATTCTACCAGCCACCAAGCGTTCGAAAACTGAAAATACTGGATGAGATAAAACTTTGCTCTCGAAGAACCGATCAGGATTGACCTGTCGACCATCATGCGTATTGAACCAGTAGTTATAACCCGTTGAATAGTATTCTGGTTCCGACTGCAGCAAGTCGCTAAATCTCTGTCTTTGAGAGACATACATTTCATAACAGTCTTCGTTATTCTTTACTATGCGAGATAAATATACATCTCTCATTGACCTATCCACCGAGATGTCAGGTATGCTTCTAAAACTATCAACTATAGTCTCTGAAATCCTTTCAAATCGAGCCTGCTCCTCAAGAATTTGGTGATTCCTGATATCAACGCAAAGATGGGAAATGTAAGATAGATTATTTTGAATTGCGCCATATAGACTTATACCTAACAAAGTGGGCATTAGATCCGTTTGATTTTTTAGTTCAACTTTCTCTAAACCAGCAACATCACTAATTTTACCTTTCTCTATGCATGTGGATGTCAGCAGCCCCTTTAACTCTCCACTGTTAATTGTCATTAGTTCACGAGAAGAGTCTTTTTTAAAAACAACTCTATAAAAGAACTCATCTTCAGTTCCTGTCGAAGATTTGTTTAGCTTTTGACTAAATGCCGAAACAAATGACGAATCTGAAATTAAGGAGGGATTAGGAATTAACTCCATCAGTTTCGGATTATTCTTAAAAATAACTTGAATGCTTTTTGGTAAATCTGACATGTATAGTCCTTTCTATATTTTTGAGCCCTAACGTTGGACTTGAAAAACAAGGGTATTTTACACTTGATAGTTCAAATCTACTTTTTTCTTAGTTTACAAGATAAAACTTTAAACTACCGCAAGTACACCCTTGTTTTTCTTTCCAAGGTTTTGTTAATCATTATGGCAACTTATTTACTCTAACTTGAATTTCTGTTATAAGGTTCTCTGGATGATTATCATCAATACTATTCCAATATAATAATCTTATTTCTTCTCTATTGTCAGGTACATATTTTCCAGTTTGTAAAACTTTTTGGAAAGTTTTTCTAATACTTTTACCAATATATTTATAATTTCCTTTATAAATATATGAAGCAAATAGACCACCTTTTAATGATGTTGTTTTAACAATATCATTACCTTTTGGTGTACCTTTATATTCTATGGCATAATATTGCCCCTTAATCTTTCTACTTTCAACACTAAGTTGTGGAAACACAACTTTGTAATCTTCTTTATCTTGGAGCAAATAGTACTGAATTAATTTTATCAATGAATTTGAAATATGTCCTTTGTCTTTTGTATGTGTAACATATAAAATATTTTTATCTTCAATTTGTTTGATTGAAAATGAATTCTCTTTTGGTAGTTCTAAACTAAAAGAGAAAGTTGAAAGTAAGAACAAAAGAGTTAGAGTTAAAAATGGTTTCATGTATTTCCTTTGGTTAACTATTTAATAACAGTACATTATATATATTTATTACTTAATTATCTCAATAACTAAACATTCATATAAAATATCCTTAAAATAGGTATTTAATGAAAAAATATTACAAAATGTAATATTTTGAATTGATTTTTTATTTTTAATTATAATTTAAATATATATTTTTTGTCTAGATGAAGGTAATAAAAATACATTATGTATGTTAATTAGAAAAAAACATAATAATACTACATTTTAGGAGACACATATGGCTAAAAAACTACTTGATATTATGAGAGATAAGATAAGGTTTAAACATTATAGTATGAGCACAGAAAGAGTCTATATCTATTGGGTTAAAAAATATATAGTATACCATAACAAAAAGCATCCTAAATATATGGGTAAAGTTGAAATTGAACAATTCCTAACCCATTTTGCCACTGAGTTTAATGTCTCTCCTACAACTCAGAACCAAGCCTTTAATGCAATATTATTTTTATATGAACAAGTTTTAAATATCTCTTTAAAAGACCAAAATATTCAAGCACTAAGAGCAAAAGAGAGAAAGCATATTCCTGTAGTTTTAACTATAAATGAAGTAAGAAGTATTATATTAAATATGACAGGTATTTATCAACTCATAGTTAAACTTATGTATGGGTGTGGATTAAGAATGAAAGAAGCACAAAATATACGTATAAAAGATATTGATTTCGGATACGATAAAATCTATATTTGGGATAGTAAGTCACTTAAAGATAGAACTTTACCACTTCCACTAAAAATAAAAGATGAACTTAAAATTCAAGTTGAGAAAGTAAAAGAAATACACCAAAAAGATTTAGAAAATGGATATGGAAGTGTATATATACCTTATGCACTTGAACGAAAATTTCCAAAAGCAAAATTTGAAACCAAATGGCAATATGTTTTTCCTATGAATAAAATCTCGAAAGACCCAAGAAGTGGTGAACAAAGACGACATCATATTTTAGATGTGACTTTAAGTAGAAATATAAAAAATGCAGTTGAAAAATCCAATATAGATAAAAGAGTAACCTCTCATATTTTTAGACACTCTTATGCAACTCATCTTTTGCAGAATGGTACAGATATACGAAGCATTCAAGAACTTTTAGGACATAAATCTATAGAAACTACGATGATATATACACATGTAGTAAAAGAATTAAATAAAGGTGATATTAAATCACCATTGGATTTTTAAATTTTATGAATAAATATTGATTGTTAAATTCTGATTCAAAACCTGTAATATTTGGCACAAATTTGACTAAGTAAGATTAAGTATGCCAGAATTCTAGGACTATCAGTTGCTGACACAAAACTCTAAATAATCTCTTTATTTGTCATAATATTCTCCATTTACTACTTAAATATATTAGAAATAATCTAGATTAATTTTACATGTTTTTAATTTTTTCTCTCTATGAAGAAGTAAATGAATTATGTATTTAAAAATTTTACTTAAACTGCAAAATCGCAGCAATAATCAAAAATCCTACACCCATTACAATAAACTGCATAGACTTTTCTTTTCTAAGAATTGTTTCATCTACTTCAAATACTGCTACAGATTTTAAAGCTCCATTTTCTTTATATTTTAGAAACTTATAACCTTTCTTTACTAATTTTATTTTTCTTTTTTCTAATTCTTTTTCTCTTTGCTCTTTACTAAAACCACCAATTACAATATTTTTCTTTACCACTTTTTACCTTTAAACGTCAAGTTTGATTTTATTAGAAGCGAACTGATGTATAAGCATTTGAATTAGTGTTTGATATGGGATAGAGTTTTCTAAAGCTTTCTTTTTTAGTTCATAAATATCATTTTCATTTATTCTTATAGAGATTGCTTTTTCTTTTGATTTTTTATATATGACTGTAGCTCTTTTAATCTATCCTCTTTGTTGTTTTTACTTTCCCACTCTCCCTTTTCAACACTTTGTAAAATATCTTTTTCAAATTTATCAAGAGTCATTTTTAGCTCCTTTATTATATTTTTATTGTCAAGTCATTTTATCATTTAAATTTTAGAAATACTGTTTTCATGACAAAATATAATAATTTTATATTTTAAAATATTATATATTCTTGTTTATTAAGTAGATATTGATTCTATAAAGTTTCAAAAGGAACAGTTGTTTTATATATAAAATATTATAAAAACCCTAAAATAGGTGTCTTAAAAACAAATTTATAAATTTGAAACAATTTTGAAACAATTTTGTTTCAAAATGTGTTATACTTCTTCTAGTACAAAAACTAAGGAGAAATAAGATGTCTAAAATATCAATCTTAAAAAAACTTTTTGTTACATCAGCAATCGCAGCTACGATGATTACTGGTGCAAATGCAGCAAAAAAAGAGTCTAAGTATGTAATCGCAACGGCAAGTACAGGTGGAACTTACTACCCAGTAGGTGTTGGTATTGCTACTATTGCTTCACTTAAATTAGCAAAAAAACATAAAACTACTTTTTCAGCTATTACATCTGCTGGAAGTGGTGAAAATGTTGATATGCTTCAAAAAGGTGAAGTAAATTTTGCTATTTTACAAGGACTTTTTGGTTCTATGGCATGGCAAGGTAAAGCTAAGTATGATGGTCAGCCTAAGAAAAACTTAAGATCTATTACTATGTTATGGCAAAATGTTGAGCAGTTTACTATAAGAAAAGAGTTTGCTAAAACAGGAAATATCAATGACTTAAAAAATCTTTATGGTGAAAGATTTTCAATTGGTGGAAGAAGTTCTGGTTCAAGGGTTTCAGCAGAAACTATTATGAGTTCATTAGGAATTAACTTTAATAAAATGAATATTCAGTATCTAGGATACACTCCCTCATCAACTGCTCTTCAAGATGGTAAAATCGATGGTATGAACACTCCATCAGGACCTCCAACATCAGCAGTTACTAACGCATTTGCTTCTATTGGAAATGATAAAATTAGAGTATTAGATTTCAATGAAAAAGATTTAAAGAAAATCAACGACAACTATCCTGTATGGACTCCATTTACTATCAAAGCTGGAACATACCCAGGTCAAACAAAAGATATTAATACTATCGCACAACCAAACTTATTAGTTGTTACAAAAGATACACCAGAAGAGACGGTTTATCTTTTAACTAAAACGATTTATGAAAACTTACCATTTTTAAATAGTGTTCATAAAGCTACAAAAGCTATGAGTTTAGATAAAGCAATTTCAGGTCTTCCTATGCCTCTACATCCAGGTGCAGCAAGATTTTATAAAGAACAAGGTATTAAAATCCCAGCTACTTTAATAGCAAAATAATTTTAAGAAACAGACATACTAAAAGAAGGCTTCTTCTTTTGGTGTATGGATTATATAAGTAATTATAAATTGTTTATGTAGTTTATATATTTTAGGAAAAAAAGATGATAAAAATAAAATACTTTAAAGAAATCACTTTTGTTTACGCAATTTTTATATCATTATTTCATTTTGGTATAAATATTTGGGGTGGATTAAGTGATTTATGGTTCAATTCCGCGCACTTTGCACTTTTGGCTTCACTTGGATTTTTAACTTATGAAGCAAGTAAAAATGAAAATCAAGTTTCAATTTTAAATCTAATCTTTGCTATTTTATCATTATCTACTTTTATATATATGATGGCTTTTGAAGAGAGTCTTTATGCTGTAGCAAATGGTCAAATGAGAACAAGTGATTTAATAGTAGCTTCTATGACAATTGTTTTAGCTATTGAGATGGTTAGAAAATCAACTGGTTATGTAATTCCTGCTATTATCGTGTTTTGTATTGCATATTTGCTATTTCTAGGACAGCATTTTGAAGGGGTGTTTGCTTTTGGTGGAATGACTGTAGATAGATTTTTATATAGAATGTTCTATACAAATGAAGGTTTATTTGGTCCAATTGCTACTATTTCTTCTACTTATGTATTTATGTTTATTTTATTCGCTGCTTTCTTACTAAAATCAGGAGCAGGGGATTTTATAGTAGATGTTGCAAATGCAGTTGCAGGTAAATATACGGGTGGAACTGGTCATGTTGCAGTTATTTCATCTGCAATGATGGGAACTATTTCAGGTTCAGCTGTAGCAAATACCGTATCAACTGGATCAATTACAATTCCAATGATGCAAAAAGCAGGATTCAAATCCAAGTTCGCAGCAGCAGTTGAAGCAGCAGCAAGTACTGGTGGACAAATCATGCCTCCTATTATGGGTGCAGGGGCTTTCATCATGGCTCAAATGACACATATTCCTTTTGTTACTATTATTTCTGTATCGATTTTACCTGCTATTTTATATTTTGCTTCTATTGCATTTTATATAAATATCCATGCAAAAGAAAACGATGTAAGAGGGGAGCGAAGTGATGTGAAAATCCTACCTATTTTGCGAGAAGGTTTTCATTTTATTATTCCTTTATCTACTTTAGTTGGATTGTTGATTTATGGGTTTACTCCTACTTATGCAGCTGGTATTGCTATTGTTGCTATTATCTTATCTTCATATCTTACAAAAAATAAAAGAATGGGAATAAAAGAGATTTTAGGAGCATTAGCACTTGGTTCTCAAAATATGATTGTAACAGGTGTTTTACTTGTTGCTGTTGGGATTATCGTAGGTATTATTAATATTTCTGGTATTGGGATTACATTTTCTCAATTAATCATGGAATGGTCTGGTAACTCACTTTTAATCGCAATCGTGTTAGTTGCTATTGCTTCACTTATTTTAGGTATGGGATTACCTGTAACTGCTTCTTATGTTGTATTGTCTGTACTTTCTGCTCCTGCTTTAGTTGGGTTAATGTTAAGTCCTGAAATGGCAGCTTTAGTAAATGCAGGTATTCAAATCCCTGAGGTTACTATGTATCTTCTATCAGCACACTTGATAATTTTTTGGTTATCACAAGATTCAAATCTTACACCACCTGTGTGTTTAGCAGCATTTGCAGCAGCTGCAATTGCTAAGACACCACCAATGGCAACGGGTATGACTTCTTGGAAAGTTGGTAAGGGTATGTATATTATTCCATTACTATTTGCATTTACTCCACTTATTAATGGTACTTGGTTTGAGAGATTTGAAGTATTTGGATTTGCGCTTATTGGTATCATGGCATTTTCTATTGTGATGGAAGGATACTGGGATAAAAAGATGAGTATTTTAGAAAGAGTAGTATTTGCTGTGGCAGCTGTTCTTTTACTTACTCCTGATAGTGCATTTGGTCTTGAGAGTTATTTAGGTGTGATTCAAAATACACATATCTTAGGATTTGGAATCTTTGCTGTTTCTATAATAATGCACAAAATTTTATCAAAAGAGGAGCGAACTTATGCAAAAGCTAATTAGTACACTTGAAAATTGTGGTTATAAAGTTCATACTGCAAAGGATAAAAATGAAGCTTTAGAAATATCGAAGACTTATATAAAAGAGGGTATTTCTGTAGGTCTTGGAGGTTCTACTTCTGTTGCACAAATTGGATTACTTGATTTTTTAGTGAACAATGAAGAAATCACTTTATATAACCAGTATGAAAAAGGTATCTCTATGGAAGAGAATACGAACAGAAGAAGACTAGGGATGTTAACTGATTTGTATGTTACAGGGACAAATGCTTTAACACGTGATGGAAAACTAGTAAATGCTGATGGTAGTGGAAATAGAGTTGCTGCTATGATTTTTGGACCTAAAAAGGTTTTGGTAATTGTAGGAAAAAACAAGATTGTAAACTCTGTGGAAGAGGGCTTTGATAGGGTTATGAATGTGGCAGCTGTCAAGAATATCGATAGAATGAACTCTAAAGCAATTGAGATGGGAAAGGAACCAAGACATAATAAAGACAATATCGCAAATAAATTTACTTATATAAAAGCAGATGAGAAAGATAGAATAGTATTGATTTTAGTAGATGAAGAGTTAGGATTTTAAGATGTATGATTATTTGATAATTGGGGCTGGAATTATTGGTTTAAATATTGCTAAGAATTTAAAGCAGAGATTTCCTCAAAGTAAAATCTTAGTAATAGAAAAAGAAAAAGAAGTTGGGTTTCACAGTTCGGGTAGAAACTCAGGGGTTTTACATGCAGGGTTTTATTACACTGCAAACTCACTAAAAGCTAAGTTTACAAAAGAAGGAAATGCAGCTTTAAAAGAGTTTGTTAAAAGTAGGGGATTACAAATCAATGAGTGTCAAAAAGTAGTAGTTGCTGTCAGTGACGAAGAAGTTGAGGGATTAGAAGAGCTTAAAAGAAGAGGGGAGGTAAATGGTGTTGAACTTCATTGGTTAGATGAAGAAGAACTAGCTGAACTTTATCCAAATATCAAAACCCACAAGAAAGCACTTTTATGTCCAAGTACTGCAACTGTAAATCCAAAAGAAGTCACAAAAGAGTTTGCTAAAGTTATTGAAGAGATGGGAGTTGAGTTAATCTTAGATTGTAAATATATCTCATCTAATAGTAATGTAGTTACGACTTCTCATGGGGATTTTCAAGCTAAAAAAGTAATAAATTGTGCAGGGTTATATGCTGATAATATTGCTAGAGATTTTGGTTTCTCTAAAGATTATGTAATTATTCCATTTAAAGGGATTTATCTAAAAGATAAGAAAAATCAATCTAAACTTCAAACAAATATCTATCCTGTTCCAAATTTAGAGAATCCATTTTTGGGAGTTCACTATACTTTAACAGTAGATAATGAATCTAAGATTGGACCAACAGCAATTCCTGCATTTTGGAGAGAGAACTATAAAGGGTTTGATAATTTTTCATTAAAAGAGTTTGTTCAGATTTTGTATTATGAAGCAAAACTGTTTATTACAAATGCTTTTGGGTTTAGAAGTCTTGCTTTTACTGAGATGAGAAAGTACTCACTTGCTCACTTAAAAGGTTTAGCACAAGCACTTACAAATAAAAAAATGGATCATAAAGGTTTTGATTCTTGGTCAACTCCTGGAATTAGAGCGCAGTTATTAAATAAAAATACATTAGAATTAGTACAAGATTTTGTTGTAGAATCAGATGAAAACTCTGTGCATGTTTTAAATGCAGTTAGTCCAGCTTTTACCTCTTCTATTCCTTTTGCAAATTGGGTAGTAGAAGAGCATATTTTAAAAAGTAAAGAATATAAGATTATTTAGGGAATAAAAGACTTATCTTTGTTCCCACTGATACTTGGCTTTTTATATCAATAGTAATTTCTAAGAGATCACATAGCTTTCTTACTATACTCATACCAATCCCAAGACCATTTTCATTTTCTTTATAATATCTTTGAAATACCTTATTTACATTTTTTATTCCTACTCCAGTATCTTCTATAATAAGGCTATTATCTTTTATAGTTATGATTACTTTTCCATTTTTTTTGTTATATTTACAAGCATTTGTAAGAAGATTGTCTATGATTCTATCAACTGCATTTTTATTGCTTTTAATAGTTAAATCATTTTGTTCTTTTTCAAAACTTACTCTTGGATAAAGCTTTTCTAAAAGTTCTATTTTATTATCAACTAATTCTTTTATTGATATTTCTTCATCTTTTATGATTTGTTTGGGATTTATAAACTCTAAGTTTTTATATAAAGATGAAATAGTTTTAGCACTTAATTCTATTCTTTCAATCTCTTTAAAATCACCTTTTCTTCTTAGAAGTTTTGTATTTAAAAGAATTGAAGTTGCAGGAGTATTCAAATCATGAATTAAGTCTTTTAAAAATGTCTCTAATAAATTTACAGCTTCTTTCATAGGTCGTATTGAGTACATAGCAAAGATTATTGATATAAGAAGAATAAAAATAAAAATAACAATACTAAATTTAAATATTTTTATTAAAAAGTCATCATAAACTTTTTGATATTTATTTTTATCATAAATCACTTTTAACAAATAAGGATTTTTTGATGGGGTTTTAAAGTATGCACAAAGCCCTTCTTTACAATCATAAAGTTTAAAAGTCTCTTTTTTGTTGGTATATTCTACAATATCTAATGAAAATTTATCACCTTGAAAATCAAAAGTATAATCTTTCATTTGATATAAAATATTCTCTTTTATATAATTTATTCTATCTTGATGGTACATATAAAGTACGATACTTGAAAAAATAATAAGAGGAATAAAAAATAAAAAGGTAGTTGTTAATAGATATTTTTTTTCATAGTTCTTCAAGTTTATATCCTATACCTTTTATATTTGTAATATTTAAATCAAATGTTTTTTTTAGCTTACTTATCAAAACTCTAAGGGCTGTACTTGATGGTTTATTCATATATTCAAAAAAACTATCTTTATTTACAGTTATACCTATGTTTCTTATTAAAAGTGCAAAAACATCTTTTTCTACATTTCCTAAAGTAACTTCTTTTTTATCTTGAAAAACTCTATTTTCAAGTAAATCAAAACTTATATTTCCATAAGAAATTGTTGGATTTCTTCTTTTTAAAGTAGCTTTAACTCTTGCTAAAAGTTCATCAGGATCAAAGGGCTTTTTTATATAATCATCACAACCACAATCAAAGCCTTCAAGTGTTGACTTTGTATCAATTAATGCTGTTATAAAAAATGTAGGAGTATTATCTTGTGCATCTCTTAGAAGCTTTAAAGTCTCTTTTCCATTTAGTAAGGGTACATTTATATCAAAAAGATATAAATCATATTTTGAATCATAAGTTGCTTCAAGAACTTCCTCTCCATCACTTACTAATGTTACTTCATAATTTTCTTCTTCAAGTAAATCTACCATACTACAAGCAAGAACATTATCATCTTCAAGCAAGAGAATTTTTAGTTTATTATTCATTTTTCTTACTTTAATTCTCTATTTTAAAAGCTTTAGAAGGAAGTTTACTTTTTGCTTTTATAATTGCATTTGATTCTTCTTGGGCTTTTTTATTTTTGTTTGCTAATTCTAATTTGAGTTGATTAATTAGCTCTTTTTTTTCAATAGGATTTTTTGTTTGATTGATTTTTAGAAGTAAATTATCAATCTGTGTTGTCTGAGAAAAAGAGCTTGTACTTATGAAAAATAAAAGTATAAAGATTAAATTTTTTTTCATCTTTTTAGTTCTCCTTCAAGGTTTTTTATTTTTGATTTTATGCTTGAAATTGGATGAGTCTTGTATTTTTTTAAATTGCATTCATTTTTTTTTGCTGTAGTATAGTTTTTATCATAAGCTTTTATTGCAGCATTCATATTTTTGGCAAAAACAGAGGGTGAATTACTTTGTACTAAAAAAAGTTGTGCTTTTGCACCTATTATATCTTTTTTACTAAAGTATGCTTTTTCAAACTCATTTAAAATATAGTTTTTAGCATAAAGCATATTTTTTCTGTGTTTATTACAATATTTGTACGTAGGCTTTTTTATTTTTATAATAGATTTACTTTTTTCTACTTTCTTTTCTTCGATTGTTTTTTTTGTAGTTTCTTTATTTTGTATAGTTACTTCTTTATTTAAACATCCTGTGAACACAAAGATAAAAATTATGCTAAAAAAAATCTTGAAAATATTTGACATTTGTACCTCTTGATATACTTTATAATATTGTTGAAAAGATGAAAATTATAATAGAAAACATATTAAACATCAAATTAAAATCAAACTTACACTTAACTAACACTTCTTGTATATACTTTCATCACATTAAAAAATAGGAGAAATTAAAAATGAAAATTATCGTAAAAAGTTTAGCTTTAGTATTAGTAGGTCTTACAAGTTTAGTTGCACTTGAAGTAAATGAAAAAATGAATAATGAACAACAAATTGTAAAAGTTAAAGTTAAAAAACAAATGGAAGAAAAAAAACAAGAAGCTAAAGATATTAAAGAAAAAGAAGATGATAAGTTAAAAGATTTTAAAGACTCTATTAAAAAATAAATCTTTTTATTAATTAAATAATTCTTTATAACAAAGCTAAGCTTAAAACCTATAAGCTTAGCTTTTTTACATAACTTACATTTGACTTTTGATTATTTTTATAGGTATTATTGTTTAATAAAACTAAGGAATAGTCAATGAGCATTTTTGTACAATATTTTAAAAATAACTTCACTGAATTTATAGTAGGCTCTTATGATAATAAGATTTGTTTACTAGACTATAGATATCGTAAAAATAGAAATACGATTGATAATAGAATGAAAAAATATTTAAAGACTGACATTGTATTTGAATCAACAGATATTATTGAAAAAGCCATTGTTCAGATTGAAGAATACTTTGAAAAAAAAAGAAAGACTTTTGATTTACCCTTACTTTTTGTAGGTTCAGATTTTCAAAAAAAAGTTTGGACAGCACTTGTTGAAGTTCCTTATTCTCAAACCTCTTCATATTTGGATTTGGCTAAGAAAATTGGAAATGAAAAAGCAGTAAGAGCCGTAGCAAATGCAAATGGTGCAAATGCACTCTCTATAGTTGTTCCTTGTCATAGAATAATTGGAACAAATAAAAAACTAATAGGCTATGCCGGTGGCTTAGAATTAAAAAAGAAACTTTTAGATTTAGAATCAAGTAATAAATAGGAGAAAAAATGCCAATAATAAACGTAAAAATGACTCATGAAGATGGTGGAGCAACGAAAAAACAAAAAGAAGAATTGTCTAAGAAATTAACAGATGCTTTTGTTGAAGTTTTTGGAAGAGGTGAAAAAACTTGTGTTGTAACTATTGATGAAATATCAACAGATAACTATGCAATAGGTGGTAAGACTATTACTAATATAAGAAAAGGGTGAGCCTATAAAAGATAAAAAAATGTATAAAAAAATAATTGGTTTATTAGCTATTACCCTTTTTTTTAATGCTTGTACTTCAAAAGAAGATAAGATAGAAGAACTTTTAAAAATTACAGAAGATAATATGGTATTTGTAAAAGGAGGTTCTTTTATGATGGGAGACTTTGGAGCTATAAGAATAAAAGATAAGTATGGATATTATTTAGTTGCTAGTCCTGAAAATATTAAGAAATATCCTAATGAGGATATTGTGCCTATTTATGGATATCAAGATTTAAGACCTCTTCATAAAGTAACATTAGATGATTTTTATATCTCAAAATATGAAACAACATATAAAGAGTTTGATTTATATAAAGAGATTATAGGAGAAGATTTAGTTGATAAAAAGTTTATAGGAAAACAATGGAGAAGTGATAAAATGCCAGTTTTAGCTCCTACTTGGTATGAAGCTAAAAACTATTGTAAATATTTAGCTAAATTAACAGGAAAAGATTATGATTTAGCAAGTGAAGCCCAATGGGAATATGCTGCTAGAAGTAGGGGAAAATATGTATATTATGCAACAAATACAGGAAGAGAAGTTTCTGATAGACGAACATTGATTAATGAACCTCAAAATGTAGCAGATAAAAGAAGCCCTGTAGGTAGTTTTCCTCCAAACTATTTAGGGCTTTATGATATGAGTGGAAATCTTTGGGAATGGGTAAATGATTGGTATGATAAAGATTATTATAAAAAATCTCCTGAATATAATCCAAGAGGTCCTAAAGAAGGGGAAAAAAAAGTTGTTAGGGGTGGTTCTGTTAGTACTTCAAATTTAGATGCTATGACTTTTAATAGACATAAGAAAAAATTGACATCTTATGCTAATGCATTTAGATGTGTTTTAAATCCTAAAAAATAATTCTCTAAATGAGCCTATTCTTTCATCTATAAAATAAATACTATTACTCATAGCTACGATATTTTTATATCTTTGATATCTAATTTAAAAACATCTAATGATAATAGTATGAAACTCCATTTACAAACCTAAGAATATTACTTCTTGATTTTCTCTTGCCATAAATTGACTATTATAACTATTAACTGATTGCATATTTTTAAGTATGTTAATATTATTCTTTTTTGTTTATATTTTATTTTTTTCATTATTATCTATTTTTAATCTGCCATTATAGATAGTCACACCTTCTTCTTTTTCGATTTGTTTAAATATAGAATATAATGCAGATTGCTTTGTTATTAATTTCATAATCTCTGGGATAATAAAAAACATTAAATATATTGCAAAATATATCATCCCATTTCCTCCTGTACCACTTGAAGCAAGTGTTGCCAATACTGGAAGTGTAAAACCAAATCTCATCATAAAGCTTACAACCTTTTCAGCTATTTTTGTTAGTTTTGGTTTGTTTTTTTCATCTTCTTTTAAATCAAACTTAAAAAAATGTTCATCTGAATCTATAAAATATTTGTTATTTTGTAAGCGTTTTTTTATTCTTGTAAAATGATTATTTAAAATAAATTTTTTCCATTTATTATAATAGTAATAACTATAAAATACAACAAGAAATAAAAATGTTAAATAATAACTATAAACTGTAATTGATTGGATATTTCCAATTATAAAGAGTAGGGAAAGAATGAAAACAAATATTAAATTAAAATAAGAAAATAATATATACACAGAGAATAATAAAAAATTAGTTTGTCTATAAATAAATCTATATAAGTTTATTATTAAATATAAATTCATTATTAATGTAAATAAAAGAATAAATTTATATAAATATATAATAATGTATAATTGATTATTACTTTCAATAGATTTATGAATAGTTAACATTGAAGAACCATTAAAAAAAACACTTACCAAGCTTACTATTAACACTGCTAGTATAAATTTACTTTTTTTCTTTTTATATTCTTCGCTCAATTCGATATTACTATATGGGTTTTTAATAAATAAACTCAGTATTTTCTCAAACTTCTCCATACTATTTACCTAAAATGGTCATATGATATTCCAATATTTCCGTGTGAGTTAAGCCAGATATAAAATTCTCTTCTAAAATCTTCATAAAATCTATATATTTCATTATCTATATCTTCTTCTATTTGGTCTATTTTTTTATTAAATGATTCTTGTAGTTCATTTACTTTTTTTTGTAATGTAAAAGTCCAATTATATTCGTCATCTGCCCAATTTAATGCCATTCCTACTCCAATAGATACCAATGCACCTACTGTAAAAACTGCTAAAGCAGGTATTGCAACTGTTGAAGCAATTAACCCTGCTACAAAAATACCTCCAGCTACTACAGCCGTCCCAACCCAATAAGCAATCAAAGCTTTACCAATACCTGTTAAAAGATTAACCGCAATGTCTGTAAAATCAGCTTTACCATCTTTTGTAGTAAAATAATCTATTAATGAAAATGCTGAACTTATTAAAACGGTTATTTTTGTTCCATTTACTATTGAACTGTAAGATACTATATCTTTAGCTGTTACTGCAAAAGCTCCGACTTGTGGATTTGTTAAAAGATATTTTGTACCTTTTAATGTTTCTCTTAGTCCTGAAAAACCTTTAAGTATAACATAAGACTTACCTTTTATTTCTTTAATATAAAACTTTAATCCTTTAATATCTTTCCATATCCCATCTTTGAGAGAAGAAAACTCTTGTGAAACATCGCCTATTACTCCATATATTACATTTCTATTTTCTTTAAAGAGTATTATAAATTGTTCTTTCATATCATCTGTTATAGTATATACCTCACTTCCTAAGGTTTTAAAATATTCATTTGTTGTTTGAAAGAATGTAAGATTATCCTCTTTTGTAAACTTTTCTTCCTCTTTTTGTATATTATTTTTATCAATAACTATTGGCTCTTTTGGTTGAACTAAAGCAAGAGTTATTTCATCTTTACTTTTATCTAAAACAGGAAACCTTAGAGTATTTTTTCCTTCCGTTTCTATACATATATTCCCAATAAATCCACTATCTATTTCAAGTAAGTATGGCTCTTTTGCTTTAAATTTATATGTAGATGAATAGTATTCATTATTACATTTTATTCCTACTCTTTTTTTATTAGTTTTATCCTCTTTTTCAAACCTTATTTTATATGTATCATATTCTGGTAAATCAATACATATTTTTACTACTCTTCTTTGTGGAGAATAACCTTGTTTTACTTCTAACTCTCCCATTTAAAATTTCCTTTTATTTCTTTAATTATAGATTCATTTATTTCATTTTTTGAAATAATATCATCTAAGTCAAATATTGCTTCTAGTTGTGAATTTTGAACACTTATTTGTTTACTTTCCTTTGCTAATACTTTCTCTTCATCTCCTAATATAAAACAAGTAGCTTCAACACTTTTCCCGTCTTTTAAACTTGTATCAGCTCTTAATATATAGTCATCTTCATATATATTATTAAGGTAAAAGTTTTTAGAATCATCTGCTCTTAGATTTATTATATCTCCTGTATATTTTACTTCACTTCCACAAACTCCACTATTGCCACTATTTTGAGTATAGTTTGGAGTTTTGAAGTGTATACCACTTCCATCTATTGTAAGTACATTTCCTCCACATTTCAAAGAAACTCCTGATGTTGTCTCAAAGTTTATTTCATTTGTTGCTTGATACAACATATTTGATGTGTCTATATGAAAGCCTTCTTTTATATCTACTCCCATTTTTTCTGCTATTTGTATAAATAAACTTTCCAAGTATTTATCACTTACATCTCCTTCTATATATTCTAGAAGTGTATTTTTTATTGTTGTTTTTATATCTGTTTCTATTATGTCTTTTTTATTGTTTTTAACTATTGTTACAAAGTCTTTATTTAGAGTCTGGGTATAATCTTCCAAAACAGAAGTAAGTTTTTCTTTCTGTATCGTCGAAATATGATTATACTTTACATTCTCATTTAAATCTTTCCCTACTGTTAAATTTGAATTCTCTTGTATCGTCTCCTCTTTATCTTTCTGTACTATGGTCTTTGAATTATTCTCTATTTGTATATTCTGATTATTTAAAGCATGGAAATTTAAATCTCTTTGTGCTCTTATTGATACTCTCTCTTCTCCTCTTTTATCTTCAAATAATAACTCATTATACCCTTTTGTCTCCTCATATTGTGGCATTGAATTTGTTCTTATATAACTTTGTGTCTTATTCTCTGGCAAGTTATATGCCTTCTTATTCTCCCCATTATGCAAACTTCCTATTATTATAGGACAATCTGGATCCCCATTTATAAATCCTACTATTACTTCTTGATTTACTCTTGGTATAAATTGACTCCCATACCCATTCCCTGATTGTATATTTGATACTCTTAGGTATGTTGATGTTATTTGATTCTCTTCAAATGCAAACAGTACTCTTATTCTTCCTTCTTCATCTACATCTATACTATTATCATAATCTTTTGTATTTGAATTCCCATTTGATACTTTTGCTGTTAATATTGAGTTTATTCTTGGTTTCTTTATCGTTTTTTCGGGTTTATATTCTATATCTTTTGGTATGGCTTTAAATTCTACTTCATATTGCAGTTGATGTTTTACTTGTTCATTTATATTTTGTCTATATTCATCTAGGGCATTTGGGAAATGTCCTTTATATTCTACTTCTATGATGATACTATCTATCTTTTTATTTGCTTTCTCATCTTCTAATCTTATACACAAGCTATCTTCTATATTTAACTCTTGTGAACTTCCTTCTATTATATTTGATTGTACATATTCTCTTTGAGAATCTATTTTTGTATATCTATTTAAATCTTTATAGTAACTCTCATCTAACAAGTTTAATTTATCTCTTAATGTATATTTCTTTATATCATTTCTTAATTGTGATGTTGATTCATTATCTTTTATTGAGCTTACTATATTTGCTCCACTTTGTGTTTTATATTCTTGGCTTGGTTTATTTTTATCATAATAGTCTTCTATATGATTACTTGCTTTAAACTCTTTACTATGATTAAAAGAACAAGTTGAAGAGTATGTATTTACTATTACATGTTCATTTAATTCACACAATATTAGTTTATATGGATCATTTGAGCTATAGTCTATTATTAAGCTATATCCTTCTTCTTCACAAAGCATTTGTATAAATTCTAAATCACTTTGATTATATTGAGTTGTATACTCTCTTATTGGGGCTTTTAATAAATCTAATTTTATATCTATTTGAAGGTTTAATAATTGGTTATATCTATTTATTATCTCTTTTATTATATCACTTGTTTTTTTTTCATGATATATTTCATATCTATTATTTAATCCTAAATAATATAGAGGTGATACTACTTCTATTTTATATAGATGTTTTCTTGCTACTATACTATCTTCACTTGCTTTATATATTTTCCCATATATTGTTTTTTTTATTATAGGACTTATTTCATCTTGTAGTTTTATTTCTACATCTGTATCTACTAGTTCTTCTATATTTATAAACTCATCACTTACAAATATTAGTTCAAAGCTATAGGGTTTATTTACTTGACTTTTCCCTTTTAGTTTATATACACTATAGCTTCCATCTAATATTCCTAATCCTATTATTTCATTTTCTTTATAATTTAATAGTTTTAGTCTACAGCTTATTTCTTGGTTTACTTCTTTTCTTAACTCTTTTAAACTAAATGCTTCTTCTATTTCTTCTTGTAAGTTATTTTCTATCTCATTTATTCTTTTTTTTATTTCTTCGGACAATTTTTAGCCTTACTTATTTTTTTATACTTCTTTTTATCTTATATATTAAAAAATAATATTTTTTCTCGCTACTTTTATTATTTTATTTATTCTTATTTTTATCTTTTTTTTATTTTCTATTACTTTTTGATATATAAAAAATAAGGAGTTCCCTCCTTATTTTTATTTATGTTTAGGCATTTAATCCTACACCAATTCTCCAGTCATCTTCTCCTGATGTACTTGCTGTCTCATGTCTCCATGTAATCTTTCTATATGCAAATGATACTTTTTCTAAAGGTGCTACTTGTGTTTTTGCTTGTCCTTCTTCATTATCCATGTATGCGTCTATATCTACGATTACTGCATCTTCTAATACGATTGAAAAGTAATGCTCTGGTTTCCCTGCATAGCTTGTTCTGTACCATTTTAATTCTACTTCTGTTAATGTCTCACCTTTTGTTAATGCGTTATATAATAATGGTGATGATTTATCAAATAGTTTTGATATTACTAATGGTTCATGTACTCTTTGTCCTGATGGTTGTCCTGACTGTGGATCTCTTGGTATATTAATGTTATGTGCAAAACCTTTTATTAATGCTTCATTCTCATGCCCTTTTTGGTATGAGTTACCTACTGATTCTGGTGTAAATGTACCTTCTGTAATTAAACCTTGTGTACTACCTTTTATCGAAATAAATATTGGATTATTCATTTTTCTTTATCCTTCTGTTAAAATGTTTTTTATTTTATCAAATTATAATTTAATAAATATTTATTTCATAATAGTTTTTGATACTTTTTTTGGATTTTT
>NZ_JBMOVW010000006.1:0-174732 GCF_049472155.1 Arcobacter rhizosphaerae | reverse complement strand
ATGAGCTACATATCAAGCGCAAACTTAGAGACAGCAGATAAAGAGATATTTGATATCGTTGAGCAAGAGTTAGAAAGACAAACAACACACTTAGAAATGATTGCTAGTGAAAACTTTACTTCACCAGCAGTTATGGAAGCAATGGGTTCTGTATTTACTAATAAATATGCAGAAGGTTATCCATACAAAAGATATTATGGTGGATGTGAATTCGCAGATAAAGCTGAACAATTAGCTATTGATAGAGCTTGTGAAATTTTTGGATGTAACTATGCAAATGTTCAACCTCACTCAGGTTCACAAGCAAATGGTGCAGTATATGCAGCATTATTAAAAGCAGGTGATAAAATCTTAGGTATGGACTTATCTCATGGTGGGCACTTAACTCATGGTTCTAAACCTTCATTCTCTGGTAAAAACTACCAAGCATTCTACTACGGAGTAGAATTAGATGGAAGAATTAACTATGATAAAGTAATGGAAATTGCTAAGATTACTCAACCAAAAATCATTGTTTGTGGAGCATCAGCTTACGCAAGAGAGATTGATTTTGCTAAGTTTAGAGAAATTGCAGATGCAGTTGGAGCTATTTTATTTGCTGATATTGCTCACATTGCAGGACTTGTTGCAGCAAATGAACATCAATCACCATTCCCTTATGCAGATGTAGTTACTACTACAACTCACAAGACTTTAAGAGGTCCAAGAGGTGGTATGATAATGACAAATGATGAAGATATTGCTAAGAAAATTAATTCAGCAATCTTCCCAGGATTACAAGGTGGACCACTTGTACATGTAATGGCTGCAAAAGCAGTAGCATTTAAAGAGATTTTAGCTCCCCAATGGAAAGACTATGCTAAGCAAGTAAAAGCAAATGCAGCTAAGCTTGGAGAAGTATTAGTTTCAAGAGGATATGATATTGTATCAGGTGGAACAGATAATCACTTAGTATTAGTATCATTCTTAAATAAAGACTTTTCAGGAAAAGATGCAGATGCAGCATTACAAAATGCAGGTATCACTGTAAATAAAAATACAGTACCAGGTGAGACAAGATCACCATTTGTAACATCAGGGGTTAGAATTGGATCACCAGCATTAACAGCAAGAGGAATGAAAGAGCAAGAGTTTGAATATATAGCAAATAAAATTGCTGATGTATTAGATGATATTGAAAATACTGATCTTCAAGCTACTGTTAAAGCTGAATTAAAAGATTTAGCTAACAAGTTTGTTATTTATAATCAGTCTACTTACTAAGAAGTAATTCTTAAACCCTAAACTATTTAAATCAAAATATGACTAAAGTGGTCTTCCCAAACCACTTTAGTTTCCCAAAATAATAATTCTTTGCTTTTACTAATAAACTTTTTTATATAATACGAATTATAATAAAGAAACGTCAGGGTATTTTATGCAAAATAAACTTTTAGAAGAAAAAGAAAACTATAAAAAAATTGAAAAAGTAATAAAATATATTGATGAAAACTTCAAAGAACAACCTTCAATAGATACAATTGCCGAATTTATTGGTATGAGTAAATATCATCTTATTCGAGTTTTTAAAGAGTATGTTGGTGTAACGCCTATTCAGTTTTTACAATCTGTAACTTTAAATTATGCAAAAGAACATTTAAAAGAATCAAAATCTATTTTAGATAGTGCGTTAGATATGGGGCTGTCAAGCCCAAGTAGACTTCATGATTTATTTGTAAATATTATTGGAGTTACTCCAAAAGAGTATAAAGAATCAGGTAAAAATGTAAAAATTACTTATGGATATGGTTCAACTCCATTTGGGGAAGCACTTATTGCTTTTACTAAAAGAGGGGTTTCTTATCTTGGTTTTGTTGATAGTACAAATGAAAATAAAGAATCTCTTTTTAATAGATTTAAAGAGATTTGGGAAAAAGCAGAACTTATTGAAGATAATGAAAAAGCCCAAGAGTTTTTAAATAATATTTTTGTTGAAAAGAAAAAATTCGACTTGTATGTAAAAGGAACAAATTTCCAAATCAATATTTGGAAAGCTTTATTAAATATTCCAAATGGAACAATAGCAACTTACCAAGATATAGCAAATAGTATAAATAAACCAAAAGCTGTAAGAGCAGTTGCTAGTGCTATTGGTTCAAATCATATTGGATATTTAATCCCTTGTCATAGAGTTTTAGCAAAAAGTGGTGCTATGAGTGGTTATAGATGGGGAATTGAAAGAAAGAAAATTTTAGTTGCTTATGAGGCTTTGAAAAAAGAAGAAAATCAAGTTTTATAGAGATATATAGGCGTTTTATAGATATCATTTATTTCTAGTTTTTCTCTAAATTTTATATGTTTAAAAGCAAAAGTACTACTTATAATTTGTGTATTTATAGTTTCATCAAAGAGTTTATCCTCAAGTTTTTGCATTCCTTTAGGGAAAAGATAACAAATTAAAAGTTTGTTTTTTAAGTTTTGTTTTAAAAAGTTTTTTTTATATATAGTAAGATTTTTTACTCTAAATATAGTTTGTAATATTTTTGATATAAGCCAAGGAAAAAAAGATAATTCATAAGCAATAATTTTTTTATTAGGTAAATTTATTGCTAAAAAAATAGCTAAACTTCCAAAACCAGAACCTAACTCAACAATTTCTTGATAAGGTGTATTTTTTGAAAGTCTTAAAATTTCTTTAGCTACTTTTTTAGAAGAGGGCATAGGTGAGATACCTATAATTAAAGAGTTTATAGATATCACCAGAACTATAAGTAATAGAATTATTAATAGATATATCTCAAACATTAAAGAAATTTAATTTACTTAACTTCTTCAATTAGTTCTAAAAGAATACTTTGTATTTCTTGTGCTTCTTCTATTAAATCTGGATTTATATCATCAACTAATTGTACTATAGAGTTCATTGAAATATATGTTTGATTATTTTTTGAATAAACTGAAATTTTACAAGGCATAATTGATGATAATGTCATGTCACTTTCTAATAAAAGTTTTGCATAATTTGGATTACAAATATCAAGTATTTGACACTCTTCATTAAACTCAACACCTTTTGATTCTAATGTTTTAGCAACATTATGTATGTGTAAAACTCCAAATTTATAATTTGATATTTTAGATTCAATCTCATTTACTAGTTCTTGAACATTTTTATTTGATGTTTCTGTATAAACCATTATAAGCCTTTATTTTTTTAATGTAGTTTTCTTTTTGTTAATAAATGACGTAGTATAGTATATCTCTCTTAGAAATAAAATTAAAGATAAAATAAAAGATAGCATAGCAATGATAAAAAGACTTGCTATAAATAGTGAGTCTTCAAATTTAAATAAAGCACTTAAAAACATAGTTACAATTACCATAGCAATTAAAAGACCTGTACTTGTACCAAAGAAAATAGAATAATTTATATTTTGCATTCGCATTGTTAAGAATCTTCTTCTATCTTTATATTTTTCTATAGCTTTTTCTTCATCTTCTTTTGTTTTTTGATTACTTATGAAATTATCAATTTTTTCTAATTTATCAATAATTCTTGATAATCTTCCTGTAAAAACATTTAAAAGTCCAGCAACTCCAGCTAATAAAAATACAGGTGCAACTGCTAATTGAATTAGTTGAGCTACAGTGTTTACATTGTTTATGTGTTCCATTGACATTTTTTTTCTTTTTAATTTATTTTACTATATAAAAATTAATTAGTATTTAATCAAATAGTCTATATAACTAAAGTTTAAGAATAAGGTTTTATTATGGAAGAAATAAGTTTAGAGTATACAGATGTTTTTGATAAAAATAAAATAAAAAATATAAAGTTTGAAACTTCAAAAATAAAAGAAAAGTTTAATGAAAAATCGTTATTTGCTACAATGGTAGATGGAAAATCAATGCAACCTTTAATATCTCATAGAGCTGTGTTGATTGTAGATATTTCAAATAAACAACTAATACATGATGAAATATATTTACTATATTATGAAAATAAGATGTGGGTAAAAAAATATGATAGTAATAAAAAGAGTTTCATTTCAATCAATCCAAGTTATAAACATTTAGTGTATGATTTAAATAGTATTCATTTAGTTGGAAAAGTGCTTTTATTTTTTAATAATTAACCTAATAATGTTATTTTTTAAAGCAAAATCAACAAAATTATAGTAATATATACTATTACAAGGAAAATAAATAGTATGCTAGATGAAAACTTTTTAAATACACTAGATATATTATATGTTGAAAATGATGAAAAGTTAAGAGATGAATTTTTAAAAAAATTTAAAACTTTATTTAAGTCAGTTACAACAGCATATAGTATTGAAGAAGCTATAAAATCTTTTGATAAATTAACTTCAAGTGATAATGAAATTGATATTATTGTAAGTGAAGCTAATATTTCAGAGTGTTCAGGTCTTAGCTTATTAACTCATGTTAGAAATAATAATAAAAATATACCATTTGTTTTTTTTACAGATCATGCAGATATTGATGTACTTTTAACTTCACTTAGACAAGATGTAACAGCTTATTTTATGAAGCCATTAAAAATAAATGAAATTTTAGAAAAAATTGAAGAAGTTTGCAAGGTAAAAAGAAGAGATGATGAAATTGAAGCTGAACAAAATGAAGTTGAAGAATATTTACGTATAGTAAATAAGGTAGCTATTGTATTTATTTTTGATATGGATGGTAATATTGTTTATGTAAATGATTTCTTAAAAAATGTTATAAATTGTAAAGATGAGGAAATATTAGGACATAATTATCAAGCTATTTATCATCATGAAATGCCTAAAAAAATATTACAACAACAATGGGAAAGTATAAATAATGGAAATAAGTGGGAAGGTAAAATGAAATATCTTACTAAAAACAGTTCCATTTTTTATACTAATGCAACTATTCTTCCTGTTTTTAGTAAGGATGAAAAAAAAGAAATTAGAAAATTTATAAGTGTGAACTTTTTGACTACTAAAGAAGAGAATGAAAGAAGAGAATATAGAAAAAAAGTTTTATATAATCTTCAAGAAACAAAAAGAGTTTATCAAGTAGCACAACAAAAAATAGAGGAACTTAATCAACATCTAAATAAATACAAAGGTTATGATAAAGTTGAAGAATATTTAAATAAGCTTCATAAGGAAAATAAAGATAAATATGGAGAACTTCAAAGCTTAGAAAATCGTATGAAGGCTAGTAAAAAAAGGTTTGAACAATTAACTTTTGGAGTAAACGATAAAATAAATAAAATTTCAATAATGACAGCTGATATGAGAGATATTGAATTTAAAGCTTCTAAAAAAATAGATAAAGTAATTGAAGAAATAAAAATTAGAGAATCTTATATTCATAGAATAAAAGAAGAGATAGAAGAAAAAGCTGCAAAAATAAAAGACTTAGAAGATGTTGTAAAACATAGAACGGAACAATTAGTAGAAAAGAAAGGTTAAATTAGTGTTTAATTATGCATTTTTAAAAAAACTGGATATTTTATATATAGAAAGTGATGTTGAAGAAAACAATTATTTAACAGATATGCTTTGTAAACAGTTTAGAAATGTAATTTCAGAAAAATTAGGAAATGAAGGACTTAAAAAGTTCAAAGAAAATAAAGAACAAGATTTTGATATTGATATTATTATTGTAAATGAAAAACTTGAAGATTTATCTGGATTAGAAGTTTTATCTAAAATTAGAGAGATAAATAAAAATATTCCAGTAATAATTACAACTTGTAAAATTGAAACGAAATCTTTACTTCAATCAATAGAACACCAAGCAACTGATTATCTACAAAAACCCATAAATGCAAAAGATTTAGTTTTTAGTGTAGAAAATGTATGTCAAAATAAATATCATGATAAATTAAGAAAACAAGCACAAAAAGATTTAGAAGATATTATTGATGTAATTAATGAAGTTGCTTTAGTTATAAAGACAGATGAAAATGGAAATATTTTGTATGCAAATAATTATTTTTGTGAAATATCAAGTTATAGTTATGAAGAGTTAGTTAATCATAATTATGAAATATTAAAAGATCCTGCAAGTAATGAATTAGTTTTTAAAAAATTATGGGAAACAGTTTTTAAAGCAGAACCTTGGGAAGGAAAAATAAGATTTATTTCAAAAGATAATGAATTCTTTTATGTCTATTTAACTGTTGTTCCTTTGGTTGATAAAAATACTTCACAAATAAAAGAGTATATGTGGGTTAGCTTTCTAGCTACCCAAGATGAACTAGAACAAAAAGAATTTAAGAAAAAAGCAGCAAAAAATATCCAAGCTAACAGACGAATAAATACACAAGCAAGAGAGAAAATTGATGAATTAATTAATAAACTATCTTTTTATAGAAATATTGATGTACAAATAAAAACAGAAAAAGAAAGAAATGCAAAATTTACAAATCAAATAATTTTTTATAAAAAAGAGTTGTCTCAATTAGATAAAAAATTAAAAGAAACAAGTCAAAAAGCAAGTATAAAGATTAAAAAAGTTGTTTCAGATGAAAAAGTAGTAAGAGAAAAAAAAGATAAAGCAGTTACAGAGTTAAAAGGTTTAACTAAAGAATTAGATTTAAAAAATAAAACTATAAAAGAGCTTACAAAAGAACTTGATGAACAAGTAAAAACTATTGAAAAACTAATGGCATCAATTGAAAGAAAAGAAGAACAAATAGGGATTTAATAGATTATATCAAGTGCATTAATGTGTAGGATTTTAACCACTTAATGAGACCGTTAAATATTCCGTGTCAAAGTAAATTCTGATAGGAGAAATCCTATCACACTTAAACTTAAATTTTAAGTTCATCATCCAATCTACCCTCGAAAAATATAGCTAATTGTGAGAGGGTCAGGTTCCAGTTCCACATTGGCATATTCCATTTTTTAGTAGCATTTTTTATTCCCATATATAGTAATTTTAATAGGCTGTTTTCATTTGGGAAAGCTCCTTTTGTTTTTGTAAGCTTACGAAACTGTCTATGTACAGATTCAATAATATTGGTAGTATAGATAACTTTCCTGATCTCTGGTGGGTATTTGAAATATACAGATAAATTTTCCCATTTATTCTGCCAAGATTGAAGTACAATAGGATATTTCTTGCCCCCACTTTTCATCAAGTAGTAGAAGTGCATCTTCAGCAGCTTCTTTTGATACTGCTTGATACACTGGTTTTAAATCTGCCATAAACTCTTTATGATTTTTAGACGCTACATAACGTATTGAATTTCGTATTTGATGAATGATACACAGTTGTACCTCAGTTTGTGGAAATATTGCTTTTATAGCTTCTGGAAATCCTTTTAAACCATCAACAGAAGCAATAAGTATATCTTGTAATCCTCTATTGTTTAAATCAGTTAAAACACTAAGCCAAAAGTTTGCACCTTCACTCTCACTAAGATATAATCCAAGTATATCTTTTTTACCCTCCATAGTAACACCAAGTATTGTATAAACAGCTTTAGATACATACTTTCCACCATCTTTGACTTTATAGTGAATCGCATCAAGCCATACGAATGGATATATTACATCAAGAGGTCTAGATTGCCACTCTTTTACCTTTGTAATGATTTTATCAGTGATTGTACTTATAGTTGCAGTTGAAATTGATACATGATATATCTCTTCAATATGAGATGATATATCACTATAGCTCATACCTAAGCCATACATTGAAAGTATTTTCTCTTCTATCTCGTTTGATATTGTAGTTTGATGTTTTTTAACTATTTGAGGTTCAAAGGTACCATTTCTATCTCGTGAAGTCTCAAGTTCAAAAGAACCATCAGATAATCCTTTGATAGTCTTTTTATTTACACCATTCTTTCTATTCTTTTTTCCTGTGAGAACATCATTAGCAATATGAGATTCTACTTCTGCTTCAAGTGCAGCTTCTGTAAGTTGTTTGATAAGTGGAGCTAACAGTCCATCTTTACCTGTTAGATTCTTACCACTTTTAAATTGTTCTAAAACTTCATTGAAGTCAAACTCTATTTGTTGTTCCATTGTCAATCCTTGATATTATTTTATCAGATTGACACGGAATTTCTAACACTCCCTTTTTATTTAAATTATTTTATAGTTATAGGGGGATAGTTGTTTTGTTCCTATAACTATAATAATTTTAATTGTAGATGTTCTTTAATTAAAACTCTTTATTGAATAATTATTAACTTTATATAAATTCTTAATAATATTCTGATTTATCATTTTGTAACCAATTGAAAAACCATAAGGCACTTTTTGATTTTTATCATTTACTAATAATAATTCGTATGAATAATCAGTTTTAAATATTTTATAACTCATAGGAGATATATTAATTCTTTTCATATCTTTCATATCTATGATATTATCAGTTACATCTTCACCATAATATCCAGATATTGTATCTATTTCTATAAATTCTTTTGTTTTATTATAAATTTTTATATGTTTAATTGAATTATAATCATCTTTAAAATTATTTATAACTTCTACTTCTATATTTCTATCTTTAGCTCTAAATTTTTTTGGAAGATAATTAAAGTAGACTTTATCAATTTCATAAGTTAAGTTAGTTGGAAACTTATTATAGTCATCTTTAAATACTCTATGTTTATAAGTGACTTTATATCTATTTACTGTATTTGTTATTGTTGAACTAGTTATTTTAAATTTATCTGAAATAGAAGAATCATCTTTGAAAAACTTATTAAAGTTTTCTGATATGCTATCACCTAAAATATTTCTTGCAATTCTATTTATATTATTTTTACCATTATTGGGTGATATATAATTTATGTAAAGATTAATTTTATTTGGTACACTATTTTCAACAACATGAAATTTATTTAGTTGATTAAAAACAGATTTTGGTAAAACTTTTGTATTATCTACTAATGATGTTTTAATTATTTTAATTTTTTCTTTTCTTGATATATTAGCTTTATCATATAATTTTATAAATTTTTGATAATTTGATATTTCTTTTTGTAGTTCTTTTTCAATTACATTATTTTGTAAATTATTTATAAAGTTAGAATAGTCTTCTAATTTATTTGAAATATAATTACATTTTTTAAAACTTCTTCCATGGTCATTAGAGCAAGATGAATAATCAATTCTCTTAAGAATATTATTAGTTACAGAAAAACAGTTTTTCATATTTTCTCTATATTTAAAGCTCCAACCTTCTTTATACCAATTATTTATTAATATAACACATCCATTTGATGATTTATATTTAAGTCTACTGTTTCTATCAATTATAATATTTACTAATTGTTGTTTTTCATAGTTTGATATATTTTTATGTTGATTTTTTATTTTATAATTAAATGGTTCTGGAGGATTACCACATCCAGCAAAACTAATAGATAAAATTGCAGTTATTGTACTTGTTATTAATAGAGTTGATATTCTCATTTTATTCCTTTTTTAAGTTTGAACAATATATTATTGAAATTATTTTTATATTATACTTAATTTTTTAATTATTTATATGTCATATTAAATGTTTTTAATAACTTAAAAGATATAAATTATTTGGTTGGAATTTAAAATGAAAGCATATTGAAGAATTTGTTAAATAAGTGGCAGAGAGTGGGGGATTCGAACCCCCGGAGGCGTGAACCTCGCCGGTTTTCAAAACCGGTACTTTCGACCAACTCAGTCAACTCTCTACAATTCTAAAAAAGTGGTGCGAATGGTGAGAATCGAACTCACACTCCGAAACCGGAATGGGATTTTAAGTCCCACGCGTCTACCTATTCCGCCACACTCGCACAGTGTATCTCTAAAGTGGTGGTGAGGGAAGGATTTGAACCTTCGAAGCCGTAGGCGGCGGATTTACAATCCGCAGGATTTGACCACTCTCCAACCTCACCTTGATTAAGAGGTCGAAATTATATTTACTTTTTTATTAATTTAAAATTAAATTTTGAAAAATTTGATATAATTTTTGTAATTTTATAAAAAATAGGAGATATTTTGATTAATAGAGAAGAAGTAAGTGAGAGAATGAGTAGAATTGTTGAGCATAATGGTGTTGTTTACTTAGCAGGTATTGTATCTGATGATAAAGATTTAGATATAAAAGGACAAGCCTCAAGAGCTTTAGAGATTGTTGAACAAAGATTAAATCAAATAGGTTCAAATAAGCATAGTATATTAAGAGTGGAAATTTTTCTAAAAGATATTTATAGAGATTTCCAAGACTTTAACGGAGTTTGGGATGAATGGGTATCAAAAGAAAACCCTCCTGCAAGAGCTTGTGTAGAAGCAAATATGGCAAGTACAAATACTTTAGTTGAGCTAATAGTAACTGCTGTTAAAAGTTAAGTGTTTCACTTAACTTTTAATGTTCACTATGTTCTTTTATATTTGAAATAATTTTGTTATAAATCCTTTCGTATTCTTCTTTTGGCATACTATCATCTTCAATAACAGCTAAAACATTTTGCAGTTCAACTAAAAATGATTCCATTTCTTTTATTGCATCCATATCATCTTGTGTTTGTGTATTGTTTTCTAATAATTTATGTAAATCTTCAATATAATGTTCAACTTCTGGAATCATTGTATTCTCAACTAAATCTTTTAGTTTATTTTTTATTTCTGACATTTTAAATCCTTTTCAAAGTAGATTATATAATAAGTATCATAAATTACTATATAACTATTTTAAGAATAATTACTGTATGATTTTAATTATTTTTTAAGGTTGGCTTGTGAGAAAAAATATTATTTTGCAGTTTGTAGTGATGGTTTTGATATTAGCTATAGCGATTACCGCTTTAAGTTTATATAATCTAAGACATATAGGTATAAAATCTGCAATTCATAATGCACAAGCTATATCTGAAGTTGTAAAAAGTGGTTTAACTTCTCACATGTTAAATAACAATATGCACCAAGTAGATACATTTATTGAATCTGTATCTAATATGAATAATGTAAAAAATATTTGGCTTGTGCGAGGAGAACCTGTTGATAAACAATTTGGAAGGGTTGATAAAACTAAATTCCCTAAAGATGCTTTAGATAAAAGTGTTTTATTAACAGGAAAAATGGCACATAAAATAGAAGAAACTTTTACAACCACTTCTGTTAGAGTTACAATACCTTACAATGCAGTTGCTGTTAAAAATATTGACTGTTTAAAGTGTCATGATGTAGATCCTGGGGAAACTTTAGGTGCAGTATCTTTAGAGCTTGATATTAGTGCATTAAAACAAATAGGAATAGAGTCAATTTATATTATTACTTTAGTTGTTCTTTTTGCCATATTTATTATAATTTTTTTATCAAAAAGAATCTTACAACCTTATATAGAATTATTTGATAAATTTAGTATAAATATTAATAATGCAGTTCAAGGAAAATTTAAAAGAATAAATATTCCTACTTCTGGTATAAGTAAAGATATGCTTAATTTAACAGAAGAATATAATAAACTAATGGTTAACTTTAAAGATACTTCAATTGATATTGAAAAAAAACTTCATGGATTTATTGGATACCAAGCAGGAAAAGAGGGTAATGATCCTTTAAATGAATCAAAAGAGATTATCGATAATTTATCAAACCTTTATCAATTTAAAAAAGAAATTGAACTAGATGACTCAAGGGATGAAATTTATCAAAGATTGTCACAAGTATTTTCAAATAAATTTAATTTAAAAGCATTTAATTTTATTGAAATTGAAATGCTAAAAAATAAAATGACAACAGTTATTCAAAAAGGAGATTTCTTTTGTTGTAGTAAAACTATGAAAGAAACACCTGACTTATGTAGATCAGCAAGAACAAAAAATGATGTAGTATCAATGGACTTTCATAACACCTGTCCATATTTTGAAAAAAAAGATCTTTTTTATTACTGTACTAATATTTCTATTAGTAAAAATATAAATTTAATTATAAATTTTGTATTTGAAAAGAAAAATGAATTAGAAAAATTAAAATCGCAAATTACTTTTATTAAAAGTTATATTAATGAAGCAGCACCATCATTAGAGGTTAAACTTCTAATGAAGGCTTTACAAGAGTCTGCATTTACAGATGGGCTTACAGGTTTATATAATAGAAAATTCTTAGAAGAACATACTAAAAAACTAATTCCTCATGCAAAAAGAGAAGAATTAAATATTGGTGTTTTAATGTTAGATATGGATCACTTTAAAGCTGTAAATGATGAATATGGTCATGATATTGGTGATAAAGTACTAAAAGAGTTAGCTACTATTTTAGATGAAACTGTTAGAGAATCTGATCTTGTTATTAGATATGGTGGTGAAGAGTTTATTGTTTTACTTGTTGGCGTTAAAAATGAAAATGATGCCTTACACGTTGCTAATAAAATTTCTAAAAAAGTTAGAGAAAATGAAATTGATGTTTATGCGGGTGCAAAACTTAAAAAGACTGTAAGTATAGGTTTATCTATGTTCCCACAAGATTCATCAAGTTTTAATTCTGTAATTAAAAATGCAGATATAGCTTTATATGAAGCAAAAAGTACAGGTAGAGATAAGGTAGTTAGATTTAAAGAAGAGCAAGTTTCAAGTGTGGATTTATTTTAAATAGATTAAAGAACTAAGGTTTAACCCTTAGTCTTGAATTAGTTTTTCTTTAGAAATAACCACACCATCATTGTCAGCATAAATATAGTCACCTCTATTAAATGTTAAACCTTCAAAGTTAAGTTCTTCACCTCTTGAAGAGTTTGTTTTATCAAAATTTCTTAGTGGACAAGTACCAATAGCAAATAATCCAACGTTAATATTTTTAGTTTCATCAGTATCTCTTACATATCCATTTAAAATGATAGCCTTCCAGTTGTTCTTAGCCGCAAAAGCCATTAGCTTATCACCAACAACTCCAAAAAATTCTTGTCCATTATCAACTACTACTATTTTACCTTCACCATCTTCATCTCTTAGCATTTCTAAAAGTCTAAAGTTACTTTTATCTAATTTAATTGTTTCAATTTGTCCATAAAATCTTTTTAAACCACCATAGTTTTTAAATTTTGGTGATAATATTTGTAATTGTTTATCTTGATTTTCGTCACATAAATCAGCTGTATGTATATTCATATATTCTCCTTAATTATTTCTTCCCAAATTGTATGTTAGTAAAAAGAAATGTAGAAAAAGTGTAAACATTAAAAAAACTTTAAAAAAAAATATTAATTTTATAAAATAAGTGAAATAGTAACACTTGTGATAAAAAATATCATACGCTTTACAGTTAAATAAGTTATAATTTCAAAAAAATTAAAAGGTATTTATAAATGGATATTGCTTTAACAACACCAGCACTTCTATTTCCAGCTATTTCTTTGCTTTTATTAGCTTATACAAGTAGATTTCTAACTACTGCACAACTTATTAGAGGATTAAGTGCAAATGCAAGAGATGGAAGAGTACCTAAAGCTTCTAAACAAATAAAAAATCTAAAAAAAAGAGTTGATTTAATTAAATTAATGCAAATTTTAGGAGTACTTTCCTTATTATTATGTACATTTTCTATGTTTTTACTTTTTATAGAGTTTAGAATTTTTGGAAATATAGTTTTTGGAATTAGTTTAGTTTTAATGTGTGCTTCTTTAATCACTGCTATTTTTGAAATTTCAATTTCAACAGGGGCAATTGAAATTGAACTTGAAGGAATTAAAAAGTATTCAAAAGGACATAAAAAAAATAAAGAACTTGAACAAAATACTTCTGAAATAGAAGAAGTTGAAAAAGAAGAAGAATAAATTGAAAAAATTTACAACTCATAATATTCATGAAATTATGAATTATTTACAAAAAAATTTAGAGCAGAGTGAAGAAGTAAAAATAGAAGTTTTAAATCCAGATTATGGTTTTGAACTTTTTGCAGGAGAACAAATACAATTAGATGAACTTTATATATATCACTCTTATAAAGCTTGGAATGATTTAAGTGAACTTTTATTTTGTAAACTTTTAACTCCTGAAATAAGTAGTAAATATACAGTAATCTTAACTTTTAAAAAAGTAAATAAAAATAGCTCTTTTCATAATAATTCTTATACTAGTAATTATGAGAAATATGGAGAAGACTCTTTATTTTTTAGAATAAATAAAAATGAAGAACCTTCTTTTTTATATTATTATAAACAAGCATTAACAAATGCGAAAATTGAAAATAAAATAAATATCTTGAATTTAGGAATAAATAAAGCTGATGAGTTTGCTTTAATTTCTGAACTTTTAGATGAAAAAGAGATAAATTCAAAGCAATTTGTTGGAATTGATTTTTCAAAAAGTGCTATTAATCATGCAAAAAAAAGATTTCCTTATGATAATTTTAATTTTTATTGTCATGATATAAATGATCTAAAAAGTTTGAATTTAAAGAAAGCTGATTTACTTATTTCAATAGGAACTTTACAAAGTTCAACTTTAAACTTTAAAAAGTTATTTATGGATTTATTTCAAAACTATTTAGAAGAAAATGGCTCTTTGATATTAGGATTTCCAAATTGTAGATGGCATGGTTCTGAAATGATATATGGAGCAAAAGCTGCAAATTATTCTTTTAGTGAACAATCTGTTTTATATAAAGATGTTTATTTTTGTAAGAAATATTTACAACAAAAAAAGTATAGAGTAACACTAACTGGAAAGAATTATCTTTTTTTAACTGCTACATCTATAAAAAAATAAGGTGTTTGTTTTTTATTATATTTTTATGTTACAATTTATAAAATTTAACCAAGGAGTATGATATGCCTAGTCAACACATTGAAATAAAAACTTTTAAACTAGCTCACAGTACAAATGATACAGTTAAAATTGAGCATGTAGAAAAGCCTTATGGAGAATATAGTAGTCCCGTAGTTAGTATTGCTATATATTCTCATGGAGAAGAAAAGACATCTGAAGTAGAAATTCCTTATGAAAATATAGAAGAGTTTTTAAAAGCACTAAATGAGTCTATAGCTATGTGTGATTCAATTCCTAGAAATGAACTTCATGGTGAATTAAATGCAAGTGTAGGTGGAGGAGCCTAAGTTAATAACTTTATCTTATAACAATAATAAATTTTTTTGTTAACTAATCTTAGATATAATTTTTGAAAATTATATCTAGGAGTTATTTTGACAAAGTCAAGTTTTTTAATTTTACTCTCTTTTCTTACAGCTTCAATAGCTACTATGGGAAGTCTATTTTTTTCTGAAATTATGCAGTTTGTACCATGCAGTATGTGTTGGTATCAAAGAATCTTTATGTATCCATTAGTTTTAATTTTTCTTGTTAATATTTTGTATCCTGATGATAAAGTATTTAAATATGCTATGCCTCTTGTTTTAGTAGGGCTATTTTTTGCTATTTATCATAATTTACTAATGTTTGGAATTATTCCTGAAAGTGTAGTACCTTGTGTACAAGGTGTGCCTTGTTCTACTGAATACATAAATTGGCTTGGGTTTATCACAATTCCATTTTTATCTTTAAGTTCTTATCTTATTATTTTTATCTTGCTTTTATTACATAAAAAAGGATTAAAGAATGAAAAATAAATCAATTGTATTAGTATCGCTTGCTATATTATTTGCTGTTTTTACAGCTTTAGTTATCTCTTATGAAAATAAGTCAAATCAAAATATTGAAAAGCTTTCTTATACAAGTACACCTTTTATTAGAGAACACTCTACAGTTTTTGGGGATAATAAAAAAAATGTATATGTTGTAGAATTTATAGATCCTGAGTGTGAATCTTGTGCTTTATATCATAAAGTGGTAAAAGAACTTTATAGAAATTATTACGAAGATATTCAAATAGTAGTTAGATATTTAGATAATCATAAAAACTCAAAATATGCAATTAAAATTCTAGAAGCTTCAAAAAAACAAAATATGTACCAAGCTGTTCTTGATAAAATTTATGAATCACAAGGAGTTTGGGCTCAACATAACAATGAAAAACCTGAACTTTTATGGGAAGAATTAAAAGATGTACCATCTTTAAACCTTAAAAAATTAAGAGCAGATTTTGAAAAAATCAATGTAGATAATATTTTAAAATTAGATAGAGAAGATGCCACTAAATTAAAAGTAAGAGGAACTCCTACTTTATTTGTAAATGGAGAAAAACTTAAAAGATTGTCATATAAAGATTTATTTGATTTAGTTGAGTCAAAACTATATAAATAGTAGTTTATTTTTGTATCAGTTGAAATATTATGCTTTAACTCTATAGATTATATAGTAAAAAAATTAAGAAAAAGAGTGTATACTAGTAATAATAATTAAGTTAAACATTAAAGGAAGCATTGATGGTATTTTTAGAAAACCTAAAAGAATTTTTTGCAGTTGCAAAGCAGACAAATTTTAATTTAGGAGAAATTTATACACAAACTCCAAATGGTGTATATAGTGTAGGGGTAGTTTTATTTATAATTTTATTAATTGTTGTGTTTTTTATTAGAAGATCTTTTAAAATCTCTTCAGCTGTAAAGTTAGCTTCACAAATTCAAAATTCTAAAGATGTTAATGAATATAATGAAAAATTAAATAAATTAGCACAAGAACTTCCAAAAAGAGGTTTAAAGGTTGCCCAAACTATTAATGCACAAAAAAAAGAAATTTTAGAAAAAGAACTAGAATTACTAAAAACTCTAAACATAAAAGAGAAAATTGAAAAGTATAAAGAAATATCATCAAAATACGAACTAATTGCTAAAAATTCTAAAAAATATGCAATAAATGATTTAACTTCATACTATGATGAAACTTCAAAGAAACTACTTGAGGTTAATCTAATAAAAGATATAAATGAGTATTGTGAAAATGCAAGATTTGATGAAAATGATGTTGAATTTGTAAATAGTATTGTAACTTATGCAAATACAAGCTCTAACCCAGATAAAATTATAAACCCAATGCTTAATAAAATAAACTCTTTTAGTTATGGATTTAACTTAGACTTAGTTAAATTTACAAAAGCACTTTCAAAAGATGAATCAAAACAAGTTTATGTAAACTGTACAGAAAAACTTTCAGATGTACTAACTTCAGGAGAAAATAAAGTATCAGAAGTAGTTTTATCTTATTTATTAGAAAAGGGATATAAAGAGGAAGTTTATTTACATATCTCAACTTTAAATAACCCAATATACCTAGAAGATTTATATTATAATCTATTTGCCCAAAAAAATGACATAGATTTAGATTTAGCTTTTGTGGCTAATAAAACTGAAACTAATGTAGATTATGCAAGCTTTATTGACAAAACTATTACTGATAATTGGAAAGATTTAAAACTTATCAAACATATCATTAATGCTCCTAGAGTTTTAGAAACAATAGGTCATGTAAGTTTTAGATCAGTTTTAGAAAGAATAGAAAAACTTGAAACACAAGAAGAAAATAATAAAGCAATTTTAGAAGCTTTACAAACTGCAAGAAGAGCAGAAGCCTTAGCAAAAGAAGCTAAAGATATAGCAAGGTCAAAATAGTATGGATTTTTTAACTTTAGTTTTAATACTTTTGATTATTTTAGCAGGATATTTAATATATAAGCAATTTATATTAAAAACTAGTATTAAGCCCACAGCTATGAAAAAAGATGAAATAATAAGAGAATATGAACTAAAGTTAGAACAAATAAAACAAGAGTATAAAAATGACGAGCAAAAATTAAAAGAAGAGAAAATGAAGTTTATTAAACAAGTAAATAATGAGCTATCAATGAATCTTTTTTTTGATGATGTCGAGGCAAAAAAAATTATACAACACTTACTTAAATAAATATTTATTTTCACATTTAGATTTTATTAATTAATCTTAACTATAATTTTAAAAATCAAAATTTTAGGACTAATATGAAAAAGAACTTTTTAATTGCAGGTATTTTATCATCTGCTTTATTATTTACAGGATGTGATACAAAAGATTCAATTGATGAGAGTATGGTAGCAAAGCCAAAAGATAAAAAAGAAATTGGAACAAATTTTGACTCTAAAGAGTTTAAACTTCAAACTGTTGATGGGAAAAGTATTGAATTAAAAACAACTCTTACAGGAATTGATTTCAAAGATTATAAAGGGAAAGTTGTATTAATTGATGTTTTTGCTACATGGTGTCCTCCTTGTATAAAAGGAATTCCTGATATGAATAAACTAAAAGAAAAATATGCAGGAGAGTTTGAAATCATTTCAGTTTTATTTGAAAAAGATAAATCGAAAGAAGAAATTCAAGAGTTTATAAAAAAACATAATATTCAATATCCTGTAACAATAGGTGAAGAAAATTTTAGATTTACAAAAGATTTAGGTGAGGTTTCAAAAGTACCTGAATACTATTTATATGATAAAGATGGAACTTATATTAAAAAGTTTGTAGGTGAAACAGATAAGTCTTTATTTGAAAGATATATAGATAAAGCATTAAATAATTAAGGAGAGTTTTAATTGAGATATGAGAATATGAGTTCATTTATTGTAATGGATATAGTAAGAGATGCGGCAGCTTTTGAAGATACAATACATTTTGAAATAGGACAACCTGATTTAAAACCAAGTGCAAAAGTAAAAAAAAGACTCTTAGAAGCAGTACATAATGATGAATTCTCATATACAGAATCAAAAGGTTTAGCTTCATTAAGACAAGAGATTGTATCTATGTATAAAAGAAATTACAGTGTTGATATAGATAAAGAACAAGTTATTTTAACACCTGGTACTTCAGGAGCTTTCTTAGTTGCTTATACTTTAACTTTAAAACATAATCATGTCTTAGGTTTATCTGATCCTTCATATCCATGTTATAAAAATTTTGCTAGTATGCTTGATATAAAGCCTTGTTTTATGCCAATTGATAAATCAACTGATTATGAATTAACTGTTGAGCATTTAAAGGATAAAACCCTTGATGCTCTTCAAATATCTTCCCCTTGTAATCCAACAGGAAATATTTATAAAAAAGATAACTTAAGACAATTAGTACAGTATTGTGATGAAAATAATATTTCTTTTATTTCAGATGAGTTATATCATGGCTTAACATACGAAAAAAATGCAAATACTGCTTTAGAGTTCAGTGATAAGGTTTTTGTAATAAATGGTTTTTCTAAATATTATTGTATGCCTGGTTTAAGACTTGGTTGGATTATAGTTCCTAAAGAACTTTCAAGACAAGCTGAAATTATTGCTCAAAATATATTTATTTCTGCTCCCACTTTATCTCAACATGCGGCACTTGAAGCATTTGATGAAGAATATTTACAAGAAGTAAAATCAATATTTAAAGAAAGACGTGATTTTTTATATAAAGAATTAAGTGAAATTTTTGAAATAGATGCAAAACCAGATGGAGCATTTTATTTATGGGCAAATGTTTCTAAATATACAGATGATAGTTTTAGTTTTGCTAAAGAACTTTTAGAAAGTATTCATATTGCTACAACTCCTGGTATTGATTTTGGTGCTAATAAAACAAATCAATATCTAAGATTTGCATATACAAGGGATATTGAACACATGAGTGAGGGTGTTCAAAGATTAAAAGAGTATTTAAAAACTAAGTATTAAACTATAAAATCTAAACCATTAATTAAGCCTGTCTTTCCATCTTCTTTTATATAAAAACTAGACTGTTTAAGGTGGGCAAATTTATGTTCTATAGACTGATGATAATCAAAACTAGTTTTGTTTTCTTTTAGATAAATTGCCCCAATTCCTGCTTGTGTTAAAGAGATCAATTTATCATCACCTTTATCATTTTTTTCCCAAATTACTAAATCTTTAAAAATTGAATCGTTTTCATCTAACCAATTGTTTTTATCCATATCATAAGTTCTTAAGTCATTAAAACCATTCCCACTTTTAGTTCCAAATAACTCACTGGCATTATCTATTGCCTTATTTTTGTTCTTATCTAAAGCAAGAAAACCTGCACCATCTCTTAAAAGAGGTATTCTTTCAACTTTTCCATCATTATTTAAATCAAAAGCAAATTTAAGTGTAGGATTTATATTGTCAAAACCATCTAAACTATCTTTATAGTTTATAATAAGTGGGTCTATAAACTTTTCATTTCCGAGGTTTAATTTTTCTTCATGTAGTTCTTGAAAACTTTTTGAAAAAGATATTGATAGGTCTATTTCAAACTCTTTATTTGAAGTTTTAACAATTGCTTTTGTGTTAAACTCTATACTATTTTCAAGTTGATATTGTGTTTTTGTGTGTAGTCTAAAACCCCAATTTACTTCATCATTTTTAAACTTGTCTTTTTTGTTTAAGAAGAAATTATTTTGTTTATTGTCATTTAGTTTAGAAGTAATCTCTTCTAATATTTGTTTTTTTATTTTATCTTCATTTGAAAGTTTTGATTGGTCATTTGATGCTAAGTATATGCCATTTAAATCAGCTATAACAGTAGTTTTAATAGCTTTTGTTTCTCTTGCACTTTTAAGCTCATTGATCCAAGATGCAGAGTTTATAGAACTACTTTTAAATGAGTTTGAAGTAGTGTTTATAGTAACTTCAGATGATTCAATTTTCATAATAAAGCCTTTTTGTATATATAAAAATTCTATTATAGCTTTATAAAAAGGAAGCTTAAATGTTTATATACTCCCTAGTAAGCTTTCAAGTTCTTCTAATGAATTTATGAAAAAATCAGCTTTAGAAAAGTCATGTTTTACAGTAAAATTATTATGAACTATAGCACATTGAATATTTGCATTTACAGCAGAACTAAGGCCTCTTTGTGAGTCTTCAATAACTATTGCTTCTTCTTTTTTTGCATTAAACTTTTTAAGACCTGCTAAATAAGGGTCGGGGTAGGGTTTAGCTCTTTTATATTCTTCTACACATAGACTAAAATCCATAAATTGGGTAATACCTCTGTTTTTATGAATTAATTCAAAGTCAACTCTTCTTGAAGTTGTAACAATTCCCATTTTATATTTTTTGGATAGTTTTTCTAATGTTTTTTTTACATTTGGAATTTCGATATCTTTTGTTATTAAAAAGTTTTGATAGTATTCATCTCTTTGAAATCTTTTATTATCAATTATTTGTTTTGAAATACCTTTTTTAAAAGCAAGTTCCCAAGCAGTACCACCTCTTGCCATTATTTCAAGATAAATATCAAGCTCAAGGGTTATTCCTAGTTGTTTTAAAGCAATTTTATTTGCTTCATAATACCATTTTTCTGTTTCTACAAGTACTCCATCATTATCAAATAGTATATATTTTTTCATATACTATTTTTTTCTTACCTTATCAAATTTATCAAATTCTTCATCATAGAAAATACCTAATTGACAATGAGTTACTTTTATATCTGAGTTTTTTATAGAAGAACCAACTTTTTTAAGAGTTGAACCTTTTTCTTGTGCTAGTTTCCAAGCAATTTCACATTGTACTTTTTTATTATTTGCTGAATTTTTTGCTAATGTATTATAAATATCATCATTCATTTGTGAAAATTTTAATTTACCAAAAACACCTAGCTCACAATTTGTTATTTTAATATTCATATCTTTTGCAATTTGTGCCATATTTTTAGGTTTAATACCCATTAGTTTAGCTGCTTTAAAAGCTCTTATGCAAGATAATTCGCCATTTTCATCTAAATTGTTTAAAACTAGTTGTTTTTGAGTAGAATCAAGTTTTACCATCTTATTATCAAAGTTCCTTATTATCATTAAATTGTAATTATATTTAAAAATATTTATATTATCATTATTTTTTAGCACAAATATTATACAGTTTTATATATTAAAATTAAGCATAAAAAAACAGAACGCCTAGGGGGTAGCGTTCTGTTATTGACTTGTATATTATTTGTAGGAGAGTCAAGTTGAAAAACTTGTATATCAAAATTAAGTCTTTTGCTTAATTTGTATTACAATTATAAACTCCGAAGATTAATCCTTTTTAAATAAATAGTTAACAATGAGTAAATAGGACAAGAAATATCCTAATTTAAATTATAAACTTTTAGGAATTGTAATTTTTACTTCTAAACCCTTGTTGTTTTCATCATTATATTTAAAAATTGTATTGTTTGCTTCAATAAATCCTTTTAAATGTCTTTTTACTAAATCTTGAACAATATATAAACTAAGTCCAACTCCAGAAGATTTTTTATCTTTTGTTGTAAAGTAGGGTTCAAAAATTTTATCAATATTAGATTTCTCAACTCCTTGTGCATTATCTTTTATTGTTATAATACAATCATTATGTTTCTCTTTTATATCTACGAATATTATTGGAGTTTTAATTTTTTTTTCTTTAATTGCTTCTATTGAATTATTTATTATATTGATAAGAATATGAATAATTTCTGTTTCATAAGTATATAAAGAACAGTTATGGATATTTTTTTCTATATGGATATTTTGTTCTTCAAATTTTTTTTCAAGTACACGTATGACTCTTTGAAAAGTATCTTCAATATTAAAGCTATTTTTCTGAGAACTTCTTAAAAAATAATCTCTAAACTCATCTATAGTTTTTGATAAATTTTGTGTAGTGTTAATAATTTTAGCAAGAGAATTATTATAAAGTTTTTTATTTTTTGAATATAAATTATATTCTATTTTCATACCACTAGCTACGGTTGAAATTAAAGATAAAGGTTGTCTCCAATGATGAGCAATATTTTCAAGTACATTACTTAATGAACCTAGTTTAGCTTGTTGTGTTATTAGATTTTCTTGTTTTTTAATCTCTTCTAATCTTAATGATCTATTTACAGCTAAAGAAACTAAGTACGAGAAAGAGTCAATAAGTTTAAGTTCAAACTTTGTTGGTTTTTTACTTTTTTTGTAATATATAGCAAAAGTACCTAAAACTTCATTGTTTTTAGTAAAAAAAGGTTCTGACCAACAAGCATTTAGGTTTAGAGGTTTTGTCAATTCTAAATAATCACGCCAATATGGATGAGTATTTATATCTTCAACAATAATTCTCTCTTTTGTGTAAGCAGCAGTTCCACATGAACCTACACCATGAGCAATAGTTAGTGTTTTTACTGCGTCATTATAGTATTTAGGAAGACTTTTTGTAAAACTTTCTTTGAATTTAGTTTTTTTATCATTTAAAAGTAAAATTGAACAAATCATATTTTTATTAATTTTTTCTGCTTCTGTAATAATAAAATTAAGAGTTTTCTTCAATGAATAATCTTTTAATATATATTCAAGAGTTTTTTGTGTGATTGTATGAAGTGATTCATACTCTTTTTCTTTGGTAATATCTTTTGAAATACAAATAATTGCTACAAGTTTATTATTTTCATCTAAAACAATATCTTTTTTAGATTCAAAGTAAACTTTTGTACCATCATTTAGAGTTAATATTTCACAAAAATTATGCTCTTTTTTAGTATCAATAACACTTTGGTCATTTTTTGTAAAAGTTAAAGCATCTTCATTTTCAAATAATTCTAAATCAGTTTTTCCAATAATTTCATCTTTTGTATAATTAGTATATTTACAAAAAGCATCATTACAAAGTATATATTTACCTTCAAGATCTTTAAAATATACTAAGTTTTCAAACAAATCAATAGTTTTTTTTTGATATAGATATTCATTTAATGTATTCATAATATTAATATTAACATATTTAGGTTGTATGTTCTTTGAATCTTTATTAAACATTAAAAAAGTAGCTATTAAACTACTTTTTTAAAGGGTTTAAATATTATAAGAAGTCTTGGAAGTAAAAGTAAAGCAGAAGCTAAAATAGTTGCCATTACTACTACTGTTAAAAGACCAAAATATATAGTTGGAATTAAGTTTGATAAAACTAGAATTGAAAAACCAACTATAACCACTAAAGATGTATAGTACATAGCATAACCGATACTTTCATGAGCTCTTTTCATGCTATTTAAATAGTTATGATCATGTTTAAACTCTTCTTTGAATCTATGGATATAGTGAATAGTATCATCAACACCAATACCAATAGATATAGCAGCAATTGTAATAGTCATAATATCTAAAGGAATATTTAGCCAACCCATAATACCAAATATGGCAGATATTGGAATAATATTTGCTAAAATAGCAACAACAGCAATTTTAAAAGATTTGAATAATATTAAAAACATAATAAACAAAATAACAATTACAAAGCCTAATGTATTGATTTGAGAATCAAATAGAGATTGAAGCATATTATTATATAAAATCATAAGATTTGATAATCTAAATGAAGTATATTCTGTACTTATCAATTCTTCTAAATCCTTGTTTATTTTATTTATAAGTTCATTTCTTCTTAATTGTGGATTTGAGTCCATGATTCTAACTGTAACTCTAGCTTCATTATTTTTTATATTTACATAAGGATTTAAAATGATATTTTTATACTCTTGAGGCAGTTTATTATAAAGTAAAGCTAAAGTAACACCATCTAAAGCTTCTCCTTCATTTAGTAGTTTACCTACTCTAAGTAATGTAGCTAGAGATTGAACTTTACCTATTTCATCTAAAGATTCTAAATATGTATGAACTTTTTTTATTGTTTCCATTTTATCTGCTGTAAACCAATATTGTTCATTATTAGTATCTTGTGAAAATTCATTTTCAAAATCATCAAAACCACTAAATTCATCATTTGTACTTTTTTGTTGTACTTTCTTATCTTCTTTGAATTTAATGATTACATCTAAAGGAGTAGTTCCTCCTAACTGTTCATCAATAACTTTCATCCCTTTATATATTTCAGTATCTTTCTTAAAATAATTAATAAAGCTATTTTCAACTATAAGTTTAGATGCACCAGTTAAAGAGAAAATCACAAGTATAATACTTGAAACAATAATAAATGAACCTCTTTTTTCAACTGTTTTAATACAAGTTGGGATAAGTGCAAAAGTGTCTTGTTTTAATTTTGCATTTTTTTCAGCTTTTTTTTGCAAGAAAATCAAAATAATAGGAAAAACAATAAATGCAATAATAAGAGATATCGCAATACCAGCACTCATCATTAAACCTAAATTTTTAACTGGCTGTATTTTTGATAAAACTAATGAAGCAAAACCTGTAATAGTAGTAAGAATAGCAAAAAAAGATGGATTTAATTTTGATAAAACTGTATTGATTACTAACTTATACTGGCTTGCATTTTTATATTTATTATTTAATTCTCTATATCTTACGATTAAATGAAGTACAATTGATAAAGTAATTATTAATTGTAATGAAATAAAATTAGAAGATATAACAGTAACTTCAAGGGAAAATAGGCCTAAAATACCTGCTGTTGATACAACAGAAAGTAAACATATAGTTATGGGTAAAACAACCCATCTAAGATTTTTGAAAATAATCCAAAGAATTGTGATAAGTAAAAAAACTAAAGTAGAACCATAAATTAAAAGGTCATTTTTAACATAACCAATAATATCATTGGCTATCATATTTATACCACCTAAAAAGATAGTACCATTTGAATCATATTTTTTTATGATATCTCTAATAGCTTGTATATCATGACTCTCTTTTGCTCTTGTAAAATCTCTATGTTTTTTAAACTCAATAATAGTTTTATTTAATAGCTCTTTCTCTTCATTTGTAATTTTACCCTCTCTTTTAAGTTTTAGTAAAGAGTTTCTTTTTTCAAGTAATGTTCTATATTTTTCATCATCTTTTAAACTTAAAACTAAGGCAGTTGTTTTATAAGTTTCACTTACTAAAGTATTTGTATAAAGTTCTGAATTTAAAAACTCTTTTTTTACAAGTTCTTTATTAAAGTTTCCATCTTCTATTTTATTAACTCCATCAACCAAACTTGCTATTGGTTTAACTGGCGATTGAAGAAGAGGAACATTTAAAATTGAGGTTACTTTTGTAATTGCATCGATTTGTAAAAAATCATCACTCATATTCTTAATTGTTTCAAGACTATTTGAAGATAATAAATCATCATTTGGACTAAAAGTTACAAGTAAAAAATTTGGGTTATGATATCTTTTACTAACTTCTCTAACAAATTTTAAATCTTTGTCATCATCTAAAAGTAAAGTTTCAGCAGAAGCGTCAATTTCAAGTTTTGTACTATAGTATCCTAAAATGCCAACTGCAAGTAATAAGCTTATTATTACTGCAATTGGATATTTAAAAATTATTCTGTCATAAAGTTTTTTAATCATCTATTTTTTTGTGTCTTTTAAAATCACAAGTAGTTCATCAAAAGTTTTTTCTTTTAAAAGTCCTGCAAATTGTTTTCTGTAAGTTTGCACAATACTAACACCTAATAAATCTACATCATAGATAAACCATTCATTACTTTTTCTATTTTGATAAAAATTATAGTTTATTTTATAAATTTCATCTTTTCCTACAACTTCTGTTTTTAGTTGTAATCTTGATTTTTTATATGGTGTTAATTCAAGAATTTTTACTTTTTGATCTGTGTAAAGTTCTAATTTGTCAACATAAGAGTTTTTAAGTTTATTCTCAAAAGCTTTTAAAAACTCTGCTCTTTGAGCATTATTTATTTTAAGCCATGTTTCTTTACCTAAAGAAATCTTACCCATAAGTTCATAATCAAAAACTTCATCAATTAAAGCAAAAATTTTATTTGCTTTATTTGTAGTATTTAAATCTTTTTGTTTTAAAACATCTAATGCACTATCAACTTTAGATGTCATTACACTTACTATTTCATCTTTTTTTACAGCACTTGCACTTGTAAATAGTGCAGTTATTAAAAGTAAAACTTTTAAAATATTTTTCATTACTTATTCCTTAATTTGTTGATTTCTTCTTTGTTCATATATATCTCTTAAGAAAGGATATAAATCTAAAGCATCTTTTTTGATATTTTCATATTGACCTAGTTTTAATGAAATACTATTAGTTGTTTTAAGACCCATAATTCCCATAGCTTCAAGATTATTATTTGGTATTTTATAAGGAATATCACTTGAACCTGTTGTTGAAATAGGACTTATATATCCATCTGGAACCATACTAAACATATCTCTTAAGTTTGATGGGCCTAAGATAGGCAATACTATGTGGAAACCACTTCCTACTCCATAATAACCAAGTGTTTGTCCAAAGTCTTCATCATACTGTTTCCAACCAAGTTCATTTGTAGCTGGATCCATAAATCCACCTAATCCCCAAAGACTATTTACTACAAATCTTCCAAGCTCAACACCTGCATTTTCAAATTTTAATTGAAGTAAATTATTTGTAAATCTTATGGGAAAAAGTAAGTTGTCAAAAAAGTTTGAGACACCAACTCTTACAGTTTGAGGTAATACATAAGCATAACCTTTTGCAATAGGATTCATTACATTCATAAATAAAAAATCATTAAATGTAGTCATAGCTCTATTGTAACCACTTAAAGGGTCAAAGACTTCCTTTTGTGTTTCTTGTGAAAACTCATTATCAAATTCACTTCCAAAGTCATCTTCATAAGAAGCAACTTTTTCTACAGTTGTAGTTTTTGTAGTTGCTGATGGATTTGGTGTTTGTATTTTGCCATTATCTTTTGTTGCACAAGCATTAAAAGTAAAAGCAATAATTATTGATAGAATAATACCTTTCAATTTATTTCCTTGCATTTTTATTAAATATTATATAAAAAAAATGTAGAAAATATGTTGAAGTAAAATATTATTAATTATTCAAGGTATTTAATACTTTTATTGCTTGAAGTGGATCTACTTGAATGCCATTTATTCTAAAAGCATAATGTAGATGAGGTCCAGTGATTCTACCTGTTGTTCCGCTGAGACCTATTTTTTGACCTTTTTTCACAAAATCACCCACTTTAAAATTCATTTTACTTAAGTGGTAATAACAAGAATAAACTCCGTGACCATGGTCAATTACTATAGAATTTCCTGCGTAAAATCTATTTTGAGCGATTTTTACAATTCCTGAATTTGAAGCAAAAATAGGTACTCCTATTTGTGCTCTAAAGTCTGTACCGCTATGATATGATTTAAGTTCATTGTTATAAACTCTTTTTGTTCCAAATGCACTTGTAATTTTGGAATTTATAGGATAAATAAAATCTTCTTTCCATAAAATTTTATCGCTTACACTTCTGTAAATATCCATAGCTTCTTTATATTCCCTTTTTGTTCTTTGAACTCTTTTCTTACTTGGTTTAAATATTGATTTTGAAACATTTATAGTTTCGCTTTTATATTTTCCATCTATTACATTTAGTTTTATTGATTTGAAATATTTTTTATTACTTTTAAAATAAGAAATAATAACTTTATACTTTTTTGGTTTTTTATAATATGAAATTGGTATTAAAGCATAATATTCATTTTTTTTAAAACTATTTTTTTTAAAATTTAGATTAAAAGGTTCTTTATCTAAAAGAGTTAATTTTGGTTCTTTTATATCTATTGCTTGAAGCCTTAAAAGTGCAGTTTGTGCATTTTTTATAGTGTTTTTTTCAAAGTATAGTTTAATCTCTTGTGCAAACATAAAATTGCATAATAAAATAAGTGTTAGTAGTTTTTTAATTATCATTCTAAATTGTAACAAAATCTTTTTTAAGTTTAAACAAACTAATAGAAAAAGAGTGTAAAATAATAATTATTAAATTGTTTTGAGGATTATTATGAAGAATAAATATAGAATTGAGTGTGATTTATTAGGTGAAAAAGAGATTTCAAATAAATATTATTATGGAATTCAAACTTTAAGAGCAAAAGAAAACTTTTCAATTTCAGGTGTGCCTTTATCAAATTTTCCAAAACTTATTATTGCTTTAGCACAAGTAAAAAAAGCTTCTGCTTTAGCAAATAATAAACTAGGACTTCTTGATGATAAGATATGTGATGCAATTTGTTCTGCTTGTGATGAACTTTTTGCAAAAAAATATCATAAGCAGTTTATAGTAGATGTTATTCAAGGAGGAGCTGGAACTTCTACAAATATGAATGCAAATGAAGTAATAGCTAATATTGCATTAGAATTAATAGGAAAGAAAAAAGGTGAATATGAGTTTATTCATCCAAACAATCATGTAAATATGTCTCAATCTACAAATGATGTATATCCTACAGCTGTAAGATTAGCTCTTTATGAATACCTTTGTAAACTTCAAAATAAAATGAAAACTTTAAAAGAGTCTTTTTCATCAAAAGCAAAAGAGTTTGAAAATATTATAAAAATGGGGAGAACTCAACTTCAAGATGCAGTTCCAATGACATTAGGACAAGAGTTTAACTCTTTTGCTTTAATGATAGATGATGATATAAAAGTAATCGAAATGGCAAAAGGTTTAGTTGCACAAATGAATCTTGGTGGTACAGCAATAGGAACAGGAATAAATACAAACTCAAAATATGCAGCACTTGTAAAAGAGAAATTAGAAGAAGTTACAAATAGACCTTTTGTAACAGCTTGTGATTTAGTAAAAGCCACACAAGATACTTCTACTTTTGTTCATGTATCAGGGGTTTTAAAATCAATCGCTACAAAAATATCAAAGATATGTAATGACTTAAGACTTTTAAGTTCTGGTCCAAGAACAGGAATAAATGAAATAAATCTTCCAAAAATGCAACCAGGAAGTTCAATCATGCCAGGAAAAGTAAATCCAGTAATTCCAGAAGTTGTAAATCAAGTAGCTTTCCAAGTAATAGGATATGACACAACTATTTCTTTAGCTAGTGAAGGTGGACAGTTACAGTTAAATGTTTTCGAGCCAATAATAGCCTACAATCTTTTTCAATCTGTAAATATGATGTGTAATGCCTTTGAAACTTTAGCTTTTAAATGTGTTGATGGAATTACAGCAAATGAAGATGTATGTAAAAACCAAGTTTTAAACTCTATTGGTTTAGTTACAGCACTTAATCCATATATAGGTTATCACAATGCAACTGCTGTTGCAAAAGAAGCACTTGATACAAATAGAAGTGTATATGATATTGTTTTAGAGAAAAAATTACTTTCAAAAGAACAGTTGGATGAATATTTAAAACCTGAAAATATGACTCATCCCTCATTTTCAGGTGAATGTAAACTTTAAATAATGACATCTTTATTACAAACTTGTTATAATCCCCACAAAAAACATAATTGGAGTATTTTTTATGGGTAGAGCCTTTGAATATAGAAAAGCCGCAAAAATGAAAAGATGGGGAGCAATGTCTAGAGTTTTCCCTAAATTAGCAAAAACTATTGAAATAGCTGCAAAAGCAGGGGGAGCTGATCCTGAAATGAACTCAGCATTAAGAACTGCTATTTTAAATGCAAAAGCTGAAAATATGCCAAAAACAAATATTGAAGCAGCTATTAAAAGAGCAACTGGAAAAGATTCAGCAAATTATACAGATGTAAACTTTGAAGGTAAAGGACCTCATGGCGTACTGATTTTTGTAGAAACAGCAACAGATAATAATACAAGAACAGTAGCAAATGTAAAAATGCACTTTAATAAAAATGGTGGTTCAATGGCACCAACTGGTTCATTAGAGTTTATGTTTGATAGAAAAGCTATCTTTGAATTTAACAAAACTGATGATATGGATTTAGAAGAGTTAGAACTAGAATTAATTGATGCAGGACTTGAAGAAATCGAAGAAGAAGATGGAATTGTATTAGTTACAGCTGATTATAAAGATTTTGGTACTTTAAATAAAGCATTTGAAGATATGGGAATTGAACTTACAAAAGCTAAATTAGAGAGAATCTCAAATAATCCTCAAGAGTTTACAGAAGAACAACAAGAAGAGATTGGAAAGTTATTAGAAAAACTTGAAGATGATGATGATGTTCAAGCTGTTTATACAAATATGGCTTAATTTAGACTATAAGAACAAAGAGTAAATTCTCTTTGTTTTTAATATACTTGTTTACCTAAAAGATTACTTTTACTACTATTTTGTGTAGTTAAACTTCTAGATTTTGAAATACCTTTTGCTTTTATTTTTTCAATAACTCTTTGAATATTTGCTATTCTTGTACTTGAACTTGGGTGAGTTGAGAAGAACTCATTTGTTTGTTTTTTACCCTTACTCATATTTTTCCAAAAGTTTAAAGCTTCATGTATATTATAACCTGCTTTTGCCATAAGATAAATACCTATTTCATCGGCTTCATTTTCTTGTAGTCTTCCATAAGGAAGCATAACTCCTAGTTGAGTTCCTACTCCATAGGCTTGATTAAATACATTTGTATATTCAGGTGCAGTTGAAGCTAATACTACATTTCCAATTACTTGTAATCCTTGTTGAACCATAGCAGAGCTCATTCTTTCAGCTCCATGTCTAGCTAATGCATGTGCAACTTCATGTGCCATTACTGTTGCTAATTGATCATCATTTTGTGCAACTTCTAAAATTCCTGTATAAACTACTACTTTTCCACCAGGTAAACAAAAAGCATTTTTTGCTTTATTTTCTACAAGTTTAAATTCCCATTTAAAATCAGGTCTATTAGCAACTTGTGCAATTTTTAAACCAATATTCTTAACTCTTTTTGCATCTTTAGTATTCGTAAGTACTTTTGATTTAGATAAGGCTTGTTTGTATGATTTTTCACCCAATGCTAACTCTTCTTTAGGTGACATAAAAATCATTTGAGACCTATTTGTGTAAGGTGTTTTTTGAGTACAACCTACAATAATTAAAGATATAAGAGTTACTAAAAAAAGATTTTTCAATAACTTCATAATGTTTCCTTTATTCTTTTTTATAATTATACTAAAACTTTTTAGTGTAAAAACTGTGGATATAGATTCTTTTTAATAAATTTTAGAATTATTTCAAAAAGCTCTTCTTTTCCATCTGTATTTATTATAATATGCTTATTATCTTCTGTAATAACAAGTTCTTTATCTTTTGAACTTATCTTTTCAAAGATTTCATAAGCACTACTTGCATTAACTATAGGATCATCTTTTGCTTGAATAATTAAGCAAGGTTGAGTTACATTTATTAGTTTTTGTCTTGTTTTATCCATTAATATACTTAATTGCTTAATTGAATCAACATAAAATTTATCATAATTTACTTTTGGATTTTCAGAATTGTTTTCTATATAATCTTTTGAATATTCATTGCTATTAAATAGTTTTACAATTTCATTCCAAAAAGATACAGCAGGTAAAAGAGTTTTTACCCTGATATCTTTTAGATTTAATGCAGCATTTATACAAACAATAGCTGTAAATTCATGATATATCTTATTTGCACTAAGAAGTGACAATAATCCTCCTGTTGAAAATCCAATAATAAATACTTTTTTATATTTTATAGAAGCAATAGTTATTGTTTGAGATACACTTTTGTACCAATCTTCCCATTTTTTATTTTTCAAATCTTCTGGGCTAGTTCCATGTCCATCCAATCTTGGAGAGTAAACAGCAAAACCATTTGAGTGTAAATAAATACTTAATTGTTCAACTTCTTTTGGGCTTGAAGAAAAACCATGTACTGTAATAATACAAGTATCACTTGTTTCTAAGTCTAAATATTTATTTTCTCCAATATCAATATTTTTTACATCTGCAAACTCTTTAAACTTCATATAACTTTTTAAATATGAATCTTTTTGTTGTTTTATAAGAAGTTTTACGATTTTTTTATTTATTTTATCTTCACTATTTTCTACATAGTCTTTTGTTATTTTTACAACTTTCTCATTTACTAAAACTTCATTTAAAATTACTTTTAAAATGTTTTTTATTCTTATTGTATGATGAGTATAACTAGCTAGAAGTTTTTGTTTATTGATTATATATTCATCATTCGCATCATATAAGATATCATCATCTATTGCTATTTTTAAAACTTCTTCATACTGTTCATATTTTTCATAAGAGATTAGATAAATTAAATCTTTATCAATATCATCATCTAAAAAATAGTTTCGGTTTCTTAGTTTATTTATTACTAAATAAATCAATCTTTTAAATACTTTTATATTAATTCTTTTTTTTGGATATAAGAAAAGTACTAAAATAAAAATATGATCAAAATTGATAGTTAATGACTGATAAATTGTGTTCATAAAATTATGTGTAGTTTCATATCTAATAGCACTAATTGTTTTAGAGTGATTAGGTTCATTTTGATAGGCTTGAAGAAGTTGCTTTGTACTAATAGGTTCTAACACCTGAATAATAATTTTAGAATTTAAAACTATATTAGTTTCTATTTCTAACTCTTCTTTGAAGTTTTTACCTATATTATCTATAAGCTTTTCAACCATATCAATTAAAAAGTTTCTGCCATTTCTAATTTTTGAATAAGAAATATTAATAGGTACTATCATTGTATCATTTTCATTTATTTCACTACAATCATTTATAAAATACTTTCTTTGAAATTTTTTGAAATTCTTTATTTTATGGTTAAAATAGTCTTGTCTTAAAGCTTGAGAGAGAAGGGCAAAATAGCTGGCACCTGTATAAATTCTTTGACAAGTTCCATCTATCTTTACACAAAAGTGTTTACCTATTTTTTCTATATCTTTTGCTTTTACCATTCTTCCTTCTGGAAAAACCATCCAGTCTTTACATGACGTAACTAAATCTCCTATAATATGATTGTTTCTTAGGGGGTCTGATTTTTTCATAGCACCTAAATTGCTTAAAAAATCTCCAAAATAGGTTTTAAATAGTGAATCATCAGCAATAACTCCTACTTTTTTCCCTGTTAGATTATACATGGTATAAGGTACAAGCATTGCTTCGGTTCTTGTAAAGTGATTTGCTACAAATATTCTAGGATTATTTCTAGGTATATTTTCAATACCTTTTATTTGTACATTTGCATCTAAAATCTTTTCTAGCAAACTTAAAATATAACCATTAGTATTTATTAGCAAATCTTTTTTTTTCATCGTGAAGCCTTATATTCGTCAACTTTAAAAGAATCAACACTTACAACTTCTTGTTTTAGTTCGTGTGCTTGAATCATTGATGTTGCTTTTTCTTCTGTGATTAAACCTTTTTGAATCAATTGTTCAACCATATCTTTAAACTCACCTTGTTCTATATTTTTTTCTTTTATAGCAGTTTTGAGAATTTTAAAATTATCTTGGTTTTGTCTATTTAATTTAACTGCTTTTTGAAGTTTTGAGAATCTATCTTCTTCATTTTTATCTATAAAAATATTTGAACAAAGCTCTTTTAAACTATCTTCATTGTTTAATGTATTTATAATTTTTGCATTTAATTTATCTGCTGCTTTTACTCCAAAAGGATTTAGTTTTACTATTGGTAAAAGCCAAGATAAACCACCAAGATTTGAGATTATTTCTTCTCTTGCTATTTGAATATCATTGAAACAATAATCACAAATATATTTAACTAAGTCTTTATGTTCTTCTTTTGGATTGTTTTCAAACTCTCTTAATGTTGCAGTAATTAAATAAAGGTTTGAAAGTATATCTCCAAATCTTGCACTAATATTTTCTCTTTTTTTAAGTGCAGGTCCTAAAATACCTAAGGCAAGGTTTGTTAAAAATGTAAATTCTGAACTAACCCAAGTTACTTTTTGTTTGTATCTACTAAACTCACCTTTTTCACAAACGATATAAGCTCTTGTAAAATAGTAAAATAAACTTTTACAAAATGATGTATATCCTAAACCTACATGGGAAAAGAAACCTTTATCAAAACTTTCAACATTGTTTGCTTTTAAAGCGTTTATTTGTTTATAAATATATGGATGAGATTTTATTAGTCCTTGTCCAAATTGCATTAAATTTCTAGTTAAGATATTTGCTCCCTCAACTGTAATAGAAATAGGTAAAGCAAAATAAGCATGAGCTAATAGATTGTTTTTACCTCTAATAATAGCACTACCACCTAAAACATCCATAGAGTCATTTATAACTTCTCTAAACTTCTCAGTTGCATGATATTTCATAACTGAATTAATAACACCTGGTTTTTGACCATTATCAATTGCATCTAAAGTATAGTTTCTACTTGCATTTAACATATAAGTAAAAGCAGTTACTTTAGCAATTTTTTCTTCAACACCTTCAAAGTGGTTGATACTTAATCCAAATTGTTCTCTTAATTGTGAGTATGAACTTACAATATTTAAAGCATATTTACTTCCACCTAAAGATACAGAAGGAAGTGAAATACCACGACCTATAGATAAAGATTCAACTAACATTTGCCAACCTTTACCAATACCATCAATTCCACCAATAATATCTTCTAAATCAATAATTACATCTTTACCATATAAAGGTGAGTTTACAAAAGGAATTGTAAGAGGGTCATGTCTTCTTGAATTATCAACACCATCTTTTTTATGGTCAACTAAACCAAAAGTAATTCCAAGATTCTCTTCTTCACCTAATAAATGCTCAGGGTCTTTTAAAACAAATGCAAGACCAATAAGTGTTGCTATATTTCCTAAAGTAATATATCTTTTCTCAAAATTAAGTTTTATTTTTATTTTTCCTGATTCATCTTTGAATAAAACCCCATTTGATTTAATAGATGTTGCATCACTTCCTGCATTTGGTTCAGTAAGACCAAAACAAGGTACTTGCTTACCTGTTGCTAAATCTTTTAGGTATTTATCTTTTTGTTCATTTGTCCCATGCTTTTCTATTAACTCAGCAGGACCTAGTGAATTTGGAACCATAACTGTAATAGCTAAAACTTGAGATCTTGATACAAGCTTTTCAATCACTTTTGAGTGTGCAGTTGCACTAAATCCAAGACCACCATATTTTTTAGGAATTATCATTCCAAAGAATTTTTTATCTTTGATAAACTGCCAAACTTCAGGACTTAAATCTCTATCTTGGAAGATTTGCCAATCCGTAGTCATAGCACATAATTGTTCAACTTCATTATCTAAAAAGGCTTGTTCTTCTTGTGTTAATTCAGTGACTTTTTCTTCTAAAACTTCACTAAAATTTACTCTTCCTTTGAAGTAACTTGATTCAATCCAGTTTGTACCTGCTTGAAGTGCTGCTTCTTCTGTTTGTGAAATTTTTGGAAGTAAACCATTTTTGTTTATAAAATCAACAAGTTTTTTCGTAATAAACTTTATTCTTAAAGGCTGAATTAAAAATAATGCAGCTAAAGCAAAGAATATAAGCCAAGATATTACACCAAAGTCAAAGAATATTAACGAATAAACCCCAACAACTGTAAAATAAGCATATAATGGGAAACTCATATATCCCAAAACTAAAAGTATTAAAATTAAAATTAGTGTTTCCATAATGTTTCTCCTGTATTGAAGTCCTTGTCCTGTTCTTGAAGTTTTAATAATAAAGAGCTTGGTTTAAATCTTTCCCCATAAGTTCTTTCATATTTTTCTAAACTTTTAACAACATTTTTAATCCCAATTTTATTTGCTAAAGTACAAAGCCCACCTTTATATGGAGGGAAACCTGTTCCTGTAATCATAGCAAAGTCTATAATATTTGGATCATCAACAATTCCTTCTTCTAAACATCTTGAGGCTTCATTTATCATAATAAATATACATCTATTAATAATATCCTCGTCATTTAAAATTTTACTCTTGTTATCTAGCATAGACGTAACATTAGTATTTATATCTTGTACTTTTTTATTTTTGTATGTATAAAAACCAGAACCTGTTTTAACTCCTAATTCTTTTTTGTTGTAGATTTTCTCTATTATAGGTGCTACTGGCATTCTTTGACCATAAGCCTCATTTAAAATAGTAGCAACTTTATAACCAATATCAATTCCAACTGTATCAGCTAAAGTAAAAGGCCCCATTGGCATACCAAAGTTTTTGATAAGTTTATCAATATGTTTAATATCTCCATGCTCTTCTAAAATAAATGCAGCTTCATTTAAATAAGGAAGTAAAATTCTATTTACAATAAATCCTGCACAATCTCCTACTAAAATAGGAGTTTTACCACAAGAGATTAAAAGTTCAAAAATTTTGTTTATAGTCTCTTTTGATGTATGTGAAGTTGGTATTACTTCTACTAGTGGCATCATATTTACAGGATTAAAGAAGTGAACTCCTAAGAAGTTTTCTTTGTTTTTAATATCACTTGATAGTTTTTCAATAGATATAGATGAGGTATTTGTAGCAATAATTGCATCATCTTTCATACTATTTTCTAAGCTTTTAAAAGCATCTTTTTTTGCTTTTTCATCTTCAATAATAGCTTCTATAGCAATATCACTATTTTTTAAACCTTCAAATTTATCTGTGTAAGTGATTTTATTTAGTTTAAAATCAACTTGATTTGCTGTCATTCTTCTTGTTTTTACTAAGAAGTCATATATTTTAGATACATCTTTTAAAATGCTATGAATTTGCTCAATTTTTCTAACTTTGATTCTTACATTTTGAAGATACTTAGAAAATAGCCAAATAATACCTTTACCCATAACTCCATTTCCTAAAATAACAGCATTATTTATAGGATTAGAAGTTTTTTCATAATTTTTATTTAGTTTTTGGAAAGTAAAAAATAGTTTAATCATATTTTTTGATTCATGAGTTATTGCTATTTTTGAAAACTCTCTTGCTTCTACTTTTAAACCTTCTTCAAAAGACTTATCAAAAGTGTTTTTGATAACTTCTAGTGCTACATAAGGAGCTTTGAAGTCTTTATTTACTTTTCTTTCTAAATTTTTATAAGCTTTTGAAAATACAATTTCTCTTAAAGGCCATGTTTCAAGTAAAGCAAATTTCTTTCTACTTTTTACTTCGTTTTTTATAGCTTTTTGTATGAAATCTTCAAGTTTAAACTCTTTTTGTCCATCATCAAAAATCTCATCAACAAGTTTTATTCTATAAGCTTTTTTTGCATCAAGATTTTTACCACTTAAGATAATATCTAAGGCATTTACAAGTCCTACTATTTTTGGAGCTCTTAAACATCCTGCAAAACCTGGGAATATTCCTAGTTTTATTTCAGGAAAAGCAAGTTTAGTTTTAGCACTTGTTGTGGCAACTCTATAAGTACAAGCTAAAGCTAATTCTAAACCTCCACCCATACAAGCGCCATTTATATAAGCAATAGATGGAAATGGAAGATTTTCTAATTTATTAAAAATAGAGTGTACTTTCATAAGAAGTTCATAAATCTCTTCTTCTTTACTTAAAGTCTCAATCTCTTCAATATCAGCACCAGCAATAAAAATATTTTTCTTAGCACTTTGAACTAAAAGAGCTTTTATAGAAGAATTGTTTTTTATTACATCTAAAGTCTCATCAAATTCACTTAAGACTTTTGTAGATAGTTTGTTTACTTTTTCATTTTCTAAGTCAAAAGTAATTCTTGCAATACCATCTTTGATTTCTAAATTTAAATTCTTCATTTTACACCTCCAATAAGAAAGCTGCACCTTGTCCACCACCAATACATAGTGTTGCTAAGGCTTTTTTAGCTTTTCTTCTTCTAAGTTCTTTAAGTGCAGTTAAAACTATTCTTGCACCACTCATTCCAACAGGGTGACCAAGAGCTATAGCTCCACCATTTATATTTAGTATAGATTCATCAATTTCACCAAGTGCATCACTTCCAAAAGTTTTTTTACAAAAGCTTTTTGATTTAAAAGCTTCTAAATTTGCTATTACTTGTGCTGCAAAGGCTTCATTTAACTCTATTACATCTATATCTTTTAGTGAAGTTCCTGTTTTATCAAAAAGTTTTTTAGTTGCATAAACAGGCCCTAAGCCCATTCTTGAAGCTTCTAATCCTGCATAAGAGTAGTCACTTATAAAACCAAGTGGTTCAAGATTTAACTCTTTTACTTTTGATTCAGTAGTAACTATTAAACTACAAGCTCCATCTGATACTTGTGATGAGTTTCCAGCTGTAACTGTTCCACTTAATCTATCAAAAATAGGTCTTAGCTTTGAAAGACTTTGCATATTTTGATTAAATCTTACTCCATCATCATCAATAATAGAAGCATCTTTTGTCATGATAGGATGAATTTCATCTTTTAAAACTCCATGTTCTATGGCTTTTTGAGCTTTTAGATGAGAGTTTAAGGCATATTCATCTTGGGCTAATCTACTGATTTTAAACTCATTTGCTAAGTTTTCAGCTGTAATACCCATGATTTTTCCAGATATTGGGTCAGTTAATCCAGATATTAATCCAATCACAGGTTTTAAAAAACTTGGTCTAAAACTTCCTAATATTTTAAGTTTTTCTTGAAAACTTCTTGCATAAGTTAGTTTTGTAATAAGTCTTCTTAATTTGTCACTATGAAGCAGTGGAATATTACTCATAGATTCAACTCCACCTGCTAGGTATAAATCACCTTGATTTGTATGAATTTTTTCAATAGCTGATGAAATTGCTTGCATTCCAGAAGCACAGTTTCTATGAACTGTATATGCAATAGTACTTTGAGGGAAACCAGCTTTTATAGCTAATACTCTTGCTATATTTGCTGCATTTGCAGGTTGAGCTACATTTCCTATTATTACTTCATCAAAAAGTTTATAATCAAGATTATTTCTACTTACAAGCTCTTTTGTAATAATAGCTCCAAGTGTATCTGCACTAACTAAATCTAATTTGCCATTTGCTTTAGCGATAGGACTTCTAAGTCCGTCTATTATTGCTATTCTTTCTTTCATGATGGCTCTCCTAATACATACTATTTATGTCATTTTCATACTTTTGTTCAATAAAGGCTCTACATATTTTCATTGAAGGAGTTAATTCTCCTGTTTCAATTGAAATATCATTTGTTATTAATTTGTATTGAACTACTTTCTCCCACTCATTTAAGTCTTTATTTACCTCTTTTATATGATTATTTATTTCAGAAGTAATTTTTTCATTATTATAATACTCTTGTATTGTTAAGTGTTTATTTAGTCTTTTTGCTTCATTAAAAATCTCCTTATCTACAAAAAGTAGGGCAGTTGTGTACTTTCTATTATTTGCTATTACTACAGCAAACTCAATGTATTTATTTTTTGCTAATTTTTGTTCTATTTTCACAGCCGCTACATATTCTCCTGTTGATGTTTTAAAAACTTCTTTTTTTCTACTAGTGATATATAAATAGCCTTGTTCATCTACTCTTGCTATATCGCCTGTATGTAACCACCCTTGATTATCAATAGTTTCATTAGTTAGTTTTTCTTGATTTAAATAGCCTTTCATTAAAGAAGGGCCTTTTACTAATAGTTCACCTTCTTGGGAAATCTTAATTGTAGCACTTGGAATTACTCTTCCTGAAGAGCCTAATTTATTGTTATTTGGATAGTTTGTAGAAATAACTGGTGAAAACTCTGTAAGTCCATAACCTTGATAAATAGGTACACCAATATTATTAAAAAAAACTGCAATATCTTTAGGAAGAGCAGCACCACCACTTACAAGTTTAGTAAGTCTTAATCCAAAAATTTCTCTAAATTTACTATAAACAACTTTATCGAAAATCGTAAAATAAAAGCTATCTTTATTCATATTTTCATTTTGAGCATACTCAAAAGCCTTTGAGGCTAAAAATCTACTGATAAAAGGTTTATTCGAGATATTTGTTTGAATTTTATTGTATATTTTTTCAAGTAATCTTGGAACAGCTGTCATGATAGTAGGTTTAACTACTTTTAAAAGATTTGCTACGTTTGTAATATCATCTACAAAATAAATACTAATACCACGACTTAAATAATAACTCATAACAGTTCTCTCAAAAATATGAGCTAAGGGTAAAAGAGATAAGGCTGTTTCATTTTGTTTTAATGATATGAGTGTATTAATATCATGAAGTTGAGAGATTATATTTTTATGTGTAAGCATTACACCTTTTGGAGTTCCTGTATTTCCACTTGTATAAATAATAGAAAATATATCATCTTCATTTGGTTTATGTGGTTCAAATCCTTTTGAGTCACATATTTGTTGTCCTATAACTAAAATATCATCAACATTAAAAAATCTTTCTTCTTTAATACAAAAATTATGAGTGATAAAAATAAGATCACTATGTTCATCTTCTATATCTTTTATTCTTTCTTCATTATCAATAAAGATATATTTGATATTTGCATCTTGTATTTCAAAATTCAAGTTTTTTGAAGAGATATTGGCAAAAATAGGAACACTTATAGCACCAATTTCATGAATAGCAAAATCAAAGATTAACCAAAAAGGAGATGAGTTAGCAAAAATAGCAACTGTATCACCAGGTTTAATACCTAAATCTTTCATTGCTAAACTTAAACAAATAACTTTATTTTTAAAAGTTTCAATAGAAATATTTTTGTATTTACCATTTTCTAAATAGTTTAGAAAAGATTCATTTTTGTAGTTATTTATTATGTGAGAGAAAAGCTCACTGAATGTTTTAAAATTATTTGAATCCATAGTGTATCCTTTCACTAATGAACATTTAAAACTATTGTACCATTAAAATTAAAAAGAAATAGAAATTATTTTTTTAATATAAATCTTTTATTATTTTTTAAGAAAACAAGTATTAAACAAGAAAGTTGTACAATTCTTGCTAAAAAATTTTATTTAATAATGAGGTAATATGGAAGTAAAAAGAGGTAATATATTTGGAGTATTTGCGATATTATTATGGGCATCATTGGGTTTATTCTCTATTATGACTACAAATATTCCTGCGTTTCAATTAACAGCAATGTCATTTTTTGTTGCTTCTTTTATAGGTTTAATTTTATTAAAAAAACAAGATATTTCTTTTAACAAATTATTCAAAATACCTATAAAAGGCTGGATTATTGGTATTTGTGGTTTATTTGGTTATCACTTTTTCTATTTTTTAGCCATGAAAAATGCACCAGCAGTAGAAGCAAATTTGTTAAATTATTTATGGCCTTTATTAATTGTAGTTTTTTCAGCTTTTTTACCAAATGAAAGGCTTAAATGGTATCATATATTAGGAGCCTGTTTAGGTTTAATAGGAGCATTTTTTCTAGTATCAAAAGATGGTAGTTTTAATTTTGATATGCAATATATGTGGGGATATATATTTGCTTTAATAGCTGCATTTACTTGGTCTTCATATTCTGTTATATCAAGAACACTTTCTCATATTCCAACTTATGCAGTAACAGGTTTCTGTATAGCTACAGCACTTTTTTCTGCTACTTGTCATTTTATATTTGAAACAACAGTAATTCCAAATATGAGTGAACTTTTTGGAGCTTTAATGTTAGGTTTAGGACCAGTTGGGGGAGCTTTTTATTTATGGGATTATGGAGTTAAAAATGCAGATATAAAGTTATTGGGTTCAATTTCATATTTTACTCCACTTTTGTCAACACTTTTATTAGTTATGTTAGGTTTTGGAGAGTTTACATTTGCAGTTATAATGGCTTGTATTTTTATTATTTCAGGTTCTTTTATAAGTTCAATTGCATATTTTAAATTAATTAAGAATTTTATATTTAATAGAAAATAAAAGGTTAAATCCTTTTATTTTTCTAATCTCATTTCATCTAAAGCTTGGATTATTTCTAAAGCTTCTTCTTCATTTATATCATTTTTTTCTAAATCTTCTACAACATTATCAAAGAACTTTTTCATTTCTTTTAAATCTTCAAACTCTTCTTTATCATCACTTGTCGCTTTCCATGATTGAGTTATATTCGCAAGTTCAAGTAAACTTTCATCAAGTTCAGGAATAAACTCTTCTTTAAGTATCTTTTCTAATTTTTCAACATTTGACATATCTTTATCCTATTTTTTTGTGATTATAACAAAAGTAGCTTTATTTCTAAAGAAGTTGTCATAAGTTTTATTCCTTAATATTTAATTTGTTCTTCAATATTTTTATATCCTTTGAAGTTGCTAAAATTTTTTTATTTTTAATTGCTTTATCATATAAATCTATTAGTTCTATAATATCTTTTTCAAATAAGATATTTTTTTCCTTTGCATTATTTACAGTTTGTACTATCTTATTTATAAGTAATTTGGATTTTATATTAGATACTCGTTCTATTAAAAAAAATGACTGTGCATTAGTTGGTTCTTTAATAAGCTCATCCCAAAAATAATTCATTGCATCAGTAATTCCGAATACATTTTTTTCAAATCTTACAGCAGATAGATAAACTTCTAACTGATCATTTTTAGAAATTATCTTATTAAACCATATTGCTAACATTATTTCTATGATTTTTCTTCTATAAGTTTTATTTAAATCTTGAATAAATAAAGTTCTTACAATTTGTTGAGTAATTGTTGAACCACCTGCTTTTGAAGTGCCAGTAAGAATGCTTTTTAAACCTCTTGTTAATCCTTTGAAACTCACTCCTATATGATTTTTAAATTCTTTATCTTCAATAAAAATCAATATATCTTTTAAATTATTTAAATCTATATTTTGGCGATTTGTTTCATATTTTGCTAATTTTGCCCTATATATAATGTACTCAAAATTGCTGACTAAATTTAAATTTATTATTTTAGAAATATTTTTTGTAAAAATATAAAGAGGTTTTTCATGTACATCGAGCAAAGCCATTCTATAAATATACATATAGAATATAAAAAATATAAGAAATGCTATAATTATAAAATAGTTTATAAGAGAGTTATCTATTAGTTTTAGAGTTATTATTAAAACAACAATTACTATACTTGATATTGTAGATAAAATATAAAATGGATAAGCTACATATGTAGACCATCCTGGAAATAGTTTTACTGATAATGGCTGATCTGCTCCTTCAATACGCCAATTTGGCAATATTAATTGAATACTTCCATATGTTATTCCTAACATTCTTCTTAATATTATAACTTTCCTAGTCGCAAATAATATAGATTTTTGTCTGTCTGCAAAATATTTTAATGTAATACTAGTGAAAAATATTATGAATAAGATAATAAGAGAAATTACAAACTCAGTTGATAGTGTATCTTTAAATAAATTTGATATTTTTTCATTATAACTTACTATAAGGGATCCAACTGCTGTGCTAAATATTAAGGTTATATTTGAAGCATTAATAAAAATACGTTCTTCTGATTCAAGTAATTTAGATGACATTTTGTACTCTTCCAAAGCAATATCTCGATCATTAAATGTATAAGTAGGGAAATGCTGTTTCCATTCATTATTTAAATTTTTATCTATAATCTAATCCTTTATATTTAATTTGTTAATTATATACTAAATAACTTAAGAAAGTTTTTTCTATTTATTGCGTAAAAATTCATAATTGACAATAGCTTGAAAATATATCTATGCTTTATTAAAATTAAGAGCAATTTAAAAAACTATAATATATAATGATAATTGATATCAAAATAGGAGTAAGAAAATGGAATTACTTTTTATAATGTTAATATGTATTTTGTTTGTTGGAGCAGTTTCATTGTTATTAGTTCTAAAATTAGATAATTTTTTGGAAATGCAAGAATTAATTTCAAAAAAAGAAATATTCAATAAAAATAAATAAATTTATATCAAAAGGAACGTAAATGCAATATAGAGTAGAAAAAGATACGATGGGAGAAATGCAAGTACCAAATGATAAGTATTGGGCAGCTCAAACTCAAAGAAGTGTAGAAAATTTTCCAATTGGTGAAGAAAAAATGCCAAAAGAAGTAGTTGAGGGGTTTGCGTATCTTAAAAAAGCTTGTGCTATAGTAAATAATAAACTTAAAAGATTAGATGATAAGAAAACAAATGCTATTTCACAAGCTTGCGATGAAGTTATTGATGGAAAACTTGAAGGAAATTTCCCTTTAGTTGTTTGGCAAACAGGTTCAGGAACTCAATCAAATATGAATATGAATGAAGTAATCTCTTCAAGAGCTAGTGAAATTTTAGGAAGTGATTTTAGAGTTGAAAAGCCAGTTCATCCGAATGATGATGTAAATAAAGGTCAAAGTTCAAATGACACTTATCCAACTGCTATGAGAATTGCTTTTGTTTTAGAGATACAAAAAAGATTAACTCCATCTATAAATAAGTTAAAGACTACATTTGAGAATAAAGTAAAAGAATTTGAAGATGTTGTAAAAATAGGAAGGACTCATTTACAAGATGCAACTCCACTTACTTTAGGACAAGAAATATCAGCTTATGTAGATATGCTTGATAAAGCTTTATTACAAATAGATGATTCTATGAAATACATAGTTGAACTTGCCATTGGTGGTACAGCTGTAGGAACAGGACTTAACTCTCATCCAGATTTTTCTCCAATGGTTGCAGAAGTTCTAAATGATTTAACAAATACAGAATATAAGTTTAAATCTCATCCAAATAAATTTCATGCTTTAACAGCACATGATGGAGAAGTAGTATTAAGTGGAGTTTTAAATGCCCTTGCTTCAAATCTTATGAAAATAGCAAATGATATTAGATGGCTTTCTTCTGGACCTAGATGTGGAATAGGTGAGATTAGTATTCCTGAAAATGAACCTGGAAGTTCAATTATGCCAGGTAAAGTAAACCCAACTCAAAGTGAAGCTATGACAATGGTTGCTGTTCAAGTTATGGGAAATCACACAACTGTAAGTGTTGCTGCTTCACAAGGTAACTTTGAGTTAAATGTATTTAAACCAGTAATTGCTTTAAATATTATTCAATCAATTAGATTATTAAGTGATACAATGTTTGCATTTAATGATAAATGTGCAGTTGGTATCGAAGCAAATAAATTTAATATTGAAAAATATTTAAATGAATCTTTGATGTTAGTTACAGCTTTAAACCCTTATATAGGATATGAAAAAGCAGCTCTTATAGCTAAAACAGCACATAAAAATGGGACTTCACTAAAAGAAGAAGCTATGAATTTAGGTATTTTAACTTATGATGAATTTGATAAGTATGTAAGACCCCAAGAGATGATAAAAGCTAAAGTGTAAGAGAAATCTTACACTTTAATCACATAAATACCCTCAAAATCTACGCAAACTTCATTATCTTCAATTATTGAAGAGTTTATTTTTATAGAAGCACTACCTTTTTGTTTTATTTTATTTTCAAGTTTTTTAATCTCTTCTATTGAAGGTTTAATTGTGTGACAAGAGATGTTTTTTGTTACAGGTTTTCTATAAGAGTTCTCATTTTTTATAACAACAATATTTTTACTATCAATATTTAATTCCTGTGAAAGTAACCAACACATACTCCACGAAGAGATGATTGTCATAGTACTTAAACTTCCACCAAAGGCAGTTCCTTTATCATTTATATTTATATCCAATGGAGCTTTTGTAATTAATTCTTTTTCACTATAACTCTCAATTTCAATATTCATAAGCTTAGTTAACGGTATCTCATTATGTAGTTTATTTTGTAATTTATTAATCAAAAATTTTCCTATTATAATTAATTTTACTAAAATTATAGTCTTAAATACTTAAAATAATAGAAATTCTTGTTTTTTAATTTTTACTTAAATCTAGCACAAAAATTGTACATATCAATAAAAAGTTGAATTTGAAGAAATTTAAGAAAAGTTAATAAATTTACCAAAATAGTTTTAATAAACTCTTCTTATTGCCCTTAAATACTAATTTTCTATAGTAATAGTTTGATAGAATAGCTTAAACATAGCTCTTTTTGTAACTTTTATTTACATAAATTAAAACTTGTACAATAGTTTACAATTTTTGTACATACTTATTTTTTCGTTTATGTTATAATATTTTAAACTTTTTAAATCAAATAGGAGATAAATATATGAGTTTATTAGCTGATTACAAAGCACACACACAAGAAAGACTTAATGAAGGTGGATTACCTCCATTAGCTTTAACTGCTGAGCAAACTGCTGAATTAGTAGAATTACTAAAAGCAGATTCTGTTGAGGAAGCAGAGTACTGTTTAGAACTTTTCAAAAATAAAATTAACCCAGGTGTTGATGACGCTGCTTATGTTAAAGCTGCATTTTTAAATGACATTGTTCAAGGAAATGTTTCATGTTCTGTAATTTCAAAAGCTGATGCTATTGAAATTTTAGGAACAATGATGGGTGGATTTAATGTTACACCATTAATTGAGGCACTTAAAGTAGAAGAAGTTGCTGAATCTGCTGCTGAGCAATTAAAAAATACAATTTTAGTATATGATGCATTCAATGATGTAAAAGATTTAATGGATGCTGGAAATGCTAAAGCTAAAGAAGTTATTGAATCATGGGCAAATGGTGAGTGGTTCACTAACAAACCAGCTTTAGAAGAAGAAATTAAATTAACTGTTTATAAAATCCCTGGTGAAACAAATACAGATGATTTATCTCCTGCAACTGTTGCATTTACAAGACCAGATATTCCATTACATGCAACTGCAATGTTACAATCAAGAATGGAAAATCCATTAGAAACAATGGCTACTTTAAAAGAAAAAGGTAACCCTTTAGCTTATGTTGGTGATGTTGTGGGTACTGGAAGTTCTAGAAAATCAGGAATTAACTCTGTTCAATGGCACATGGGTAGAGATATTCCAGGTGTTCCAAATAAAAGAACAGGTGGTGTTGTAATTGGTTCTATTATTGCTCCAATTTTCTTCAATACAGCAGAAGATTCAGGATGTTTACCAATTGAAGCTCCAGTTGATAACTTAGAAACTGGTGATGAAATTGTTGTTAAGCCTTATGCTGGTGTAATCGAAAAGAATGGAGAAGTTGTTTCTGAATTTAACTTATCTCCAAATACTTTAACTGATGAGATGAGAGCTGGTGGTAGAATTCCTTTAATTATTGGTAAAGGTTTAACTGCAAAAGCTAGAGAAACATTAGGTTTAGGTGCATCTGATTTATTCTTAGCTCCAGAACAACCAGCTGATAGTGGAAAAGGTTTCTCTCAAGCACAAAAAATGGTAGGTAGAGCTTGTGGTATTGAAGGTGTTAGACCAGGTATGTACGTTGAGCCAATTGCTACAACTGTAGGATCACAAGATACAACTGGACCAATGACAAGAGATGAGATTAAAGAACTTGCAGCATTATCTTTTGGTGCTGATATGGTTATGCAATCATTCTGTCATACTGCTGCTTACCCAAAACCAGCAGATATTAAATTAAGACATACATTACCAGACTTCATTAACTCAAGAGGTGGTGTTACTCTTAAGCCAGGTGATGGAATCATCCACTCATGGTTAAATAGATTATGTTTACCAGATACAGTAGGTACTGGTGGAGATTCTCATACAAGATTCCCAATTGGTATTTCATTCCCAGCTGGTTCAGGTCTTATTGCATTTGCAGGGGTTACAGGTATGATGCCATTAACTATGCCAGAGTCTGTATTAGTTAAATTTAAAGGTGAAATGCAACCAGGAATTACTCTAAGAGATTTAGTAAATGCTATTCCTTACCAAGCTATTCAAGATGGATTATTAACTGTTCCTAAGAAAAATAAAAAGAATGTTTTTGCAGGTACAATTATTGAGATTCAAGGTTTACCAGATCTTAAAGTTGAGCAAGCATTCGAATTATCTGATGCAGCAGCAGAAAGATCAGCAGCAGCTTGTTCTGTACAGTTAGATAAAGAACCAATTATTGAATACTTATCTTCAAATATTGCTTTAATTGAAAAAATGATTGAAGAAGGTTATGAAGATGCTAGAACTCTTCAAAGAAGAGCTGATAAGATGAAAGAATGGATAGCAAATCCAGAATTATTACAACCAGATGAAGATGCAGAATACAAAGCAGTAATTGAAATTGATTTAAATACAATTACTGAGCCAATTTTAGCTTGTCCAAATGATCCAGATGATGTTGATACATTATCAAATATTTTAGCAGATGAAAAAAGACCTAAAAATATTGACGAAGTATTTGTTGGTTCTTGTATGACAAATATTGGATTATTCAGAGCTTTAGGTGAAGTTCTTAAAGGTGAGGGTGAAGTTCCTTCTAAATTATGGGTTGCACCTCCAACAAAAATGGATGAAGCTCAATTAACAGAAGAAGGGTACTACGCTACATTTGCAGCAGCTGGTGCTAGAATTGAAATTCCTGGTTGTTCTTTATGTATGGGTAACCAAGCACAAGTAAGTGAAGGTTCTGTTGTATTCTCTACATCTACAAGAAACTTTGATAACAGACTTGGTAAAAACTCAAAAGTTTACTTAGGATCAGCAGAAATGGCAGCAGTATCTGCACTTCTTGGAAGACTTCCATCTAAAGAAGAGTATATGGATATTGTACCTAAGAAAATTACTGAACAAAATAAAGATGGAGTTTATAAATACTTAAACTTCAATCAAGTATCTAAAGATCACTTAACTACATTAGTTACTTCAAGATAATCTTAAATTAAAACAAAGAGGAAATATCCTCTTTGTTTATTTTAAAGATATTAAATATTTTTTATTTAGTTCTTCTTTTCTTATAATCAAAATATATAAACACAGCATAAATTAATATCCCTAAAGCACTTATATAATATAAACCTTCTTTTAATTCATCAATATTACTAGAAAAAAATGAAATAGCTATAGCTAAGGGGGCTATTCCAAGAATGGTTGCAGAAATAAATTTTAAGTACTTCATACCTAAAACACCTGCTATTAAACTTACTCCATCGTTTGATAAAAATGGTGATATTCTAAAAATAACTACACTAAAAAAACCATAGTTATTTACCCAAAAGTCTAATTTATCAAAATTTTTTTCACTAATATATTTTTTTAGAGTATTTTCACTAAGTGAGCTTCCTATAACATAAGCTAGAGTTGAAGCTAAAAATACCCCTGTTAAGCTTATTAGAATAGAAGGTATAAAACCATAAACTAAGGCAGCTATTATCATAGGAAGCCAAGATGGGAAGACAACTAGGAATAGTTGAAAGACCATGATTAGTATTAAAATAACAGCACCCCAAATACCATAAGATTTTATATGATTTGAAATTTCTTCTTTATTTCCTGTATTAAAAACTTCCCATAATTCATTTATATTATTCTTAAAACTATCATTTATAAAATATAAAATTATCATTAGTATCATAAAAATAAAACTTGTAATAATTGGGATATATTTTATATATTTTTTATCTATATTCATTTTATCTCCTATGTTTATTGGTTTATTTTTTTTCTTGAGTTTCACATAGATCTAAACTTGTTAATATAGCAAAATGATCAGAACCATAATAGGGTAATCTTTGTATTTTATTTACTTTAAAATGACTACTATGAAAAAGATGATCTAAAGGCCATCTAAAAAACCAGTATTTTGCATTATATGTGCTATAGATACCTCTTCCTACTCTTGGATCTAAGAGTTTACTAATTTCTTTGAAGGTTTTAGTAGATTTTGACCAAGCTACATCATTTAAATCCCCTGTAACAATAGTTGGCAACTCTTTTTCTTTTAGACTTTTTGCTAACATAATTAGTTCAATATCTCTATTTGTTGATTTTTCATTTTCAGTTGGACTTGGAGGTTTAGGGTGTAAAAAATGTGCTTTGATTTTTTGCTTTGAAGGTAATTGTATTTTAGTATGTATTGAAGGTACTTTATCTTCAACTAAATATTTTATTTCTGAACACTCTATTTTAAACTTTGAATAAAGGTGCATACCATAAAGATTTTCTAAGGGGCATTTTACATTATATTTGTATTCTTGTTCCAGTATATTTAGCTTTTTTTCCCACCAAGTATTTGTTTCTAATGTGATAATAATATCGGGATTATATTTATTTACAAGTTCTATAAATCCTTCTACATTTTTATTGTGCATTAATACATTTGCTGTCATTATATCTATTGGATTATTTCTTTCTTTTATATCTTCCACTTCTTTAGGATAAAAAATAGTGTAAGGAATAATTTGTATGGACTGATATAATAAAATAAAAAAAGTAATGCCAATTAAAAATATAGAAAATATTTTCGATAAATCTAAAAAAATGATTTCTAAACTTAATAATAAAAAAGCAAAAACAATAAAGTTTAATCTAGGAAACTCCCAAAGTCTTACAGTCCAATGTCTATGCTTAAGTAATGGTAATAAAGTTACAGACATTAAAAAAAATGTTAATAAAAAAAATATAATATCTACATTATTCAAAGTTTGCCTTTTGAAAATAAAATTATTAAAATACTAACATAAGTACTCTGTTATAAAGCTATTTTAAATTTTATTTTTATAGTGTATAATTTCAAAAAATAAAAAGGTTTTATTTGCCCTATATATTAAAAAAAATTAATGTTTCAAAGAGTATGAAAATAGAAGAATTTTTATCAAAAAATACAAATTTAGATAAAAATACTATTAATAGTTTAGTATCAAAAGGAAAAATTTTTAATGATAAAAACAAAAGAGTACAAAAAAACGAATTAGTAAAAGAGGGCTATATAAATGTATATGTTTTTGAACCACAAAGTAGAGGATTAAAACCTTTATTTGAAACTTTTCATTTTGCTATTTTTGATAAACCTTCTGGTATAAAAGTTCATCCTAGTGCTATTGATAGTGAGTATACTTTACTTGATGAAATTCAATTTTACTTAGGAAAAGAAGCATCTTTAGTTCATAGAATAGATGCTCAAACCTCAGGTTTGGTTTTAGTTTCTAAAAATCCATATAGTCAAATGGTTTTAAACAGTATGTTTGAAGAAAAAAAATATGATAAGAAATATTTAGCTTACGTAGAAGGAAAAATAAAAGAGTCTTTAAATATAAATAGTAAAATAACTAATAGTAAAGGTTTAATAAAATTAAAAATGGTAACATCCAATAAAGGCAAAGAGTCTTTAACAAAAATAAAACCTATTTTTTATAATCAAGAAAAAGATATTACATTAATAGAAGCTATTCCCATAACTGGAAGACAACATCAAATTAGAGTACATTTAGATTCAATAGGTCATAGAATAATCGGAGACCCTATATATGGAATAGATGAAAAAATTTGTGATAAAATTCTTAAAAAAAGTATGAGTCAAGAAGAAATAAATGACTTTACAAAAGCACATAGATTGATGCTTCATGCTTATTGTTTAGAATTTGAATTTATGAATATTAAGTATAAAATTGTTTCAAAACAAGATTTTAAAGAGACTATAAAGAGAGTGTAAAATAACTGTGTCAATTCTTTTATTTTATCAGATTGACACAGATTTTTTAATGCTCCCAATTCTGCCTTATTTACTTGAAAATTTCATTTCATCTGTATTCTGAACAATATTTTCCGCAATTTTATTTGTTTTATTAGCTATATCATTTGTTTTATTTGAAATATTTGCATTTTGTTGAGTTTTAGAATCTAGTGAATTAATTGCATCGTTAATTTGTTCAATTCCAACTTGTTGTTCTTTTGTAGCATTTTCAACGTCATTTATTAATTCAAGTGTTTTTGATATATTATTATCTAAACCTAAATATCCATTTATCATATCTTTTGCAATTTGCTTACCTTCATTAGCTTTAGTAGTAGCAGATTCAACTAATTGTTTTATCTCATTTGCAGCTTCAGCACTTCTTGAAGCTAAATTTCTTACTTCTTGTGCAACAACAGCAAAACCTTTTCCAGCTTCACCAGCTGTTGCTGCTTCTACTGCTGCGTTTAGTGATAAAATATTTGTTTGGAATGCTATTTGATCAATTACAGTTATTGCTTCATTTATTGCACTTACTTCATCATCTATTTTATTCATTGCTATTGTAGTATTCTCAGCTAACTGCTTACCTTCATTTGCTGAATTATTTAGCTCTTTTGCATAGTTCGCCATTTTTATTACGTTGTTTGTATTATGTGAAATATTACTTGTAATTTCTTCTAATGATGCTGCTGTTTCTTCTAATGCAACTGCAGATTCATTTGAGTTTGTGTTTAAAAGATTTACATTTTCAAGTAGAATCTTACTACTATTTGAAAGATTTATACCAGTATTTTTATTTTCATCTAACATTTTATTAATAATATTATAAAAAGTATTTAAGCCTTTCTCTATCTTTCCCGTTGGGGTTTGTATTTTTTCAGTAAAATCTAAATTATTGTATGAGTCTAAAACCTTTAAAATTCTATTTAAATCTTCTCCTACATTTTTTGACATTATTTTAAGCATTTCATTTATAATATTTTTAAGCTCTTCTAAATTTTCATTTTGAGTTGATTCTTTTATTGTTTGCTTGATTTTACCTTCTTTTACATTTTCAACTACATTTTTTACTTCTTGAATTAGATTTATATCTTGATCTATATTTTTTTGAATAATAGAAACGTTTTGATTTATTTGATTTGCCATTTTCCCAAATTCATCATTTGTATTGATTTTAATTTTTTTTGTGGAATTTACTTCTTTATTTAGATATTTGAAAAAAGAATCTAATCCATTTGAAATAAGAAGCAAATTATTATTTAATGTCTTAGTTTTTAATATAAGTGTGATTGTAATTAGAATAAAACTAATAATACCTGTAATGATGGCAAACCATTTTATAGCTATAGCATCAACTAAATATTCTTCTGTAGGAACTGAAATAGTTAAACCCCATTTAATATCACTATTAGCAATTTCAAAAGGTACCATTATAAATTCTGACATGAAATTATTTCTTTCATCAATTTCTCTAAAAACAGCTTTTTTATTTTGTGAAATTTTTTTAGATAATTCTAGTAGTTTTGTATTTTTCGTAATAGTGGATATTTTTTTACCTAAAACATCAGTATCTGGATATCCTACAATTGTTCCATTTTGTGTTATTAAACTAGCATATCCATTATTGAAAATCTTAATATTTTTTATACTATTAGACATTTTTTTTAGTGCAATATCCACACCTACTGTTCCTATAAATTCTCCTTTAAAATATAAGGGAACAGATACCGCAGTAATTAATGTTTTTATTCCATTAACAGGATAAAAATATGGCTCAGTTATATACTCTTTTCCTGTTTTTTTTGAACCTGTTACCCATGTTCTATTTGGATAATTCTCATCAGCGCCAGGTAAAATATCAATTTTATCACCAGTTTTTACAATAAAAGGAGCAAATCTCCCGTCTTTATCATGACCATTTTTGTTAGCTAATAATGGTGAATTCTTAAATAAAACTCCTGAGTTTATTTCTACCCAAATCCCAAATACACTTGAATTTTTGATAAGAATCTTTTTGATTAATTCAATAATATCTTGTTTTGTATAATTTTGATTTTGATTTAAAAAAGTTTCTAAACTAGCAGCAAAACTATGCGATATAACAACAGCCTTATTTAAATCCTCTTTAGATTTATAAGCATTTATTTCAGCTAAACTTGTAAGATAATCTTTTGCACTTTTTTCGCTACTTGTAAAAGATTTATCTTGTATTAGATAAGTACTTATTCCAGATGAAACAAATATTATTAACATAATCGTAAATAATAGATTTCTTGAAAAACTTGAATTCTTCTTCATTTTTATACCCTTAATTTATTTAAATAAATAATATTAAAAAAAAATCGAATAAAAATCTAATCTTAAATGATATTATATTTATATATTTGTATGATAAAAACTCATTCACTATTAATTAGAAATAGTGTATTATTAACAAAACAATTTTAAGGATTTATCATATCTAGTTCAAAAGAGACTAAAAAAAATAATATTATTGAAAATTCATTAAAACTTTTTTCTCAAAAAGGTTTTTATAATACAACAATTCCTGATATTGCAAAAGCTATGAAAATGAGTGTTGGAAATATGTATAACTACTTTTCTTCAAAAGAAGAGTTAGCAAAATATGCCATTAAATATTCTACTAATATTCTTGCAGCACAGTTAAGACAGATAAACCAAATGGATATAACTTCTAAAGAAAAGGTATATCTTTTTGTACAAAGATATTTTGAAAGTGTAAAAAACTCACCTGAGGTAGTAGAATACTTTTTAAGAGTTTATTTATCAAATAGAGAAGTATTCAAGCAAGGTTGTGAAGGCTTTTTATGTGTTGGAGAGTTTGTAACAGAAGTTATGATTCTTTTAGATGAGGGAGCTCAAAATAAAGAGTTTAGAGAACAAGATTTTTTCCCTGCCTTTGCTATGATTATGGGTTGTTTAGGTGGTTTTGCTTTTTTAAGTGGAGAAGCTGTACTTGATAAGGATTTATTAGAATATTCAGATGCAATTGCTGATAATATATACAGAGCCTTAAAGTATGAAGAGTAATAAACCTACAATTGTATGGTTTCAAGCTATCACTTGTAATGGCAATACCCACTCACTTCTTAGTGCAAATTCTTCAAGATTAGAGCTATTCTTAAATAGCTTTAATCTTATCTATCATCCTTCTCTTACTATTGATATGAGTTTAGATGATATTTTAAGTCTTGAAAATATTGATTTTTTATTAGTCGAAGGAGCTATAAGCTCAGATGATAAGTACTATTCAATTAATAAAAGCTCAACAAAACAAATATTAGAAAATCTATCAAGTAAAGCAAAATATATTATAAGTGTAGGTTCATGTGCTTCTTATGGAGGAGTACATAAAAAATTTGAAAAAGATAATAGTATTTTAGGTGTTGAAAATATTATAAATAAAATTAAGTATAAAAATTTAAAACATGAAATAGTAAACCTTACAGGTTGTCCTGTACATCCTGAATGGATACTTCAAACACTTTTTACTTTAAACAATTTTGAGAAAATTACATTAGATAGTGAGAAAAGACCAATTGAACTTTATAGTAATTTAGCTCATCATGGTTGTACAAGAAATGAATATTTTGAGTGGAAAGTTGAAGGAAGTTTTGGGCAAAAAGAGGGATGTTTATTTTATGATCAAGGTTGTCGTGGTCCTATGACACACAGCTCATGTAATAAGATTTTATGGAATGATGTTAGTTCTAAAACAAGAGCTGGAATGCCATGTATTGGTTGTACTGAAAAGGATTTTCCAAGAGATAATATGCTTGAAACAAAGAAAAACATTGGAATACCACTTGAAGTACCACTTGGAATTCCTAAAAGAGCATATCTTTCAATAACAGGTGTTGCTAAAACTTTTAAAATAGATAGATTAAATAAAAAACTAATGGACTAATTTTGAAAACAATAGATATAGTTGAACGAATAGAAGGTGAAGCAAGACTTAATTGTACTTGGGAAGATAATATTGTAAAAGATGTTCAGATTGACTTTTTAAATTTTAGAGGGTTTGAGTATATATTAGAAGAAAAACCTGCTCTTGATGCACTTATTTATACTCCAAGAATTTGTGGTATATGTGGGCAAGCTCACTTAAAAGCTACAGTAGAAGCTTTAGAAAATATCTATAAAAGTATAAATGAAGAATTAGTTATTACAAAAAAAGCAAAAATATTAAGACAAATAGGTTTAAATATAGAAATCTTAGATTCTCATATAAAATGGTTTTATATGTTTATTTTACCTGATGTGATAAAACTAAAAGAAAAAGATTTAAATCAATATACTCCACTAAAAGGTCAAAGATGGCTTGAAGCTTGTAAAGTAGCAAGTGAAACTATCAAAGCTTTAGCAATTCTTGGAGGGCAATGGCCACATACTTCATATATGATACCAGGTGGAGTTGTAAGTGATCCAACTCTTCTTGATTTAACTTCTATGATTAATTATTTAGATTCAGCTACTTATTTTTTTGAAAACTCTATTTCAGGAGTTAGTTTTGATAAATATTTATCTTTTAGTAGTGTTGATGATCTAAATCTTTTAAATGGAGATTTAAAATATTTTACAAATTTAAGTTTTGAATATTCACTTCAAAAATATGGTACATCTTATGATAGACATATAGCTTTAAGTGACTCATCAGTTTCCAAAAGAGGAAGATTAAGACAAAGATTTACAGATAAACTTGATTTAACTAAAATAAAAGAAAATACACAAAGAACTTTTAGCATAGAAAATGATATAAAAGATAATCAAAAGCACACTTGGTCTAAAGCTGTTACCTATGACTCAATGTTCTATGAAACAGGGCCTTTATCAAGATCTTTGGTTTCAAATAATCAGTTTATTAGTCAGTTACATAAATCATATAAGGATTCTGTTTTCACAAGAGTAATGGCAAGAGTAGATGAAATAGCACGCCTTTTACAAAGTACAAAACAGTTAATAAAACAAGTTGATATAAGTGAAGAATCATATATAAAACCAAAAATATCATTAAAAGATATACCAAATGCTAGTGCTAAATCAGTTGTGGAAGCTTGTAGAGGTTCTCTTTATCACAATATTTCTTTGGAAAAAGGTATTATTAAAAAATATGATGTAATTACTCCAACAGTTTGGAATTTGGGACCACAGATAAAAGATGAAAAGGGTGTGGCTCAAAGAGCTATTATTGGCTCACCTTCACTTGATATAGCAAAGATAGTGCTTAGAAGTTTTGATGTTTGCTCTGTTTGTACTACTCACTAAATAACTGTTACTTTTTTATACAAAATTAAAAATATTAAATAAATAATAATTAAATTATAAATGAAAAATTAATTAACTAGTATATGAATAATCATTCAACAAATAACCACAAGATGGTTACTCCTTGCCTTTTTCCTCTAAAAACATAAACTAAAAGCTATTTTAATGCTAGAAAACAATAAATATTATTAAGTAAACAATAAGTTTCATAGTGTTAGTTTTACAATAGTAAATGAATATTCATTTTTTAAAGGGGAGTGTATGATTGATTCTGCAGAAATGGTAAAAAAAGTTTTTACCCAAAAGTCAGGTAGAGTGGAAACAAATAAGGGTGAAGAATATTATAACTCTTTATTTGAGAAAGCTAAAGGAAGATTATCAGCTTTAAGAGCTCAAGAGCCACTTAAAGATATTGATATGATGGATGTTATTGAGAGTGAAGGTGTAAATAGAAGGGATTTCATGAAGTGGGCAAGTGCTACGACTGCTACACTTATGTTACCTCCTATGTTTACACCTTTAGTGGCAGAAGCAACCGAGCTTATGAATAGGGTTCCTGTTGTTTGGATTGAACTTCAAGACTGTGCTGGAAATTCTGAGGCATTACTTAGAAGTTCGGCTCCTACAGTTGATGATTTACTTTTTGATGTAATCTCTTTGGAATTTCATGAGGCATTACAAGCAGCAGCTGGACATGATGCAGATAAGCAACTTGAAGAAGCTGTTCATCATTTTAAAGGTAAATATTTATTATTTGTTGAAGGTGCTATTCCTATGGCAAATGATGGAAAATATGGAACTATTGGTGCAATGGGTGAGACTTTCCATGATCACTTACAAAGAATGTCAAAAGACGCAGCAGCAGTTGTAGCTGTTGGTACTTGTGCTACATTTGGAGGTATTCCAGCAGCAGCTCCAAATCCAACTGGTGCAGTTGGTGTGATGGATTTAGTAAAAGGTAAGCCTATTGTAAATATTCCTGCCTGTCCTGCAAATCCTGCAAATATGGTTGGGGTTATTTTACATTATGTTTTAACAGGTCAAGTTCCTGAGTTGGATTCATTACTTAGACCAAAATTTGCATTTGGATATAGAATTCATGATAACTGTGAAAGAAGAGCACATTTTGATGCAGGTGAATTTGTAGAAGAATGGGGAGATGTTGGTGCTGAAAATAACTGGTGTTTATATAAAGTTGGTTGTAAAGGCCCAATGACATTTAACAACTGTTCTATCATTCGATATAACGAAGGTGCCAACTGGCCTATTGGTGTAGGGCGTGGTTGTATTGGTTGTTCAGAACCAGATTTTTGGGATAAATATGCTTATGAAAGACCAATGGCAAATGCAAATATAAAAGCTCCTACGGGTGGAGTTGAAAAAACAGTTGATGAGTTTGGTCTTGGGCTATTAACAGCTACTACTGTTGGTATTGGTGTTCATGCAGTTGCTTCAGCAGTTGCGGGTAAAAAATCAGGTGAAGAAGGGGAAGAAAAATAATGGCAAAAAAACACTTAGTAATTGATCCAATTACAAGAATTGAAGGACATCTTAGAATTGAGGCAATTATAGATGAAAACAATGTTGTAACTGATGCTTATTCTTCTTCTACAATGTTTAGAGGAATTGAAGAGATTTTAAAAGGAAGAGACCCAAGAGATTGTGGTTTACTTGCTATGAGAATTTGTGGTGTTTGTACAGGTACACACTACCAAAGAAGTATTGAAGCAGTTGAACATGCTTTTAATGTAACTATTCCAAAAAATGCAAGGTTAGTGAGAAACTTAATTCAAGGTGCTTTATATGTTCATGATCATATTGTGCATTTCTATCATTTACATGCACTTGATTGGGTTGATATTACAAAAGCGCTTGAAGCTGATCCTAAAAAAACAGTACAAGAAGCTCAAAAATGGGCAAATGTTTCAGGTCAAAAGCCATGGAATGCTAGTGAAGATAACTATAAAGCAGTTCAAGAAAGAGTTACAAAGTATGTAAAACAAGGTAGACTTGGTATCTTTGGAAACGCTTACTGGGGTTCTAAAGGTTTTAAACTTACTCCTGAACAAAATTTAATTGGTTTATCTCACTATCTTGATGCACTTGAAATTCAAAGAGATTTAGGAAAAATGATGGCTATTTTTGGTGGAAAAAATCCACATCCACAGTCATTAGTTGTAGGTGGAGTAACTTGTGTTCAAGATATTAAGAACCCTGCAAGAATTGCTGAGTTTAAACAGATTTTAAAACTTGGTAGAAAATTTACAAAACAAGCTTATTTACCAGATGTTTATATGGCTGGAACAATGTATGCTGATGAAGCACTTGAAGGAATTGGTGGAGGTTTAGGTAACTTCATGACTTATGGAGACTTTAACTTAGATGATTTACCATTTTATGAGTCTTCAAAACTTTTCCCATCAGGTATTGTTAAAAATAAAGATTTATCGAAAGTATATGAAGTAAATCAAGAGAAAATTACAGAAGATGTTACTCATGCTTGGTATGAAGGTACTACAAACTTACATCCTTATGATGGAGAAACTAAGCCAAATTACACTGGTTTTGGTAGAAAAGAAGATAATATTGCTTATTTAGATACAGAAAACAAATATTCTTGGATTAAATCACCATTATATGATGATGAAAGAATGGAAGTAGGGCCACTTGCTAGAATGATAGTTGGGGTTGCTAAAGGTGATGAAAGAATCTCTAAATATGTAACTACTTTCTTAAAAAATGGAAACTTACCAACAAAAGTATTATTCTCAACAGTAGGAAGAACAGCAGCAAGAGCAATTGAAACAGAACTTATGGCTGATGTAATGATGGAATGGGTTGATGAATTAGCTAAAAATGTTGCTATGGGTGATTTATCGACATGGACTGAATTTGATTTTGATGATGTTTCAGCTGACGCACAAGGTTTTGGTATGTCAGAAGCTCCAAGGGGTGGTTTAGGTCATTGGGTTAAAATCAAAGATGGTAAAGTAGTTAATTATCAAGCTGTAGTACCTTCAACATGGAATGCTGCACCAAGAGATTATAAAGGAAGACTTGGAGCTTATGAAGCTTCACTAGTTGGAACAAAAGTTGCAAACCCTGATCAACCTTTAGAGATTTTAAGAACAGTTCATAGTTTTGATCCTTGTATTGCTTGTGCTGTACATATTATAGATTCAAAAGGTAAAGAGTTAGGTGTTTATAAAGTGGACCCAATAGGAGGAACTAGCTGTGCCTAAAATGAAACGGGTTGAGAGAATGACTCCAATCATGCGTACGATTCACTGGATGAATGCTGTATGTATGATTGTTGCAGTTGCAACCGGGTTATATATAGGTTACCCATATTATCAAACATTTATTGCTGATCCTGCTGTGGATAAGTATGTAATGGCTTGGAATAGATGGGGGCATTTTATTGCTGCTATTATTTTTGATGTAACAGCAATTTTAATAGGTTATTTATATCTTTTCTCTAGGTTTGAAAAGCCATATAAAAAGATTTTACCAACTAAGAAAAACTTTATTGAGTTTTGTGAAGTATTTTTTAATTTAATTACATTTAATAGAAGAAAAAAGTTTGATTCAACACATAGTGATTCTTATAACATTATGTTTTTTACACTTTTTCATATATTACTAGTATTTATGCTTTTAACAGGTTTACAGTTATATGTACATGGACTAGCTTCTGGACATAGTTCTATTGGTGCTTGGTGGCCTTGGATGTTGCATTTTGCTACTGATTGGACACTATATGTATTTGGTGGAAATATGGGAGTTAGAATCGCTCATCATACTACAATGTATTTAATCTTAATGTGGGTTATGTGTCATATTTATTACCAAATTTGGAGAACTATTTTCTGGAGAGAGGGTGATATTGGTATTGTATTTAGTGGACATAAGTTTGTTGAAGAGAAAGAAGAAGATAATAAAGAAGAGAAAAAACAGGATTAATCTCCTGTTTTTATCTTTTTTATAAGCAGTAAGAATTAGTGCTTATAAAAGAGATATAAATTTGATAGCATGGAGTTATAAAATGAAAAAAAATATAGTAGTAGGCGTAGGAAATATGCTTTTTAAAGATGAAGGCGTTGGTATTTATGCTTCTGAATTTTTAAAACAAAACTATGAGTTTGATGGATATATTGAAATTATAGATGGGGGTACATTAGGATTTAAACTAATGTCATATTTCCAAGAATATGAAAATGTTATCATTTTAGATACTGTATCTATTGAAGAAAATGCAGGTGAAATATATAGAATACCATCTGATGTACTTTTAGGGATGGGAAACTATAGAAAAACAGCCCATGAAGTAGAAATAGTAGAAATGCTTGAAATCGTATCTGTTTTAGACTCTCATGCAAAAGTAACTATTTTAGGAATAATTCCAGAAGATATTATAAGTGTTGGAATTGGTTTAACCAAAACTATTGAAAATAGATTTGAAGAGTTTATTTTAAATGCAGTAAAAGAAATAGAATCTCTTGGTATAAAAGCAAAAAAAGTAAATAATATAGCCATTCCTGATATTGTAAAAAGTATGATAGGTAGTTATAATGGTGAACATTTAAGTAGAATCCCAAATGAAGAAGATATAAGATATGCAACTAATATATAAAATAGAATTTAATACAACTAACTCATACTTTAAATACATAATAAATAAATTAATAAAAGAAGCAAATGTAAATGCAGTATGCAAACAATATAAAGGTTTTATAATTTTAAAACTTGAGGAAAGTGCAGAGAATATTGAGAGTTTTTTTGCTTTATTAGAAAAGAAACTTCCTGTTTCAATTTTTTTAGGTAAATCTTATGTAATAGAAGATTTTGATGAAAGTCTTGAAGAACTTGAATGCAAGGAAGTAAAACAAAACCTTACACTTTTAACAAATGATGCTATTAAAAATATAATAGAAAACAATAATATCGATTTTTTAAATGATATAGTAAAAATCTCAAAAGGTGAAATTTCAAGATTTGAAACACATAATGGACTAAAAGATTTATTTTTACCAAATAAAACAATAAGAGAAGATTTTGAACAAAAAGGTCATGAAGTAAAACTTTTAATTACAGATATAAATAAAATTACAGATTTATTTGATGTAAGTGCAAAAGACTTACAACTTTTATGCTCTATTGAAAGACCTTTAGTAAAACTAAAATTTAAACTTTTACAAAATAAAGAAAATGAATACTCTTCTACAAACTTTATATATGCGAAAATTCCAGATGATAAAGAAACAGTTTTATTTGCACAAGCTCTAAAACAAAAAGATATTTCTCATGTTTTATATGTAAATGATGATGTTTATCAAGATGGGTTAAAGGTTACTTATTTTAATGAAGAGAATATTATTATTCATGGAGATAAAGGACTTTTTCCTAAGTTTGATTATATAGCAAATAAAAAGTTTAACTCATCAAAAGAGTATTTTGATGAAAATGGTGGGGTTTATAAAGCCTCATTAGCTCAATATAATAAAAGATTAGTTCCTAGTGTTGGGGTTTATTTTTCAGTTAATTCAAATAAAAGTGCTATTTTGATGAATCTTCCAACAAAAGGCTTAAAAGAAGTAATAGCAATACCAAATATAATAAACTCTTTTGAACACTGTTTAGAAGAAATAATTGAAATAGATGAGTTTTGTGAAAGACTGGTTTTAAATTATAAAAAGAAATTCTCTACATATTTTGAAGATATGAGTGTAGATAAAAATGCTCATGGATTTGAATCTATTATAAATATGTGTTCAAAAGCTTTGGGTATGAAAGGTGGAGCAAAAGAGTTTGAAGATACAGCTTTAAATATTAGCATAAAAAGTGGAATTCAAATAGATATGAAACTGGTAAATATAGAAGGTATAAACTATCTTGATTATAGAAGAATAGTTCAATCTATGATGTCTTATAAAATGGCAGATGTAGATAATGCAACTTTAGTATATTCATTTTATGAAAGTCTTAGTGAATTTATCTGTAATTATGTAGATGAAGTAGCAAAAGAGATAAAAGCAAAAGATGTAGTAATGACTGGGAATATGTTCTCAAACTCTATATTACTTTCAAAAACTCACAAAAATCTAAGTAAAAACTATAACTTCATTCTTCCTAAAGAGTATCCTTTAGATTACTAAAAACAATAGCCTAAATATTTTTTAGGCTATGTTAGAAATAAAAATACCAATATAGAAATCAATTTAATTATTTTGATTCTTTATTGGATTAATATAAAAAACTTTTAAAAATGTCACAAAAATGCCCCAAAAAAGGCAAATTTTTAAATTTTATGAATAACCATTCATTTTATTGATTTTGGTCAAGGAACTTTAACCTTCATTAGTATAGAATTCTTTAAATAATAAATGAATAGTCATTCATAAAATTTAAAGGACATATTTTGGATACTAAAAAACTATTTGAAAAACTATCTAATAGATTGTTAGATTTAGAAAAACTACCAAAACTAAAAGAGGATAAATCAATCTCTACACACTTAGATGAAAAAGGTGTGTCAAGAAGAGATTTTATGAAATGGGCAACTGCAATTACTGCTATGTTAGCTCTTCCTGCTTCGTTTACTCCACTTGTTGCAAAAGCTGCTAAATTATCTGATAGATTACCTATTATTTGGCTTCACATGGCTGAATGTACTGGCTGTTCAGAATCTTTACTTAGAACAGATGCTCCTACTATTGATTCATTAATTTTTGATTATATCTCTCTTGAATATCATGAAACATTAATGGCAAGTGCTGGTTGGCAAGCAGAACACAATTTAGAGCATGCAATTGAAAAATATAAGGGTCAATATATTTTAATGGTTGAGGGTGGTATTCCATCAGGGGATAGTGCTTCATTTTTAACTATTGGTGGACATGGTAAAACAGGTGAACAAAGTGCTATTGATGCATCTAATAACGCTGCAGCAATTTTTGCTATTGGGACATGTTCTTCTTATGGTGGTGTTCAAGCTGCTATTCCAAATCCAACAGGAGCTGTTGGTTTATCAAAAGTTACAGATAAAACTGTGATTAACGTACCTGGTTGTCCTCCTAGTGAGAAGAATATTGTAGGGACTTTACTTCATTATATTTTATATGGAACACTTCCTGCTCTTGACGCTTATAATAGACCAAAATGGGCTTATGGGCAAAGAATTCATGATTTATGTGAAAGAAGAGGTCATTTTGATGCAGGTGAATTTGTAGAAGAGTTCGGTGATGAGGGTGCAAAAAAAGGTTATTGTCTTTATAAAGTAGGATGTAAAGGACCTTATACTTTTAATAACTGTTCAAAAAATAAGTTTAACTCTCATATATCATGGCCTATTCAAGCTGGTCACGGATGTATTGGATGTAGTGAGCCTGATTTTTGGGATACTATGGGACCATTTGAAGAGCCTGTTGCAAACAGATTATATGACACAGTATTTAAAGGACTAGGTGCAGATGCAACTGCTGATAAAGTTGGAGTTGGATTATTAACAGTGACTGGTATTGGTATAGCAGCACATGCAGCAATTTCAAAGTTTAAAAATCCAAAAGATGGTGAGGAGTAAAAAATGGCAAATAAAAGAGTAGTAGTAGACCCAATCACAAGAATTGAAGGACACTTAAGAATTGAGGTTGAAGTAGATGATAATAATGTAATTCAAAAAGCCTACTCATCATCAACTTTATGGAGAGGTTTAGAAACTATTGTAAAAAATAGAGACCCTAGAGATGCAGGTTTCTTAATGCAAAGAATTTGTGGTGTTTGTACATTTTCACACTATAGAGCAGGAATTGAAGCAGTTGAAGATGCACTTGGAATTGTTCCTCCACTAAATGCAAAGCTTACTAGGTCTTTAATGAATCAAGCTTTATTTATGCATGACCATGTTGTTCACTTTTATCACTTGCATGGGCTTGACTGGGTTGATGTTGTTGCAGCATTAGACGCAGATCCTGCAAAAGCTGCAAAAGAGGCATTTAAGTATTCAGATGCTCCAATAGCAACTGGTGAAAATGACTTAATTAAAGTTAAAAAAAGAGTTAAAGAATTCGTAGACAAAGGACAATTAGGGCCTTTTGCTAACGCATACTGGGGACATAAAACATATAGATTTACTCCTGAACAAAACTTGATTTTATTATCTCATTATCTTAAAGCTTTAGAAGTTCAAAGAGAATTAGCAAAATTAATGGCTATGTTCGGTGGAAAACAACCACACCCACAAAGTCTTACTGTTGGTGGAGTTACTTGTATTATGGATTTACTTGATCCTTCAAGAATGGGTGAGTATTTAACTAACTTTAAAATAGGTATTGATTTTGTAGAAAATGCCTACCAAGCTGATGTTATTATGGCAGGGAAAGTATTCAAAGATGAACCATCTGTTACTCAACAAGCTGGTGTTATGAACTTTATGTCACATAAAGAGATGCAATTAAATAGAAGTGAATTCTTATTTGATTCAGGAATTATCTATAAAGGTGATTTATCAAAAGTATTTGATATTAATGAGGATTTAATCACAGAAGAAGCTACTCACTCATGGTATTCTGACAATGAACCTTTACATCCTTATGATGGAAAAACAAATCCTGAATACACAGGCTTTAGAGATATGGATACTATTGGTGCAGATGGGACAGAAGTTCACTCAAAAGTTATTGATGAAAAAGGAAAATACTCTTGGATTAAATCCCCAAGATATGATAATAAACCAATGGAAGTAGGGCCACTTGCTTGTATTTTAATCTCTTATGCAAAAGGAAATGAAAGAATTGTTCCTTTAGTAGATGATTTCTTAGCTAAAACTGGATTACCAAAAGCTGCATTATTTACAGCATTGGGAAGAACAGCTGCTAGAATGATTCAAGCAAGAGCAATTGCTAAATATGGATTAGAAGCTTTTGATACTTTAATTGAGAATCTAAAAGTAGATCAAGATACATATACTTCATACAAAATTGATAAAAACCTTGAATATAAAGGTAGATTTATTGGTGATGTTCCAAGAGGTATGTTATCTCACTGGATTAGAATAAAAAATGGAGTAGTTGAAAACTATCAAGCTGTAGTTCCATCAACTTGGAATGCAGGTCCTATTGATTCTCTTGGTCAAGTAGGTCCTTATGAAGCCAATTTAATTGGTTTAAAAGTTGAAGATGTTTCTCAACCTTTAGAGATTATTAGAATTATTCATAGTTTTGATCCTTGTATTGCTTGTGCTGTTCATGTTATGGACAAAAAAGGAACAGATTTAGGAACATATAAAGTTGATCCTATTTATGGAATGTCTTGTTAAGGAGTAGGTCATGATAAAAAAACATTATGAGTTTTCATCTTGGCTTAGAATAACACACTGGATTAGAGTTATTGCTATTGTTATCCTTACTTTTACGGGGTTTTATATAGCAGTTCCTTTTATTAGTGCTGCACTAAATCAAGGGGAACCAAACAATTATTTATATGCTTTAATGAGATCTTGGCATATTATTTTTGGTTTTGTATTAATTGCTGTAACTATTGGTAAGTTTTATTTGTTTATTTTTGATAAGCAAAGTAAGCTTGAAAGAGTTTCTTTTTGGGATTTCATAAATCCAAAAATTTGGATAAAACAGATTAAATATTATATGTTAATTGGTAAACATGCTCACTTAAAAGGTGTTTATAATCCTTTACAATTCTTCGCGTATTTGGGAGTTTATGTAGCTATTATTGCTATTTGTATTACTGGATTAATTTTACATATTCATGTATATCATGAGGGTTTAGGTGGCTTTTTATATGATATTTTGAGACCTCTTGAAGTTATGATGGGTGGATTAGCAGTAGTTAGAGAACTACATCATATTTTTATGTGGGTATTTATTGTATTTTTACCTGTACATATTTATTTAGCAGTATTTAACTCAATCTATGGAAAAAGTGGAGCAATGGATTCTATTGTTTCAGGATATAAATGGGAAGATAAAAAATGAATATTTTAATACTAGGAATAGGAAATATCCTATTCCAAGATGAGGGAATTGGCGCACATTTTATACATTATTTAGATGAAAAATATGAATTTATATCAGATAATTCTACAGTTAGTATTGTAGATGGTGGAACTCTTGCTCAAAGATTAATACCTGAAATAGTTAAATATGATGAGGTTATTGTTGTTGATTGTGTAGATGCTTTAGATTCAAAAGCTGGAGATGTTTACTTTTTTGATTACAAAAAAACACCTTCTCACATTAACTGGCAAGGAAGTGCCCATGAAATTGAAATGTTACAAACATTAAATATGATTGATATGAATCGTGATTTACCAACAACAAATGTTTTGGGTGTTATACCAAAAAGAGTTGCTGATGATACTACTTTTGATTTAAGTAATGAAATTGTAAATGCTGTAAATACAATGGAAAATGTAGTGATAAAATATCTTGAAAAATTAGATGTGAAATCAAAGATTATTAATTCAGATATAACTATAGAATCAATAAGTGAGGTTTCTTTTAAACGGGAGATTAAAAATGGTCCTAGAGTTTAAATTTAAGTATTTATCTAAAAACAAAACCTTTGGGAAGTTTTTAGATCTTGCTGCAAAAAAAAGTTCTTGTGAGTATAAAATAGTTCAAAAACTAGATTTTATATACTTATATATAAAATGCTCACAAGAAAGCTTGAGTGATTTTTCAAACTCATTATCTTTATATCTTCCTATGTCTATTTTTTATTATGATGTAAGTGTCAATCCTCTTGATGAACTTCCAAATGTACAAAGTATGTCTTTAGAGCAAGATAATTTAATCTCATTTTGTCCTACTTGTTTAAAAGCTGTAGAAGATGAAAAAAGTAAAGATTACTATAATGCTTTTAAATCTTGTGAAATTTGTGACTCTTATAAAGAAGCTAATTTTATTTTAGATAATCACAAAGTAAATTCATCAAAAGAACTTTTTGAAAACCTAGCAGAAAAAATCAATGAAAACAAAAAAATCAAAATCAAAACTCTTAGTGGAACATTTGTTTTTTCAAAGTTAAAGGATTTAGATTCAAGTGAAAATCTATTGGCTACAAATTTAGTAAATATATCTTCTTTAGTAGTTGAAAATAGAACAGATATTGTTTCTCTTGCATGTATAGAAAAACCTTCAATTGATTTTAAAATAAATGAAATATACAAACTTAAAAACCAAATTAAAAAAGATTTTATAAATATAAGATTTGCTAATGATTTGACTTTATATTTTTTATGCACAGAATTATCAAAATTAAACATAAATTTTTTAAATATAGAAAATAAAGAAAATGAATTTGATATATTTTTAGATATAGAAGAAAAAACACAAACAAATAAAGTTTTAGATATTCCTCTTATAAAATGTTTTGAAAATAAAAAATTTATTTTAAAATCAAACTCTTATGATAAAAGTTTAGATGTAATTTATAGTAAATTTGAAGAAAAAAATAAATCACAATTTATGACAGTATTAGCTGAAAATGAACTTTTTGATAAATCAATCGTGAACTTTTATATTAGTACAAAAGATGATGATGGTTTATCTTTTTATAGCCAAAAGTTTGATGGTCTTATAGATATTGTAAAACCTTTTTATATTCCAAATAGTATAGAACAGTTTTTTGAGACAATGAAAAACGATGAAACAAGTAGTAGATTACTGCAAAATTATAAAGAAAAGTTTGAAGATGATTACAATGAAGCTTTAAAAAGTGATATTTCTTCTTATAAAACAAAATCTTTTTATAATTATTGGAAAATCGCAAAACAAATATTATGTTTTAAAGAAGATATTTTAGAAAATGCCAACAAATGTATGCTAGAAAAAGGCCCGCGAATAGATTATAAGCTTGTAGAAGATGAAAAGCTTTATAATAGAGAATTTGATTATGTAAAACTTATCAAATCAGCTATGAGTTTTAAATTAGCTGGGGTAGATGAAGAGACTATATCCTTAGGTTTTATAGAGAGTTTAGCCCATTTTATAGGGTATGAATTAGATAATATAAATAGCTCTTATGATTTAGATGGAGTTAGTTTATGTGGTGATATGTTTAGATATGATATATTTACTGCACTAGTAGAAAAAAGTATTACTAAAAACTTCAATATTTACTATAATAAGGAGTTTGTAATACAGAAATAAATATTTGGGGTTATGAATGTATGAAAAAATATATTTACTTTTTAGTGAGAATAGTAAAAATAATGAAGATGAAATAAATAAATATCTTAAAGAAAAATACAAACTTCAAGTAACTGCAAGAAATTATCAAAAAAAAATAAAAGAAAAAAATGCTCTTTACCTTCTTGATTTAAATGACAATGAAATCAAAAGTTTTTTTAAAGAGCATATCCACCATGATATAAATCTAGCTATTTTACCAAATGATGATGCTAATAATTGTATGTCAAACTATGGTATATCAAAGAATCTTAAAGAAGCACTTGATGATGCCTTAAATCAAAAACTATTAACAAAAATAGATTTACTTAAGTGTAATGATGAGATTATTTTAAATAAAATAGAAATAGGTGATATGCATGGTATAAACAGCTATAAGTTAAATACAAAGTTTGATAAAATAAAAACTTTTTTTAAAAACTTATTTAATATAAAATTTAAACCATATAAGTTTACAACTTCTCAAGATTATAGTTTTGAGACAGTGGCTTCTGGTATTATTATTTTAGAACACTCTTTAAATAGTAATAATAGTGCTTTAAAAGATAAACTCTCTATTCAAGATGGAAAATTAAATGCTTTGATATTATCACCTGGATCACTTTTAGCTTATTTTATATATTTAATTTCAATATTTTTTTATGAAAAAATCTCTGTTTTATCTCTTCCTAAAAGTTTAGGGTTTATAAAAAGTGAGTCTTTAAAAATAGAATCTAAAGAAGCTATGGATTATATTGCTGATGATATAGTAGTTAAAAATGTTAAAAGCATAGAGATTTTTGTTTTAAAAGATACTTTTAACCTACATTTAGGAAGTAAATTAAAAGAGTATATAAAAGATGAAAAAAATGATGAAGAAGAAAAAGAATCTATAGAAGTAGATAGTTTGCCAAAAGAGGAATTAAGTGAGGTTTTATTAAAAAAGAAGTTACCATTTTTTAAAAGAGCTTCTGAAGAGGATTTTAAAGATTTATTTTTAAGTCTTAAAAAAAGTGCAAAAATCACATTTATTTTTTCTACTTTAATGACTTTAAGTACCTTACTATCAACTACAGGACTTTTTGCTAACTCTTCTCCTGTTATTATTGGTGCGATGATTTTAGCCCCTTTAATGGCTCCTATGATATCACTATCAATGGGAGTGGTAAGAGCAAATAGTTTTTTGATTATACAAAGTATTAAAACCTTAACTTATGGGGTTATTATAGCCTTATTTGTATCTTCAATTTTTACTTGTTTTATGCCTTTAGATGAAATAACTTATGAGATGAAAAGTAGATTAAATCCTAATTTATTAGATTTACTTGTAGCAATTTTTTCTGGAATAGCAGGAGCTTATGCAAACTCAAAAGAAGAGGTAATCAAATCCCTAGCAGGAGTAGCAATAGCTGTTGCTTTAGTTCCTCCTTTAAGTGTAACAGGTATAGGTATTGGTCTAATGGATTTAGATATTATTTATGGATCATTTTTACTTTTTATTACCAACTTAGTGGGGATTACTCTTAGTGCTTCTTTAACATTTATTGTTTTAGGATACTCACCAATTAAAAAAGCAAAAAAAGGTTTACTTTATACGTTTTTATTATTAGTATTTATTAGCGTACCTTTAGTAAATACATTTGAAAAAATGGTTGAAAAAAATGAACTTTCAAATAAAATAAAAGAGTTAAAAAAAGTAAATGTAAATGATAAAGATATAGTATTAAAACTTTTAGATTTAGAAGATAAACAAGAGTATGTTTATGTAAGAATGGAGCTTATAAGTAATAGTTTCACAAGTACTTTAGAGTATAAAGCAATAAGAAAAGAAATAGAAAGAAGATTAAATCGAAAAATACTTTTAGAAGTATCTTCAAAATTAATAGTTAAATAAAGTGTGCAAATGATAAGTAAAAAAATAAAAGTAAAAGGTATAGTTCAAGGAGTAGGGTTTAGACCTTATGTATATAATTTAGCTTTGAAATATGATATAAAAGGTTGGGTAAACAATGACGAAGAAGGAGTTAATATTGTTCTTTATGCCTCTGAAAAAAACTGCACTAAGTTTATCGAAGAGTTAAGAAGTAAACCTCCTGTTTTATCAAAGATAGATTCTTTTGAGGTAGTAAAAATAACAGAAAATAAAGAGTATAAAAGTTTTGAAATAATTCAAAGTACCAATGAGAATAATAAGAGTACTATTATCTCACCTGATATGGCAATTTGTCAAGATTGTATAGATGACATAAATGATAAGAGTAACTTTAGATACAATTATGCTTTAACAAATTGTACTAATTGTGGTTCACGATATTCTATTATAAAAACAGTGCCTTATGATAGAGTAAACACATCTATGTCTAAATTTAAATTGTGCTCTAAATGTGAAGAAGAGTATACAAATCCTACAAATAGAAGATATCATGCTCAGCCTGTAGCTTGTGAAGAATGTGGTCCAAAAGTAGTTTTGTATAATAAAAAAGAAGCATTATTTTCAAATATAGAAGCAATAAAAAAATGTGCAGATTATATTAATGATGGAAAAATAGTAGCAATAAAAGGTTTAGGTGGGTTTCATTTACTTTGTGATGCTACAAATGATGAGAGTGTTAAAGAGTTAAGAAATAGAAAAAATAGACCTCATAAGCCATTTGCATTGATGTTTGAAAATCTAAATACTATTAAAACTTATACAGTTATATCAAAGAAAGAAGAAGAGCTTTTAGACTCAAAAGAAAAACCAATAGTATTAGTGAAAAAACAAAAAAATACAAATCTTTCTTTTTTAGTAGCTCCAAATATTGATAGACTAGGGTGCTTTATTGCTTATACGCCACTTCATCATTTATTATTTAGGTTTTTCAAAAAGCCTTTAGTTGCAACAAGTGCTAACTTAAAAGATGAACCAATTATTAGATTTAAAGATGAAATATTAGAAAAATTAGGACACGTTGTAGATTTTGTACTTGATTTTAATAGAGATATTGTAAATGCTTGTGATGATTCTGTTATACAAGTTGTCAACAATAATATTTCAAAGTTAAGAAATGCTAGAGGATATGCTCCAACAACTATAAATTTAGAGAAAAAGACTAAAAAGAAAATATTAGCTTTAGGGGCAAACCAAAAATCAACTATTTCATTAGCTATAGAAAATAATATTATTGTATCTCCACATATTGGAGATTTAAACTCTATAGATTCTGTTGAGTATTTTGTTAGAACTATTGATACTTTTAAAAACTTTTATGATTTTGAACCTGATATGATTGTTTGTGATAAGCACCCAAATTATGAGAGTGTAAAATGGGCAAAAGCTCAAGATTTTGAACTTGTACAAGTTCAACATCACTATGCTCATATTCTTTCAACTATGGCGGAATATAAGTTAAAAAACGATGTTTTAGGAATCTCTTTTGATGGTACTGGATATGGCGATGATGGAAATATTTGGGGTGGTGAGGTTTTTATATGTAATAAAAATGAGTATAAAAGGGCTTATAATTTAAAATATTTCAAACTTTTAGGAGGAGAGAAAGCTGTAAAAGAACCTAAAAGAGTTGCTTTATCTTTGTTATTCGATATTTATTCATTAGAAGAAGTTTTATTACTTGATAATAGTGTAATAAATGCTTTTTCAAAAAGTGAAATTAAGTTAATGCACACAATGTGGCAAAAAGGTTTAAATGCACCATTAACAAGCTCTGTTGGAAGACTATTTGATGCAGTTGCTAGTATTGCTAATTTGCTTCATATTCAAAGCTATGAAGGTCAAACAGGACTTATAATAGAACAAAACTATGATAAAACTATAACTGAGAGCTATGATTATAGAATTGAGAATAAACAAATAGATATAAGTCAAATTATAAAACAAATGCTAAAAGACGAAGATTCTAAACTTATTTGTTCTAAGTTTATTAATACTTTAGTCAGACTAATACTTGATATTTCTTCTACTCATAAAGATTTAGATGTTGTACTAAGTGGAGGAGTTTTTCAAAATAAAACTCTTTTAGAATTAGTATGTAAAAAGCTAAAAAATCAAAATACAAAATATTACTATTCTAAAGAAATTCCTTTAAATGATGGTGGAATTTCTGTTGGTCAAATTTACCATATAATTTAATTTTAAAAAGAAAACTTCTAAATAGAGTAGGGACTATTTAGATTCTTTTTCTTCTACTTTAGTCTTTTTGATATATAAAAATAAAAACTATAAAAAATCTACATTATATAATAAGTAAAAGTATAACAAAACATATAAGATATTAATGGAATAAATATATAATATTATGTATGAAAATATTCTAAAAACTCTATATATAGGCTTTATTTGAAAAAATAATTTTTTAGAAAAATTAGATGAAAATAGTTTTCAAAAATTTGATTTAAACTTATATAAAGTGTATATATTTAAATATTATTAAATAGATACAAAATAAATTCAAATCTAATATATAAAATTTTATATGTTAAAATCACAAAAAATATTTAAGGTGAAAAATGATTAAAACAACTCATGAAATCTCAAATGAAAATGGATATATAAAATATAATTTTTTTGAAATACATCCAGATTTAGAAGCAATTATTGCAGAAGAGTATAATACTTATAACACGGATAAATTTTCAAAACAAGAATATTGTGAAGCAATGTATAAAAAGAATTTTTATGATAAGTATGATGAAGTTACGTACAAAGAAGTATATGAAAAGTATATAAATAATGAAAAGTTTAAAGAAAAAGCAATGTTCATTTATAGCATTGTAGATTTTGATAAGTTTAAAAAATTTGTAGAATTAAATCCTGAAATACAAAATCCTAATGATCTTACTATTACATACTCTATTTTAGATAGCAGTGGAGTAAAAGTTCAAATTTACAATCTTACTATCAATGATTTAGTTTTCGTATTTTAATTTTCTTTTTTGCGACTAAGTTGCATTTAAAATATACTATGTATAATTATAACTTTAAATTATGCAACTTAGTTGTAAAAAAGGAATTATATTGAAAAAACTAATATTAGGTTCTCTTATTTTAAGCAGTACAATTTATGCTAGCACAACTTTAAATTATGCTTATGCTATTAAAGATTTTAATAACTCTATGACAAAAAAAAGTGGTGCAAAAATTCATAATTTTAGCATTCTTCATAACTTTAAAAATCATTCTTTTAATTTAGGATATCAAAGTGATAGAGTTAAGAGAGAACATTCAATAAAAAAAATTACTTTGCCTTCATTAGATATAGAAAAATACAATTTGAAATATCTATATAAACTAAATGAAAATATAAAGTTGAAAACAAGTTACTTAAAAATTATTGATAATCTAGCTCCTACTGATCAAGGAAAAATTTATGGATTGGGTGGAAGTTATAATTTTACAAAAGCTTTAAGTTTAAAAGCTGATATATACAATAGTGATTATGAAAAATTTGATGTAAGACAATATGATTTAGCTATACAAAAAGCTTTTAAAATTGATAATACAAAATTAAAGATAATTGGCTTTGTAAAAAAATAGATATTCATGGAGATAAATACGCTTCTTATACTTTTAAGAAAAAAGATTATCTAACAAAAGGTATTAAACTTGTAGCTAATCATCAGGGCTATATAGGAAGTGTAGCTACTTTTTTTGGAAAGAGAGCTTTTACTGTACTTGATGATGGAACTAAAGTTCAGCATCATGCCATGGAGCAAGATAAAACTTATATCTTAAGTGTTGGTAAAAAATTTAAAGAGTTTGATATTTTTTTAAAGTATTCTTTTCAAAATGGAAAAGAGTTACCTGAAAATAAAGAGGATGTAGATACAAAAGTTATGTCAATAGCTTTTTCATATAGATTTTAAAAGAGGTTTAAAACCTCTTTTATTATATAAAAAGTTTAGGATTTAAAAATCTTCCCAAATTTCTTTTTTTTCTTTTACTTCATCTTTTCCTTGAAACTCTTTCTCATTTGCATTTTGTACAATAGTATTTGCTATAGTAGAAGTATTTGTAGCTATTTTTTGAGTTTCAGTTGCTATGTTTGCATTTTTTTGAGTTTGTGCATCTAAAGAGTTTATAGCATCGTTTATTTGAACTATTCCTGTTTGTTGTTCATTTGAAGCATTAGATACATCACTTATAAGTTCAATTGTTTCATTTATATTAGATTTTAATTGAACATAACCTTCTTGCATATCATGAGCAATAGTTTTACCTTCATTTGCTTTTAATGTGGCTTTTTCTACTAAATCTTTAATCTCTTTTGCAGCCTCAGCACTTCTTGAAGCTAAATTTCTTACTTCTTGTGCAACAACAGCAAAACCTTTTCCAGCTTCACCAGCTGTTGCTGCTTCTACCGCTGCGTTTAGTGATAAAATATTTGTTTGGAATGCTATTTGATCGATTACTGTTATTGCTTCATTGATTGAATCAACTTGTGTGTTTATATCATCCATAGCAGTAGTTGTTTTAAGTGCTAAGTTTTCACCTTTATTTGCTGATTGTGTAACACTTGATGTTAAATCATTCATTCTAGTAATTTTTTGTGTTGTTAAAGATATATTACTTGTGATTTCTTCAAGTGCTGCTGCTGTTTGTTCAAGTGATGCTGCTGCTTCATTTGAACTTATATTTAAAGTATCTACATTTTTAAGTAGTACATCTGAACTACTATTTAGTGTTAAACCATTTGATTTATTTTCAATTAACATAGTAGTAATAGAATCACCTAAACTATTAACTCCATTAGCTAATCTTTCTAAATGCTCTTTTATTCCCTTTGTATTTACTTTATTTAAATAGTTGTAGTTTGAAAACTCTTCAAGTACATCTAAAATATTTTCAATATTATGCTCTAAGTGTGAACCCATATTATTAAGAACATTTTTAAGTTCATTTAATGCAGGATTGTTTACTTCTGTTGTGATTCTTTGACATAAGTCACCTTTTTCAAATTCACCTAAAACTGTAATAGTCTCATCTATAATAGCTCTATCTTCTTCGATGCCTTTTTTAGCTTTTTGAATATTTTCATTTACAACTTTTGACATTATTCCTATTTCTGTATTTGTTGTATTTGATAACTGCTCAACTGTATTAGTTTCTCTATTTAAGTATTTAAAGAAGTTTAGTAAGCCTTCTTGGAACTGACTAATTTGATAGTTTATATCTCTTGGTATATAAATACCAAGTGCAAGAATTATTAATACTACTATAAGTGAAATAAGTTCAACAGCTATTTCTAAATTGTTATTTGTTTTTGAAACACTTGACCCAACAACATCTTGATCTTTTTTAATTGAGTGTTTTATATCATTTGCTATTTTAGCAATATTTGGACCAATAATATCAAGTTCTTTAACTACTTTATTTCTTTCATTAATTAAAGCAATAATTTGTGTTAAACCATTTGAATATGTATCTATTAATAAAATAGCTTCTTTTAAAAGTTTTTTTCTTTGAGGTGTTTGAAGTTGTTTTTGAATCTTATTTAAGTCTTTATTTAAGTTTTTAAAGGCTTTTCTTGCTGTTAGATAATCTTCTTTTTTATTTGAAATTAAAAAGTTAGAAGTATAAAGTCTAGCTAAAAGTAAGTTTCTTATACTTTTTGCAGTAGCAAGGGAAGTTTTTAACTCGTCATCTTTTTCAGTACTATTCATAAGATTTGTTAAAAGAGTTTCAACTTTTTTACCATTTATATCTAAATTAGTGGCAACAACATTATTTTTAATTTGTACATATTCTGTTACAACTAAAAACTTTTTTTTATAATTAGATAAATCTTTTGATAACTCTTTTATCAAAGTTTTTCTTTTTGGCTCATAAATTTTATTTAAAGCCTCATCTGCTAATTTTTTGGTTTTGTTATAAAAATGTTCAAACTCTTCAATATCTTTATTTGATGAAGTATTTAAAAAATCTTTAACATTCATTCTTACCATCAACATATTTGACTGAACTCTACTTGCTAAAACAGTATTTCTAGACATCTGTCTATAATTAGAAAAGCCTTCTGCTGATTTGTATATACCAAATACACTATATAGTCCCAGCAAAACTATAAGTATACTGATAATTGAAAATGAAATAATCAGTTTAGATTTGATTGTAAAATTATTCATTTTTGTATGCTCCTTTTTTAAAATTACTTCATTCTAATAAAAAAAACATTACAGTTTTTGCTTTTTACGTTATAAGTGAGGTTATATTTATGAATATGTATTCACCAATTATTATCGAATCATAAAGTTACTATTAAATTTATATATTATAGAAAATAAGAATTAATTTTGAAATAATTATGTAATTGTTACATAATAGTTTAACTTAATTTTAGATAAAATCTTTTGTTTTTAAATTAAGGAGAACTATGAATTCATCAAGATTTACAAGGTTTGGATTTATTTTAGCTGCTGTAGGTTCAGCAGTTGGTTTAGGAAATGTATGGAAATTCCCGTATGTTACAGGTGAATATGGAGGTGGAGCCTTTGTATTAGTTTATTTAATTACAGCTTTATTTATTGGAGTATTTGTATTAATTTCAGAGTTACTTATTGGTAAGCTAGGAAGAAGTGATGCTGTTTCAATGTTTGAAAATTTAGCAGTTAGAAACAAAAAGCTTTGGAAATGGGCTGGCTTTATGGTAATTGTGCCATTAATAATTTTATCTTATTACTCTGTAGTAATTGGATGGATTTTCCATTATATAGCTATATCTTTACAAGGATTACCTTCAACAGTTGAACAATCAAAAGATATTTTTATGGGATTATTAACAAGTGATGTACAAACACAACTTATGTATCATACTGTTGTATTTGTTTTAGTTACTGCAATTATTTTAAAAGGTATCAAAGATGGTATTGAAAAAATAAATAAAATTCTAATGCCTTTATTAGCACTAATTTTAGCAATATTATTTGTTTATTCTATAAATGTTGAGAGTTTCTCTAAAGCTGTTCATTTTATGTTTGATCCTGATTTCTCGAAACTTACTTCAGAAGCTATTATTGTAGCTATTGGGCAAGCATTTTATACATTATCATTAGGTATGGGTATTATTATTACTTATGCGGCATCTCTTCCAAAGGAAGCAAATATTGTTAAGTCATCTATTTTAATTTCAATTATTGATACAATGGTAGCAATTGTTGCAGGTCTTATCATCTTTACTTTATTATTTGATAAAGGAGCAGAGTCTACAAAAGGTGCAGGTTTAGTATTTATTTCATTACCATCAGTATTCTATGAATTCGGTTCAATTGGTTCAACTTTAGCATTATTATTCTTTATTGCTATTGCTTTTGCTGGTATCACATCAGCTATTTCAATGTTAGAACCAACAGTATCATACTTCATAAATAGATTTGGTATGTCAAGAATTAAAGCTGCTATAATTTGTAGTGTATTCTTTTATATCTTAGGTATTGCAGCATTATTATCAAATATTTCAGATTATTCACCTATGTTAATGGTAGGAGAAAAAGGTTTATTTGACTGGTTAGACTTCGTTTGTTCAACTATTTTAGTTCCAATTGGTGGAATTTTAGTAGTAGTATTCATCGGACACTTTATGGATAAAGAAGCAGTTGAAAATGAACTAGTTCCTTTAATGGGAAGCTTCTTAACAAAAGTTTGGTTCTTTATGGTTAGATATATTATTCCAATTGCATTAATTGTTGTAATTTTAAATGAAACAGGAATTTTTAAATTCTAGTATTTTATAACTATAAACAAAAAAGGGCTAGATATTTTATCTAGCCCTTTTTTTATATAAATAAAAATATATAAATACTCACTCCCATAATAGAAGTAAGAGTTAGTGAAGCAAAAATAGCTTTTCCTATTTTCTTATGAGCTGTATTTGAAAGCTCTTTAAAGCCACTTTTTTTAAATAGTTTAAAAGAACTTATATATAAATACAACCAACCAGCAATAGCAAAAATAGCAATAACAATATGTACAATTAAAAATATAAGTAAGAAATCATAAGAGACACCACTATTTTCTGCATACTCTATAAAACCACCTGATATTCTAACTCCAATTTCAAATATTAAAACCATAATCAAAGTTACAACTAAAATTATAGTTTGAGATATAAAGTGAAGTTTATATTTTTTATCAACTGCTAGTTTAATACTATATGCTAGTAAAAAAGGAAGTAGTGCAAAAAAGATTGTCACTATATCCATAAATAAAAAAGCTTTCGTTCCTAAAAAGCCTGCTGCGAAAAACACTCTAGTTATCTTGTGCTTGATTTTTTAATGATTTGTCTATTAAAATAAATCCAAAGGGAACTAATGAATATACAAAATATTGAAAAGCTATACCTTTATCCCAATTGCATTTTTTTAATGCTTCAAATAAAAAAACACAGAAAAGTATAAATAACACACCATGACCCATACCTGCTATCTTAACAGGGTAAGGATTTTCTCCTATATACTTTATTGGCATTGCAATAAAAACTAATATCAAATAAGAAAGACCTTCCAAAAAAGAAATAATTCTAAATCTAGAATATGAATTTTTTAACATTTTTATCCTTTGTAATAAAAAATAGATTATATGAAAGTTTTATTTACAGTAAGTTAATATACTTACAATAGAATTATAAAAAGAGGATTTATGAATACAAATAAGATTATCTTTTCCCTATTAGTTTTATATATTTTAGCTGATGTGGTGCATACATACTTTTTTAATTAATCTTATATAAGTATAATGTAAAAAGATATTTAAAAATAAACTAGGATAAAAAATATATGAGTGAAGAGCAGATAGAAACGATTATAAAAAATGAGAGGTTAGAAAATTTAGATTCAAGTAAAATTAATAAATTAGCTTATAATGAAAAAAATCTAAAAAATTTTATTAGTGAAATAAAAAATCCTTATTCAAAAATTATATCTGTTTTAATTCATAAAAAACTTGATGAAAAAGAAGCAAAGGATACTTGGAAAAAACTTGTTTCTCACATGAAAAGTTTAGAAAAAAAACTAAATAGAAAAGTAGGAATAAACGTAGCAAGTGTTGATTATATAGAAAACATAAAAAGTGTTTCTGAGGATATGAGAATCATCCTTGAAGATGAGTTTGATTCTATTTCTAAAATAGCAACAATTGATGAACTTACAGGACTTTATAAAAGAGATGTTTTAAATGTTTTTATTAAAAAGATTTTTGAAAAAGCAAAAAGAAAAAAGTCTATATTTTCTTTTATAATGATTGATATAGATGATTTTAAAAATATAAATGATACCTATGGTCATCAAAAAGGAGATGAGGTATTATCAAAAATTTCATCTCTTATAAAGAAAAATATTAGAAAAATGGATATTGCTTTTAGATATGGAGGAGAAGAGTTATGCGTGATTTTCCCTGATACAAATAAAGATGATACCTTTCAAATTGCAGAAAAAATAAGATTAGCTATTTTCGAAGAATATAAAGATGAGATGAAGATAACGATTAGTATTGGAATAAGTTCTAATGAAAATATTCATGATAAACAAAATGAAGAAGATATTATAAAAAAAGCAGATGAATTACTTTATAAAGCAAAGAATAGTGGAAAAAATCAAGTAAGGGTTTAATAAAATGAATTTAAATATAGATATGAAAGACATAGGACAAATAGCAGTAGGATCATTTGCTTTTGCTGTACCAATATCTTTTTCAGAAGAAGCTTGGAGAATTAGTGAGAGTCTTCCTTTTACAAATTTGACTTTAGTATTTTTATTATCTGTTAGTTTTCTAGCTTTATTTGCTTATGAAAGTGTCTTTCAAGGAAGAGTAGTTCATCGTATATTTGTTTTTATTTTAAGAATTATTATTGCATATATTATTTCAGCATTAGTTGTAGCTTTGGTTTTAATTTCTATTGATAAGTTACCTCTTTTAACAGAGCCTATAATAGCAATAAAAAGATTAATAGTAATTACTATGCCTGCTTCTATGGGAGCTATTATTGTAGATAGTTTTGATAAAGAATAAAGATTTAATAAATTTTATTAAGTATAGTAATTTGTTCTTTTTTCGAATAATTAAATTTAAACTCACACTCTTTTAAATAGTAAAAAAAGTGTTCTTGATTAAAGCCTTTATATTTTTTAAGGTTTTCTTCTAAAAAAAGCCAAAACTTTTTAAGGTTTGTTTTTTTATAGGATTCTTTAGAATAAATTTTATGCCAAGATAAATACTCTTGAAAATATTCACTCTCTTCTTTTGTTCTACTTGGTATTTGAGGCATTAGAAGTGTATATACCTTATCTTCTGAATAAAAACCAATAATATTAACAGCTTCAAATAAAGATTTGATTTTTTTTTGTCTTTGTTTTGTATTAAAATAATAATACTCTTCATAATTACTATAATCTTTTGCTGTTTTGTTGTATTCATCTTCTAAATATTTTGATAGTTTATATCTTAGTTGATCATATCTATTTTTAGCAGTTCTATAATTAATATGTAAAAGTTTTGCTGCTTCATTTGCATTTATGTTATTACAAAAATATTCAATAATTTTTGTGTCTTTTTTGAGTTTTTTAAGAGAGTATTTTTTCTTGCAATTTTTGCATTTTATGTAATTGTTTTCAATATGATAAAAAGTACTATTGTTACAGTTTTTACATCTCATAAAAACATTTTAGCACTTTTTATCAAAGTTATAGATTATAAGACAAGCTTAAAAACTTGTCCATTCATCATCATCTTTTGAAGAATTATCTTCAAATTTTTGATTTTCAATTTTAGAAGTTTTATTTTCTTTTTTTGGAAGTTTTATATTATATGTTGCATTTTGTTGTTCTGTTTTTGAATCAAGAGTTTTTGCTTTTACTTCATCTTTTCCGATAAATTCTTTTGCATTTGCATTTTCAACAACTAATTTAGCAATATTATCAGTTTGCACTGCAACTTTATAAGTTTGATTTGCAATCATTGCATTTTCTTGTGTTTGTCTATCTAAAGAGTTCACGGCATCATTAATTTGCTCAATACCTGAGAGTTGTTCTTTACTAGAAGCTTCAACATTTTTGATTAAGTCAATAGTTTTGTTAATATTAGTATTTAACTGCTCATATCCACTAATCATTTCATCAGAAATCTTTTTACCTTCATCGGCTTTAATTGTAGCTGTTTCAACTAATTCTTTAATCTCTTTTGCAGCTTCAGCACTTCTTGCTGCAAGATTTCTAACTTCTTGTGCAACAACTGCAAAACCTTTTCCTGCTTCACCAGCAGTAGCAGCTTCTACCGCTGCATTTAGTGAAAGGATGTTTGTTTGGAAGGCAATTTGATCAATTACTGTAATAGCGTCATTAATTGCATTTACTTCATTATCTATTTCTGTCATAGCATCTGTAGTTTTATTTGCTAATGCTTGTCCTTGTGAAACAGAACTTGTTACACTTGAAGCTAATTTAGACATTTCAACTACATTTTGAGTATTATTTGATATATTGCTAGAAATCTCTTCAATTGCTGCTGCTGTTTGTTCTAGTGATGCAGCTGCTTCATTTGAATTTTTATTTAAAGTATCAACATTATTAAGTAAAATATTACTACTATCTCCTAGTGTTAAACCATTTGACTTGTTTTCTACTAACATATCATTTATAATATCAGCTAGATTATTTAGTCCCACAGTAACACCACTATTACAGCCATGAATTCTATGCGTAAAATCAAGAGCAGCATATCTTTCTAGTGCAAAAGAAATATCATTTATATTTGTACAAACTCTAAGTTGTAAGCTATAAAGCATTTCATTTATTTGCTCTCTTAAGTTTTCTAAACTTGCAGTTTTTGTTGCATGATCTAATCTTTTATTTAAGAATCCATCTTTTATAACATGAACAATATCATTTATTTCATCTAAGAATTTATTATCTGCATCTATAGTATCTTTTGCTTGTTGAATATTTTTATTTACAACTTTTGCCATCGCTCCAAACTCATCTTTTGCAGAATCGTCTAACATTTCTACTTGATCACTTTCTTTATTTACATATTGGAAAAAGCTTAAAAGACCATTTTGGAAGTTTTTAATTGAACCTAATAATTGATTAGATAATAAAAGACTAAATGTTAAGAATAATAAAATAGATAAAACTGCAATAGCAATAAGTACATTACTCATGGTAGCTTGTGCTTCATCTTTGTGTTTTATAGCATTTTCATTTATTGATGCTAACTCTTTTTCAAGTTCTAATCCTTTTTGAACCATTTGTTTTATAACATTTAAGACTTTAGGACTATCTTCTTTTTTACCATTTTTAAAATCAGTTATTTTATCAGAGGCAAATTTATCAAAATTTTTGATATATTCATCTGATAAAGAAAGAATACTGTTAGCTAATTTTAAATTTTTTTCATCATCAAGTAAAGGTTTTAATTTTGTGACTTGATTATTTAAGTTTTTAAAATCATTTCTAACTTTATTTGCAGTCTTTTCCCCTGGAGCTCTTAAAAATTGATAAACTGAAATTCTACCTTTTAGAACTTGTTGAATAAAAACATCTGTTTCTACTGCTACGTGAATCCTCTTTTCAGCCATACTATTAAAGTAGCTGAAAACTAAACTTGAAACTATTACAATTCCTATAAATGTGATAGGTAGTATTAATAGTTTTACTTTTGTACTAATGTTTTTTAGCATTGGTACCTCCCTTATTTAATAAAACGAATATAAATTATTGCTTAAAATTATTAAAGAATAAATTAAGGTAACCATGTTTGTGTTATATTTTGTGTTATATAGATATATAATGCAGTAAAATCACAATCGTAACGTATAACTTTTCCTTATTATTCTTTAGAATTATATTTTTAATTAATAATTTTTTCCAAAAAATACACAAGAGACAAATAAAATTAGATTAAATTTATGAAATATGAGATAAACTAATAAAAATGAATAACTATTCACAAAAAAGGAATAAAATATGTGTACAGATTGCGGATGTAGTATTACAGACCACCACCATCATCATGACCATGACCACTCCCATGGAGATTCAGCTTCTCACCAAGCTGCACATGATACTTTACATCATAACCCACAGTTAAATGATACTAAAACTATTTCAGTTATCAAAAAAATATTAGACAAAAACGATCACGAAGCTGCTCACAATAGAGCACATTTTGATAAGCAAGGTGTTTTAGGTATCAATCTTATGAGTAGTCCTGGAAGTGGAAAAACAACTTTACTTGAGAACTTAGCTGATATGGTTGACTTTAAATATGGTGTTGTTGAAGGTGACTTAGAGACAAACAGAGATGCAGATAGATTAAAAGCTAAAGGTATTAAAGCTACTCAAATTCAAACAGGTAGTGCATGTCACTTGGATGCATTTATGGTTCATAAAGGTTTACATGATATGCCTTTAGAAGACTTAGATGTATGTTTTGTTGAAAATGTAGGGAACTTAGTATGTCCGGCATCTTATGATGTGGGAACTCACTTAAATATTGTATTAGTTTCAGTACCAGAGGGTGAAGATAAAATTGCTAAATATCCAGTTATGTTTAGAGCAGCTGATTTAATTCTTATTACAAAAACTGACCTTTTACCTCACTTCCAATATGATGTGGAAAAAGAAAAAGCGGAAGCTAGAAAATTAAAACCAAATGTAGATATTTTAGAAGTAAATATCAATGACAAAGAATCACTTCAAAGAGTAATTGATTGGATTGAATTTAAAAGAAAGTTGAGATAAGGCTATGTGTTTATCAATTCCTTCAAAAATTAAAAGCATCAATGAAGAGATGAACACTTGTGTAGTTGATACTATGGGTGTTGAGAGGTCTGCTTCTTTAGACTTAATTGACCAAGAAGTAAAAGTTGGTGATTATGTATTGTTACACATTGGCTTTGCTATGAATAAGATTGATGAAGAGGATGCTTTAGAGTCATTGAAAATTTATCGAGAAATTATAGACAAAATGGAAGAGGAGGAGCGTCAAAGAGAAGACAATAGTTTGTCTTCTTTAGCTCCGCACGCCGATTGCGATGTGGATGCGAAGCAAACACCGCAAGACGGCAAGATAGGTAAGATTATTGCTGAGTCTGAAAATTGTCCAAACCGATAGGGTAATAGTATGGAAAAAGAATTAGAATTAAAAGATTTATATGATGGTTTTAGAGACCCAGATGTTATTAAAGCTTATCAAAAAATCATAAATGAAGATGCTAAAAAGTTAGGAAAGACTATAAATATCATGGAAGTATGTGGTGGACACACACATACTATTATGAAGTATGGTATTCCTCAACTTCTACCTGATAATATCAACTTCATTCATGGACCAGGCTGTCCTGTGTGTATTATGCCAAAAGAGAGAATCGATAGTGCATATATTCTTTCACTTCAAGAAGACGTAATCTTAGTTACTTTAGGTGATATGATTAAAGTTCCAGGAAGTAAGGGAAGTTTACAAGATGCAAGAAGTAAAGGTGCAGATGTAAGATTTGTTTACTCACCTATGGACTGTATCAAAATAGCCAAAGAGAATCCAAGTAAAAAGATTATCTTCTTTGCTATTGGGTTTGAGACAACTACTCCTATGACATGTTCACTTTTAGAAGCTGTAGTAAAACAAGATATTGAAAATCTGTTTTTCCATATCAATCACGTAACAGTTCCAGAAGTGATGAAAGAGCTAATAGATAGTAGAGACGAGCATGTAGATTCATACAACAATAGAATCGATGCTTTCTTAGGCCCTTCTCATGTATCTGTAATTAGTGGTTCAAAAATCTATGAGCAATTTCCAAGGGATTATGAAAGACCAGTAGTAGTTGCAGGGTTTGAGCCAGTAGATGTAATGCAGTCAATCTCTATGATTTTAAAGCAATTTATCGAAGATAGATGTGAACTTGAAATCGAGTATAAAAGACTTGTTTCTTATGATGGTAATCAAAGAGCACAAGATATGATGGAAAAATACTTTAATAAAGTGATGTTCAAATGGAGAGGATTAGGAAATATCCCTTCAAGTGGATTAGAACTAAAAGATGAGTATTCAAAATACAATGCAAAGGTAATCTACAAAGATGTATTACCAATGCAAGAAATAGAAGACCATAAACTATGTATTTGTGGTGATATTTTAAGAGGGATTGCAAATCCACCTGATTGTACAGTATTTGGAACTGCATGTAAACCTACTAAACCTATTGGTTCATGTATGGTTAGTTCTGAGGGTGCTTGTGCCGCTTACTATAAATATGGTAATCTCTTAAAATAAAAAGTATAATATTTGGACTAATATAATGGATACTATAAAAACTATTGAAAAAATTAATGGTATAAATATTTCTAATAAATTTAAATTGATTGAACAGAATGACAATTACGTTTTATATTTAGAAAATGAATTAATTGGAAGAGAATATTATAAGAGAACTAATAGTAATACTGATGCTGATGATGAAAGTATTTTAACTTATTGTGGATTTTCTGAAATTAATCATTTGTTTTTTACTGATCTAATAAATGGTATTAAATTTAATTTTGCTGAAATTCATTATTATGATAACAATGATGCTTCATATATTAATGAAAATCTTTACTTAGCATCAGTAAATAAAAAGAATAATAAAGTTTTTTTTGAATTTTGGTTTAAAATTAATTTATTTGATTATAAAGGTAAAGATAATCCAATATTAAAATCTGAAGAGTTTGAAAAACTTTTAAAATCTGAAGAAAATATAAATATTTATTCAAAGCATAGTGATGGTGAAACAGGTTATTTAGAGTTTTATTATGAATTTGAAAATGGAGCTTTAAATGAAGTCTTTGAATCTGCAAAAAACCTTATTTTAAATTTGTATTCAAATTCATTTAATACAAAAGAGAATAGTCTTGAAGCGATATTTGAATTACCAGAAGAGTATCAATCGATTTTAAAACCTTATTTGCTTTATTTTGAAGAGTTTCTAAATGATTTATGCATAGAAAGTAATGTTAATATTCAAAAAGTTGATAAAGAGACTATTCTTTCCGTTGAACCTAAAAATAGAGATGAAGCTTTAGAGAAAATATCTGAAGCATTAAAAGCCTATCTTTGTGCACCAGTAATTTCAAATGAATTATTATATAAAGAAACTATGGGACTACAAACTTCTCTTATGAAATTGAGTGGACAATGTAAGCATTTAGAATCGCAATTGATGTTAAAAGACGTAAGTTTACAAGAGCAAACAAATAAGTTAATTCTTAAGGATAACATTATTAATGAGTCAAAAAGAATTTTAGTTGAATCAGGTGTAGATTCAAAGATAATTACACAAGATAATACAATACTATTAGAAAGTTTAAAGTCAATTAATTTTGATAAAAAAGAGATTGATAAAAAGACTTTTTTAAAAAGCTTTAAATTCAATATGTCAATACCTTTATTTAAAGGTGCTATTGAAATAAAAAAAGATAAGTTCAAATAAGGAATAAGATGAAAACAGTTACTTTAGCTCACGGAAATGGTGGAGCAGAAAACCAAGAGTTAATCTCAAAGGTTTTTTATAGAGCATTTAAAAATGATATTTTAAATAAAAGCGAAGATGCTGCAATCATTCAAGATGGTAGCCTTGCTTTTACAACTGATTCATTTACAGTAAGTCCTTTGTTTTTCAATGGTGCAGATATTGGAAAGCTGGCAGTTTGTGGTACTTGTAATGACTTGAGCATGATGGGTGCAAAACCAAAATACTTAACTTGTTCAGTTATTATTGAAGAAGGTTTTGAGATCAAAAGCTTAGAAAAAATCGTAAAATCTATGAAAGAAGAGCTAGCTAAAAATGATGCTATCGTTGTAAGTGGTGATACAAAGGTAGTTCCAAAAGGAAGTGTTGATAAGATTTTTATCAATACTACGGGTATTGGTGAAGTTACTCAAAAAGGTATTAGCTCAAATGCTGTGTCCCAAGATGATGTGATTATAGTAAGTAGGGACGTAGGCGCACACGGTGCTACAATATTCGCTGCACGTGAAGGTATGGATATAAATACCTCTTTACAAAGTGACTGTGCTTCTTTATGGCCACAAGTAAAAGCTCTTATTGATTCAGGTATTAAAATCACTGCTTTAAGAGATGCTACAAGAGGTGGTGTTAGTGCAGTTCTTAATGAATGGGCGAATCAATCAGATGTATGTATCGAAGTTCAAGAAGAAAAAGTACCTGTTTCAGATGAAGTAAAAGGTATTTGTGAACTACTTGGATTTGAAGCTATGAGTTTAGCAAATGAAGGTACATTTGTGTTAGCTGTAAATAAAGATGAAGCAGATAAAGCTATAGAAGTTTTAAAACAGTTCGAGAACTCTTCAAATGCTTCAATCATCGCAGAAGTTTCGCAAGCTTATGAAAAAAGAGTTGTTCTTCACTCATCATGGGGAACAAAAAGATTTTTAGAATTACCAACTGGTGAGTTATTACCAAGAATCTGTTAGTAGTTTTGTATGAAGATACTTTTAATAATATCAAGTTTTAACTCTTTATCTCAAAGTGTTTTTTGTAAGCTTAGAGAACTAAATCACGAAGTAAGTGTAAAGTTCGCTATTTCAAAAGAACTTATGATAGAAGAGGTTGAGAGAGTTAAACCTGATATTGTATTTTCTCCCTTTCTAAAAGAGTATCTTCCCAAAGAGATATTTGAAAACTATGATAGTTTCATACTACATCCAGGAATCATTGGAGATAGAGGTCACAACTCCCTTGATCATGCTATAAACAATGAATCTCAAAACTGGGGTGTAGTAATACTAAAGGCCGCTCAAGATCTTGATGCAGGTGATATATATGCGCAAGCTTCATTTGATATGAGAATTGCAAGTAAAGCAAGTATATATAGAAATGAAGTAAATAAAGCTACTTTAAAAGTTTTAGAGCAGTTCTTAGAAAACTATCAAAACAAAGATTTTATCCCAACACCTCAAATACTAAATGAAATTCATGAACCAATCACTATGGATAAAAGAATCATAGATTGGGATAAAGATAATACAGAGCAAATAATCAAAAAGATAAATATGTCTGATTCTTACCCTGGGGTAAAAGATAATATCCAAGGAGTTGAGTGTTATTTATATGGAGCAAGTTTTGAGCAGAATTTCAAAGGTAAACCCAAAGAGATTTTAGCTAAAAGAGATGGAGCCATTTGTCTTGGTACTATTGATAGCTCAATTTGGATTTCTCATATCAAAGAAGTTGGTTCATTTAAACTTCCAGCTACTTATGTATTAAAAGAGAAAATCAAAGGTATACAAGAAAATAGGCTTCCGCTTATAGTTGATTACAACTCTAAAACTTATCATGAAATTTCAATGATAGAAGACGGGGAAGTAGTATACCTATACTTTAATTTTTACAATGGAGCTATGAGTTCAGCACAAGCAATAAGGCTTAAATATGCTATTGATTATCTAAAAGAAGAGTACAAAGTATTAGTACTTATGGGTGGAGATGATTTCTTTTGTAATGGTATTCATCTAAATATTTTAGAAGATAGTAAAAAACAAGGTGAAGATGGCTGGAGCAATATCAATGCTATTAATGATGTTGTTAAGTCAGTCTTAGAAGCAAGCGATATTATAACTATTGCATCTTTTGGCAAAAATGCAGGTGCTGGAGGAGTGTTCTTAGGTCTTGCTTGTGATTATGTAGTAGGATGTGATGGAGTTGTTTTAAATCCACACTATAAAACTATGGGATTAACTGGAAGTGAGTATCATACTTATAGCTTACCAAAAAGAGTAGGACAAGAAAAAGCTCAAAGCTTACTTAATGAGTGTTTACCTCTAAGTGTAAGTGAGGCTAAAAGTATTGGCATGATTGATGAGGTATTTGAAACTGAAAATTATTTTGAATCTCTTCAAGATTTTGCCAATGAACTTATAGAAGATGAAGATAATTTTGAAGAGTTAATAGATAAGAAAAAAGATAGATTTTTTGATGATGAAGATTTGATGGAAGAAAAAAAAGAAAAAGAGCTTAGTATTATGTATGATGAGTTTTGGTGTGAGGACTCATCTTTCCATTCACTTAGATTTAATTTTGTAAATAAAGTAAAACCAAAAAATACACTAAAAAGATTAAAGGATATATAAATGCATGAATATAGCATTGTTCAATCATTATTAGAATCTTGTGAGCAACACGCAAGACAAAATGAAGCAAAAGAAGTTACAAAAGTAGTAGTAAAAATTGGTGTTTTATCAGGAGTTGAACCTGATTTATTACAAACTGCATTTGATACGTTTAAAGAACAAACAATTTGTCATAATGCTGAATTTGTTTTAAATATACAAAAAATAACTATAAAATGCAATAACTGTAAAACAGAGTCTACTTTAGAAAAAAATGAATTTTTATGTCCTAAATGCCAAGAAAACGACATTGAAGTTATAGATGGAGAGGATATGTACTTAATGTCCCTTGAAATGAGTTAATAAAAAGTTAAATTAATAACAGATACTCTTAATATAAAAAATCATTTATATAAGAGTTCTTATGAAAAAAATATATTTAGAAAAATTAATTTATAAAAATTATTTAAAAACTTCTTTAACTTCAATTTTACTGATAGAAATACTATTAATCATTATTTACTTTTCAGTAAATAGTAATATGGCTAAGATTAGTATTGATTTTTTATTAAAAGATATTAAGACTAATACAAATGAATTAGTAGAAACAAAAATACAAAATCTATCCAATAAGTTTTCACAAATTGAAAATCTTACGAAAATACTACAAAATGAACATAAATACTTTTTTGAAAATAAAGATATGTTTATATATAAAAATCATAAGAACTTATTTAAATATACAGATGATGGCGTTTTTTATAAAGAGGTAGATAATGGCGGTAGTTCTTTGATTCTTTCAAAGAAAACACAACTTACAAAAGAAGTAGAAGAAAAAATATATTTAACAGAATATTTTGATAAGACTTTTAAGTCAATAGTTCAAAATGATAGCAGTATAATTGCTACACACTTTAATTCAGTAGAAAACTTTACTAGATATTATCCTTTTATTGAAAATATTTATGATGTTTTGCCAAAAAATTTAGAAATGACAAATTATGATTTTTATAATAAAGCACTTGATAAATATAATCCTTCAAGAAAGCCTATATGGACAGAGGTATATTTGGATCCAGCAGGTAAAGGTTGGATGATGAGTAGTATTGCTCCAATTTATAATAATAATATTTTAGAAGGAGTTTCAGGAATAGATGTAACTATTAATACTTTTATTAATGATTTTTTAAATATAAAACTACCATATCAAGGTAAATCTTTTATCCTTAGTTCAAGTGGTAAGATAGTGGCAATGGAAAAAGAGATTGAAAGTATATTAAATATTAGTGAAGTTACTGCTTACAATTATAAAGATAGTTTAAGAATTGAAAAAACAATTTATAAATCAGAAAAATTCAACCTTCTTAATTATTATGATAATAAAATAGCCAATACCTTTAAAAATATTTTAAAATCCAAACCCTTTAATAATAAAATATTAATTGAAGATAAAAAATATCTATTATTTGCACAAAAACTTGAAAATACTTCATGGTATATAATCTCTTTAATATCAGAAGATAAAGTTTTAGAAAAAATAAATAATTTAAAAGTTGACTATAAGAAATTAGGATATTTGATAATTGCATGTATTTTAGTCTTTTATTTTGTATTCTTTATATTTTTATATTTTAAAGCAAAATATTTAGTAAATACTATCAATAAACCAATATCAAAAATCATTGACCTAACAAGAAATATTGGTAGATTAAGTGAAGTGTCAAAATTGGAAAAATGTGGAATAGTTGAAATAGATAAATTAAGTGAAAATTTCAATAAAATGTCAAAAGAGTTAAATTTAAGAACAAAAAAGTTAGTTGAATCTGAGACTAAAAGAGTACTAAATGAAAAATTAGCAAATATTGATGCTTTAAGTGGAGCGTATAATAGAAGATTTTTGGATGAATTTATTGAAGGTTATCTAAAAATTGTAAAAAGAGAAAAAAATGATTTATCTATTCTTTTAATTGATATTGATGATTTTAAGAAAATAAATGATACTTATGGTCATGATATAGGTGATGAAGTAATTAAGCATTTTGTAGAGACTACTAAACAAGCAGTTAGAAAAAATGATTTATTGATAAGATATGGAGGAGATGAATTTTTGGTTCTTCTTCCCAATACTAATTTAGATTCATCTTTTAATGTAGCACAAAAAATAGCTCAGAAAATAAAAAATAGTAAGTTTAATGAAAAATATAATTATACACTTAGTATAGGAAGAGCTTGTTATATTGAAAGTGATAATAGTATTGATGATATTATTATCAGAGCTGATAAAGCTTTATATGCTGCAAAAGATAAAGGCAAAAACATAATTGTATAAAATAAGCATAAAAGTAAATAAAATATATAACTTTTCTATAAAAAATACATTTTAATAAGCTATTCTTACATAACTTTTACATAAAATTATGATATCGTTTTTATCAAAAGGAGTATAGATGAAAAAAGTATTAAGTTTAGCATTAGCCACTGCATTAACTAGCGGTATAGCTTTGGCAAAAGAAATAAAAGTAGGTGCAGTAATGCCAATGTCAGGTCCATTAGCAGCTTATGGACAAGTAACTAACTTAGGGGTAGAGTTAGCACATAAGTTACAACCTACATTAAAAAATGGGGATACTATTAAACTTGTTTTAATAGATAATAAAGGTGATAAAGTAGAGACAGCAAATGCAACTACTAGACTAATTTCTTCTGATAAAGTAGTTGCTATTTTAGGCGCATTAACATCTACAAATACAGCTCAAACAATTGCTATTGCAGATAAGAAAAAAGTACCTGTAATTGCTTCTGTTGCTACAAATGATAGATTAACTGCAAGAAGAACTTTTGCTAATAGAGTTTGTTTTACAGATTCCTTTCAAGGCGAAGTAGTTGCTAATTATGCAAAAAAGCAAGGTTATAAAACTGCTGTAGTTGTAGTTGATCAAGCACAGGTTTATTCACTTGGACTTGCTAAAGCTTTTCAAAAAGCATTTAAGAAAAATGGTGGAGATATCGTAAAAGTTATTAAAGTTACTTCAGGAGATAAAGACTTTAAAGCTGTAGTATCTCAAATCAAAAAAATCAACCCTGATTTTATGTTTATGCCTTTATATCATCCAGAAGCTTCTATGATAGCTAGACAATCAAAACAATTAGGATTAAGTAAACCAATGTTTAGTGGAGATGGAGTTGCTAACCAAACATTTATTGACTTAGGCGGTGAGTCAGTAGAAGGTTATATGTTTACAGACTTCTTTGATTATACAAATCCTCCATCACAAACATCAGCAAAATTTGTTAAATTCCATGAAAAAGAGACTGGAAAAGCTGAAATGAATTCATTTACAGCTTTAGGTGCAGACACTTATAATATTTTAATTGATGCAATGAATAGATGTGAAGATCCAACTGATTCTATTTGTATAAATAATGAAATTAAGAAAACTACTGACTTTGATGGAGTTTCAGGAAAAATCACTATTAACAAAGAAGGAAATGCAACAAGATCTGCAGTTATTAAAGAGATTAAAGGTGGAAAAGCTAGCTTTAAAGCGACGGTTAACCCATAATAGAAAATCATTTTTTTAAAAGTCTAGCAAATATTGCTAGGCTTTTTTTTTGCTTTAGGAAAAGAAATAGGGTTGCTTTTTCTATTGTAAAAATGGATTTTTTACAAATTCAGGAGTTTTAATGGATTTATTAACATTTATGCAACAGATGGTAAACGGATTCTCATTGGGATCTATGTATGCTTTAATTGCGATTGGTTATACGATGGTATACGGGGTATTAAGGCTTATTAATTTTGCCCATGGAGATATCATGATGGTTGGTGCCTTTTTAGGTTATGCTTTTATAGCAATTTTTGAGTTACCTTTTTCTTTAGCAGTATTATTAGCAGTTATACTATCTGCTTTAGTTGGTATTTTAACAGACAAAATTGCTTATAAACCTTTAAGAGAAGCACCAAGAATCTCACTACTTATTACAGCTATTGGTATTTCTTTTTTCTTAGAAAACTCTTTTACTGTTTTTGCAGGTGGAGTTCCAAGAGCTTTTCCTGTTCCTGAGTATATGGAAAATATTTTTAATGTAGCAGGTATCACTTTTAGTGTATCTTCTATAATGGTTCCTATTGTTACTTTAGTTCTTTTAGTTGGTATTTTATTTGTATTATATAAAACAAAATATGGTATGGCTATTCGTGCTTTATCTTTTGATTTTAAAACTGTAAACCTTATGGGAATTGATGCAAATATGATTATTTCGCTTGTATTTGCTTTAGGTTCTGCTCTTGCAGCAGTTGGAGGTATTTTCTGGGTAGTAAACTATCCATCAGTTGAGCCTATGATGGGTGTATTAGTCGGTCTTAAAGCCTTTGCTGCTGCTGTTGTTGGTGGAATTGGTTCTGTAACAGGGGCTGTATTGGGAGGTTTTATTATTGGCTTCACCGAAGTTGTTGTAATTGCATTTTGGCCTGAACTTGGTGGTTATAAAGATGCTTTTGCATTTATTTTCTTAATTCTTGTACTTTTATTTAAACCAACTGGAATTATGGGTGAAGATTTAGAAAAGAGTAGGTTTTAGTCATGATGAACGATACAATATTTACAAAACAAAGACTAATAAACTTAAGTTTAATAATCACAGCTATTTGGTTTACATGGTTTGCTCAAGTAACTTTTGACGACTATACAGTAAGAATTATAAATAATGTTTGTATTTTTATAATTTTAGCTGTTTCATATAATCTTATAAATGGTGTGACAGGTCAGTTATCACTTGAACCAAACGGATTTGTTGCTGTTGGAGCTTACGTAACTGCTATTTTAACTTTAGATGCAGATACTATGCTTTATCAATTTTATTTAGAAGATCCATCTGAATGGGTGTTAGCATTACAAGCTGATTTTGCTTGGGCATTACTTTTTTCAGGAATTATTTCAGCACTTTTAGCTTTAACTTTATCTTTTCCTGTATTTAGAGTAAGAGGGGATTATTTAGCTATTGTTACTTTAGGGTTTGGTTTTATTATTAAAATCTTAGCTATTAATAATCCTCAAATTACAAATGGTTCATTAGGTTTAAATGATATTCCAGAGTTTTCAAACCTTTACTGGACAGGTGGAATTGCTATTTTTGCAGTAGTTGCTATTTTAAATGTGATTTATTCAAAATATGGAAGAGCTATGAAAGCTGTAAGAGACGATGAAGATGCAGCAACTGCAATGGGAGTAAATACTTTTAAGACAAAAACTTTAGCCTTTAGTACATCAGCATTTTTTGAAGGTGTTGGTGGTGGTTTACTAGCAGCCCTTTTAACTTCTATCAGTCCAGATTTATTTACATTCTTACTTACGTTCCAATTGTTAATCATAATCATTTTAGGTGGTTTAGGTTCAACTACAGGGGCAATTTTAGGAACTATTTTTGTAATGGCTGGCTTAGAATGGATGAGATTCTTGGATGAACCTATGAATATTTTTGGTTTCCAAACAGAAGGAACACCAGGTATGAGAATGGTTGTTTTCTCATTAATTCTTATAATTGTAATGCTATTCGCAAGAGAAGGATTAATGGGTAAAAAAGAGTTATTTGATCTTAAAATTTTTAAGAGAAAAAAGGGGAATAAATGATTTTAGAAGTATGTAACGTAACTAAGAAATTTGGAGGAGTTACAGCTATAAAAGATACCTCATTTCATGTAAACTCTAAAGAGATTTATGGTCTTATTGGTCCAAATGGAGCTGGTAAGACTACAATGTTTAATATTATTACAGGAAATTATGAACCAACACAAGGACTAATAAAGTTTCATGGTCAAACATTAAATGGTATAAAACCACATAAAATTGTACATAGAGGAATAGCAAGAACTTTTCAAAATATTAGACTATTTAATTCAATGACTGTTTTAGATAATATTTTAATTGGCTTTGACTATCAAGCTTCTTATTCATATCTTGAAGCAATGCTTAGATTTCCTAGATTTTTCTTAGAAGAGCGACGAATTAGAAAAAGAGCTTTTGAAATTATGGAAGTACTTGGAATTGCTGAGTTTGCAGATGAAATGGCTACATCTTTATCTTACGGACAGCAAAGAAAAGTGGAAATAGCAAGAGCATTAGCAGCAGCTCCACAACTATTACTTTTAGATGAACCAGCAGCTGGTATGAACCCTCAAGAAACTCATGAGTTAGCTGAGTTGTTTTTTAAGATTAGAGATGAATTTGATGTTACAATTTTATTAATTGAACATGATATGAAGTTTGTAAATAAACTTTGTGATAGGGTAATGGTTCTTGATTATGGGAAAACTATTTTTGAAGGTGATATTAAAGACGCCATCAAAGATGAAGAAGTTATAAAAGCTTACCTTGGAGATTTTAAACATGCTTAAAGTAAAAGATTTAAAAGTATATTATGGATTAATAAACGCAGTAAAAGGTATAGACTTTGAAGTAAATGAAGGACAAATTGTTTCACTTATTGGATCAAATGGTGCTGGTAAAACTTCAACTTTACAATCAATTGTAAATGATGTTAAAAAAACTGGAAGTATTGTATATGTTGATAATGATATTTCAAAGATGAAAACCCATAAGATTATACAAAGCAATATTGCACTTGTTCCAGAGGGAAGAAGATGTTTTCAAAACTTAACAATTGAAGAAAACTTAAGAATGGGTGCATTTAATAATGACGATAAATATGAGGAATTATTGGAACACATGTTTAAGTTATTTCCTAGACTTGTATCAAAAAAAGGTCAGTTAGCTGGAACTATGAGTGGAGGGGAACAACAAATGTTAGCAATTGCTAGAGCTTTGATGTCAAGCCCAAAACTTCTTATGCTAGATGAACCTTCCCTTGGACTTGCTCCAAAAATTGTAGGAGAGTTATTTCAAACTATTGAAAAATTAAGAAACGAAGGTATTACAATTTTATTAGTTGAACAAAATGCCTTTGCAGCTTTAGAAATCTCTGATTATGCTTATGTATTAGAAAACGGTGAGATAGCCTTAGAAGGAAAAGGAAGTGAACTTATAGACTCTGATGAAATTAGAGCAAAATATCTTGGTGCTTAAACTTTAAAAAAGAAATAGTAGCTAAAATACGGCTACTATTTTATAAATTATTATTTATCTATCATTAACTATCAAGTTATATAATATTTATAACAATTAAAAAACTATTTAGGAATTTACATAAATGCTGTTAATGCAATTAGAAACAAAAGAGAAATTTTCATTTTTACAACTTGCTCATTATTTGGCAAGAATTGATAAAAGTTTTGGTGAAAAAGAAGAAGAGATAATTTTAGAGTATTGTTCTGAAATGGGTATTGATAATATCGACATGTTTGATGAAAATAGTTTTTGTTTAGAAACTATTTTAAATGATTTCAAATCAAAGAAAAGCCAAAAAATAGTACTTTTAGAACTTATGATACTAATTCATATTGATAATAACTTTGATATAAATGAAAAAGAATTAATAAAAAATATTTGTAGTAAATTTGATATTTCTTTAGAAGATGCAGATGATTTTTCTCAATGGGGTAAATCAGTAGCTATGTTGTATCAAGTAGCAAAAATATTTATAAATGATAAAAAAGAGGCATAACTACAATTCTTTAAACTTTCTTAGTAGGAAACTTTTGATAAAATCTCATTATGGAAATAATAGAGACATTAAATACTAAGCTTGATAAAATTTTACATGATTATGAAAGACTGAAACTAGAAAACCAGTCTTTAAAACAAGAGATAGAAACTCTTAAGAATGACAATGATGAACTCATTCGAAATAATCAAGATATGTTTCTAAGAATTGATAGTACTTTAACATTAACGAAGGCACGAAAAAGTGAATAAAGAGATTACATTTTATATCAATCACATGGCATATACTATCAATGTTGATGAAGAGATGGAACAACAACTTACGAAATATTTAGAGCTAGATAAAGAGAATAATACAAAAGATTTGTTAGCTGCATATATTCGAATAACTCAAGAATACTCAACTTTCAAAAAAGAGGTTGAACAAATTTCAGAAAAATTAGCAAGGTTTTAATGAAAAAAGCCTTTTCAATCTTAGAAGTAATTATTGTTATTTTAATAATCTCAATAATTCTAAGTTTTACAATACCTAAATTTAATTTGATAAGTCAAAATACAAATTTTTTAAAATTAAAAGCAGATATAGCCCTTATTCAAAATGGTATTACAAACTTAAAAAAACAAAAAGTTTTACAAAACAATTATGAGGAAATAGATACTTTAGATAGTGCTTTAAGTCTCAATGCAAATGAAAAACTTTTTTCAAATATTTTACAGTATCCATTAAACTCAACAAGTAACACTTTAAAGCAAAAGGGCTTTTGGTATAAAAAAAGTTCAAAAGAATATGTATTTATTTTAGATGATAAAAATGAAGTATTATTTGAATTATTAGATTTTACTTTTTCTTGTATAAAACCCAAAGAAGTTTGTGAGGAGCTTTATTAAAATGTATTATTACGAATTGGCACTTTTAAAATCTCCTTTAAATCCTTTAACTTACCAAAGTCAAGACTCTTTAGATATTGGTACAAAAGTTTTAGTAAAGTTACAAAATAGAAAAAAACTAAATGAAGCAGTTGTTATAAAAGAAGTTGAAAAACCAACTTTTAAGTGTGTAAATATTGAAGAGCTTACCGAAGAGTATTATGATGAAAAAATGCTTCAAGTAGCAAAGTTTGTATCTCAATATTATGTTTGTTCACTTGGTGAAGCCTTAAGTGTGTATAGTCCTTTTTCAAAAAAGTTTGAAAAAAGTAGTGAGTTTGAGATTTTTGATTCTAAAATAAGATTATCACAAGAACAACAAAATGCTTATGATTTTTTAAATGAAAAAAAACAAGCTTTACTTTTTGCTAATACAGGTGCTGGAAAAACAGAAATTTATATTAAAATAATAGAAGAACATTTAAATCAAAATAAACAAGCTGTATTGTTGATGCCTGAGATTTCATTAACACCTCAAATGCAGAAAAGATTAGAAAAAGTTTTTGATAAGAGCGTTGCTATTTGGCACTCAAAAATCACAAGAAAGAAAAAAGATGAGATTTTACAAAAACTTCAAGTAGGGGAGATAAAACTAATAGCAGGAGCAAGATCTGCTCTTTTCTTACCTTATAAAGATTTAGGTTTAATAGTTGTAGATGAAGAGCATGATGAGTCTTACAAGAGTGATTCAAAACCAAGGTTAAATACCAAAGATTTATCTATTTATATGGCAAAAAAATTTGATATGCAACTTATTTTAGGAAGTGCAACTGTTTCAGCTAGTTCTTTTGCTAAAGTGCCTTATTATAGATTAGACAAAACATTTTATGATACTTCTAAAAAATATATTTTTGATGATGGAGATTCATGTTTAACTCCAATGATTTTAAATAAAATCTCACAAACTATAGAGTCTCAAAATCAAGTGATTATATTTTTACCTACAAGGGCAAATTTTAAATATCAAATTTGTACTTCTTGTGGTAAATCGGTTGAGTGTCCTTATTGTTCTGTGTCAATGAGTTTGCATAAAAATGATTTGGCTTTAAAGTGTCATTATTGTGGTTATGCTCAACAAATTCCTGATAGTTGTCCCTCTTGTGGTACGGGAATTATTCATAACTTAAGAGTTGGAACAGCCCAAATAGAAGAAGAGTTAAAAGAGATTTTCCCAAATAAAAGTATAAAAAGATTTGATAGGGATGAGATAAAAACAAACAAACAGTTAAAAACAGTATTAAATGATTTTAATAAAGGGCAAATAGATATTCTAGTTGGAACTCAAATGCTTTCAAAAGGTCATGATTATCACAATGTAAAACTTGCAGTTGTTTTGGGAATTGATTCTGTTTTAAGTATGAATTCATATAAATCTAGAGAAAAAGCACTATCTTTACTTATTCAAATAGCTGGAAGAAGTGGAAGAAAAGGTGATGGGGAAGTAATAATTCAAACAAAAAATGAAGAGTTTTTTGATTATTATTTAAATGAGTCCAATTATAAAGAGTTTTTAGAAAGTGAGTTAGAATTTAGAGAAGAGTTATACCCTCCTTATTTAAAACTTTCAAAGGTTATTTTTGCCCATACCAATGGTTTAAAAGTAAAAGAAGAACTTGATAAATATGTAAGGATTTTAAAATCAAACCCTAATATTCAAGTAGTTGGTTTTGGACAATGTGCTATTTTTAAAATGGCAAATAAATATAGATATGAGATAGTTTTACGATCTAAAAATGTAAAAGCTATGCTTGAAGCTTTACATAGTGTTACTTCACCTATGGCTATTATAGATATGGATACTATTTATTAAATAAGAAGTTATTGTTTGTAAATAGGATTATTTTAATCTTATATTAGAAAAATTATTGTATAATCGGCAAAATTTTTAGGAGATATTATGGCTTATACAAAAGAAGATTTCAAAAAATTAGTAGAAGACGTTCAAGGTCAAGAGTGGTATAAAAACCCTATTGGTTTTGGTATAGCAAGAATTGATAGAGGGCAGTTAAACCCTGAAAAAATTCTTCAAGCAACTTACCCATTAATTAACTGGGAAGAAAATTATGGAAGTGCGGCGGTATTATTAAATGCACTTAAAAAAGCTGGAGAAGATGTTGATACTTCAAAATCAGAGTTAGTTTGTAAAATTTCTGATACTTTCTTAGCTGAGTGTGTAGAAGCATTTAGACCTTATATTCCAGAAGCAAAGGGTGAAGATCATAAAAATGTTCAAGTTATTTCTACATTAGCTTCATTACCAATTGATTCAGGATTAACTGCTGAGGATTACAGAGTTGTATTTATTTTTGAAGATACAGCGGTTGAGTCTGTAGAAACAGCTTACTTAAAGTTATATGCTTTATCAACAGGAAAAGCAGCACTTAGAAGCTTAAACTTAAATGGAATTTTCGGAGCGTTACATAATTGTGCATGGGTTGGTAATCAACCAATTGAATTAGACTGGTTAAGAGAAAATGAAATTGCATTAAAATTAGCTGATAAATGGCCAACTATTGATATGGTTGATAAATTCCCAAGATTCTTATCTCATGTAATTCCTGCTGATAATACAAGAATTTTAGAGACTTCAAAAGTTAGATTTGGAGCACAATTAGCTGGTGGAACAACTGTTATGCCTGGTGCTGCTTATATTAACTTCAATGCTGGTACAGAAGGTGCTGTAATGGTTGAAGGTAGAATTTCATCATCTGCTAAAGTTGGAGCTGGATCTGACGTTGGTGGTGGTGCTTCTATTCTTGGTGTATTATCAGGAACTGATGGTGTACCTGTTACTATTGGAGAAAACACATTATTAGGTGCTAACTCTTGTACAGGAACTGCTATTGGTGATGGTTGTATTTTAGATGCAGGTGTAACAATTTTACCAGGAACTAAAATCACATTATCTGAAAAAGCTGTTGCTGCATTAAAAGAGATTAATCCAGATAAAGAAATCTCTACTACTATGAAAGGTAGTGATTTCTTAGGAGTAAATGGAGTTCACTTTAGAGTAAATTCAACTACAGGTCAAACAATTGCTATGAGATCAACTAGAGAAGTTAAGTTAAACGCTGATTTACACTAGTATAAAAATAAAAGTTAAACTAGCACACTAAAAAAGGCAAGATTTTATCTTGTCTTTTTTTATTGCTTGTTTACTGAGTAAAGAGTAGTTATCATTTCAACTGCTTTATTTATTACTTCTTCTTTTTCTTCTTCATTTAATATAGGTGCACCATAAAGTTGTGGTATAAAAGCAAAAGATTTTATCATACCAATAAATTGTTTAGATACAAAAGTTGAACTTTTAAAGTTTAGTTTTCCATTTTGTTTTGCTTCCTCAAACCAACTTGATGTCATTGTTAAACAGTCATCATTTAATATTTCAATTATTTTTAGACCAATACTATTTTTTTGAATCATTATTATAGTCATAATTTGAATAAGTTTTATGTTTTCATTAGAGCTTAAAAAACTCATTTCTTTTTGTGCTATTTCATGTAGTTGTTCTGTAATATTTTTTTCATTACTATAAGTGTATTTAAAACTATTTTCAATTCTGCTTTTAAATATTTTTGCTATTGATAATAATAATTCCTCTTTATTTTTAAAGTGATTATACACAGTTGCTTTAGAAACATTCGCATTTTTTGAAATACTATCCATTGATGAAGCATCATATCCTTTAATAAAAAACTCTTCTATGGCAGCTTTTAAAATAGCTTCTTTTTTTTCTTGATTTAGTGTTCTTGTTTTTCTCATATTTTAATTATACCAAAAAATATACAATTTAAACTAAACTATACGGTTTAGTTTAATTTATTGTTAAGATAGCTTTTTATAAACTAAAAATGAATGAAGATTATTTTAAATTGAAAATAAAATCTAAAAGGAAATTAAATGAGCCAAAAGCTAATTATTGATGAAAAGAGTTATAGTGTTGATGTAGATGATAATACTCCACTATTATGGGTTTTAAGAGATCACTTAGGTTTAAAAGGTACAAAGTTTGGTTGTGGAGTAGGTCAGTGTGGAGCCTGTACTGTACTTAAAGATGGAGAAGCTATAAGAAGTTGCTCCGTTTCTTTAAAAAATATAGGGGATTCAAAGATTACAACTATACAAAATACCAAAAATAAAACTATAAAGAAGTTACAAAAATTTTGGATTCAAGAAGATGTAGCTCAATGTGGATACTGTCAACCTGGACAAATAATGAATGCAACAGCACTTTTAAATAAAAATACAAATCCAAATGATGAAGAAATTTTACAAGCAATGAATGGAAATATCTGTAGATGTGGTACATATAATAAAATTAAAACAGCAATAAAAATTGCTGCAAAGGAGGTGTAATATGAAAAGAAGAGATTTTATTAAAACTTCATCTATTGTAACGTCAGCTTTTGTTATAGGATTTTATATTCCAGAAAAATCAAAAGCTCAAACTATAAAAAAAGAAGATAAGAGTTTACAACCAAATGCTTTTGTTGAAATTAAAGAAGATAATACAATTAGTTTTATTATAGGTCAAGTAGAAATGGGTCAAGGGACATATACAACACTTGCTATGTGTATAGCAGAAGAATTAGAAGTAAATTTGGAAGATATAAATATAAAACCAGCAACAGTTGCTCCTGTTTATAATCATCTTTGGGGACCATTGATGATTACGGGAGGTTCCTCTTCTATTATTGCAAAACAGTTAGAAATGAGAAAAATTGGAGCTTCTTTAAATATAATGTTAAAAGAAGCTGCAGCAAAAAGATGGAAAGTAAGAGTTTATGATATAGAAACAAAGAAAGCAAAAGTAATTAATAAAAGGACAAAACAAGAGCTTTCTTATGGAGAATTAGTAAAAGATTTATCTTCTTTAAACGTTCCTAATAATCCTAAAGTTAAAGACCTAAAAGATTGTAAGATAATTGGTAAGCCTCATGCAAGACATTCTAAAGAAGCTTGGGAAAAAGTAACAGGCAAAGCAAACTTTGGCTTAGATATAGAAGCAAATAATTTAAAATATGCTGCTGTTTTACATCCAGATGTTTTTGGTGCAAAAGTTAAAAGTTATGATGCTAGTGCACTTAATAACAATAAAGATATTATAAAAGTTAAGCAGATTCCCTCAGGTATTGCTGTTATTGCTAATAGTTGGTTCATAGCTAAAGAAGCATTAAATGAAATTAAAGTGGATTGGGATTTAGGTAGTTTTGTAAACGTAAGTAGTTCTGATATAGATAAGCAATATACTTCTTTACTTAAAAAAGAGGGTTCTATTATGAGAAAAGATGGAGATTCAAAAAAAGCATTTAATGAAGCAAAAAATATAATAGAACTTGATTATGATTTTCCATTTTTAGCTCATGCTGCTATGGAGCCTTTAAGTTTTGCTGTTGAACACAAAAATAATAAAGCAACTTTATGGTCAAGTGCTCAATCTCAAACATTAGCTTTTAATGCTGCTTCCAAAATATTAGAAGTAAAATCAGAAAATATTACATATAACACACCATATTTGGGAGGTGCTTTTGGTAGAAGAGGGGCTATTAATCTTGATTTTGTGAAAGATGGTTTATTTGTTGCTAAAGATGAAGGATATCCTATATTAACTTTATGGACAAGAGAAGATGATATAAAACTTGGAAGCTATAGACCTAAGTATAAAAATAAAGTAAAATTAGCTCTTGATGAAGATGGTGATATTACAGCCTTTGATGCAAAAGTAGTTAGTCAATCTATTTTCAAAGGTTCAGTTTTTGAAGCATTTGGATACTCAAATGGCGTTGATGGAGCACAAAAAGAAGGCTTAGTTAATCATCCATATAGTATTGATAACCATGACATGCAAGCACATATTGTAGAGTCACCAATTCCTGTTTTATGGTGGCGATCAGTAGGGCATACTCAATCTGCACAAACTGTAGAGTGTAGTATTGATCAAGCTGCATATTTAGCAAAAAAAGATCCAATAGAGTATAGAAAATCAATGCTTACTAACCAAAGATTTATAGATTTACTTGATGATGTAGCAAAAAACTCTAAATGGAAAGAGAGAAAAAAAGAAAAGAATGTAGGTTATGGTGTAGCAATAGTTGAATCTTTTGGTTCAATTTGTGCTCAGGTTGCTAAAGTTAGGGTTACAAAGAATAGCTTTAAAGTTGAAAAAGTTTGGTGTTCTATTGATTGTGGTTTTGCATTTAATCCCCAAAATGTGGAAAATCAAATGATAAGTGGAATAAATTATGGTTTAGCAACTTTATTAAATAGTGAAATTACTATTAAAAAAGGAGCAACTGTACAAAGTAATTTTTATGATTATAAGGTAACAAGAATTTCTGATGCACCTGATATTGAAGTTAGTATAATAAATTCAGGAGAAAAAATTGGAGGTATAGGTGAGCCAGGTACTCCTCCTATTTTAGCTGCTGTACCAAATGCAATATTCGATGCAACAAAAAAACTTTATACATCAATGCCTATTAAAATAGGATAAGTTATGTTTAATAATAAAGAGTATCTAAGTTTTATAGAAAAGAGCAAAAAAGATAAACTTGATATTGTAGTGACAAGCGTAGTTAATACACTTGGCTCTACTTATGCCAAGTCTGGAAATATGATGTTAATAAATTCAAACTTTGAATCTGTTGGTGTTTTAGGAAGTCCGGCATTACATAAGAAAATACTAGATTTATCTAAACAAACTTTAAATAGTAAAGAAATAATATTTTTTAAAAATGAACCTAAATCAAAATCGTCAGGACATGGAATAAGTAATTATTTAGTAGAAGCATTTTTTTATGAAGATGATTATTCAGCTTTAGGTGAGGCATTAGTAAATATTGGAAAAACTTTAGTTAGAAATATATATACAAATGAGTATAGTTTTTTAGATAAAAAAAGTGAAATAAAGTTTGAAAATAATTTGTTCTATCAAAGTATAGAATTTCCATATTCCTTATTGATATTTGGTTCAGGAGATCATGTTACTTCTTTGGTTGAAATGGCAAATTTAATGGGTTGGCAAACAACAGTTATAGATACAAATATAAAAAAGCAAACAGTTTTAAATGCAGATTATTTAATACAATTAGATAAAATAGAAGATATAAGTAACATGGATTTAACTACTTATAACTCTTCTGTTATTTTAAGTCATTCCCCTACAAAAGATGATATTTATTTAGAAGCTTTACTTAAATCAAAGGTTGAATATATAGGTGTTTTAGGTAATAAAAAAAATATGCAAAAGAAAAAAAATAAATTTAACTTAGAAAATGATAAGAGATTTTATGCACCTGTTGGTTTAGATATTGGAGGAACCACTCATCAATCTATAGCACTTTCTATATGTTCACAAATAGAAGCGAGAAAAAATGGAAAAATTTAATAATCTTACCGTATTAATTTTAGCTGCGGGACAATCTACTAGATTGAAAGAATCAAAGCAATTATTAACTTTTAAGAATGAATCTCTTTTAAAAATAGCTACTAAAAAAGCAATGATTTTAACTTCAAATATATTAGTGGTTTTAGGTCATAATGCAGATAAATGTATAAATGAAATAAAGGGTTTAAATGTTGAGTATAAAATAAATAATAATTATGAAGAGGGAATGGGATCTTCTTTGAGTTTTGGCATTTCTCAAATTAGCAAAACTCAAAAAGTTTTAGTTATGTTATGTGATATGCCACTTCTTCCAATATCTCATTTAAAAAATCTCATTAAAAAATCAAATGAAGTAAAAGATATGATTATTTGCTCAAAATATAATAAAAGTATTGGAGTTCCTTGTGTTTTTCCTAAAGAGTATATTCATACATTGAAAAATCTTAAAGGTCATGAAGGGGCAAAAAAACTAATAAAAGAAGAAAATTACATAAGTATAGAGCTTGAGGATTCATTAGCTATAGATATTGATACTAAAGAAGATTATATTAAATTAATTAAGTAATATATAACCACTTTGTAAATACTATTTACGTATAATCTCACTTTAATTTAAAACTAACAAAAAGACTGGTTATGATAGAACTTTCAAATATTTCAAAAAGCTTTGCAAATAAAGAGTTATTTACAAATTTAAACTTTAGACTAAATAAAGGTAATAAAGTAGGTTTAGTAGGAAGAAATGGTAGTGGAAAATCTACTTTATTTAAAATCATTTTAGGAGAAGAACATCCTGATGATGGTGAAATAAACATACCTAAAAATTATAAGATAGGAGCTTTAAAACAGCATTTAGTACTTACTGAAAAGACAATAAGGCAAGAGGGTGCTAAAGCTTTAAATGAAGAAGATAAATACAATGTATACAAAGTTGAAAAAATTCTTTTTGGGTTAGGGTTTTCGGATGAAGACTTAGATAAATCACCACAAAGTTTTTCAGGTGGTTATCAAATCAGAATAAATTTAGCAAAACTTCTTGTAACTCAACCAAACCTTTTATTACTTGATGAGCCTACAAACTACTTAGATATTGTATCTTTAAGATGGCTAAAAAGCTTTTTGAAATCTTTTGATGGGGAAGTAATAATTATCACTCATGATAGAGACTTTATGGATAGTGTTACTACTCATACTATGGGCTTAGTACGAAAAAACTTAGAGATAATTCCTGGAAGTACTCATAAGTTTTATGCTCAGCTTGAAGCAAATGATGAACACTATGAAAAACAAAAAGCTAGTAATGAGAGAAAAAGAAAAGAGCTTGAAGAGTTTATTGCAAAAAATAAAGCAAGAGCATCAACAGCAGCACAAGCTCAATCAAAACAAAAAGAGCTTGATAAAATGGAAGACTTTTCTAGTTTACAGAATGAAGCTACTTTAGATTTTGATTTTAATTATAAAGATACTCAAGCAAAAGTTTTACTAGATGTAAAAGATGTCTCATTTGGTTATGATGAAACTAACTTATTATTTCAAGATATATCTTTTACACTTAAAAAAGGTGAAACTATTGGAATTATTGGTAAAAATGGTAAGGGTAAATCTACACTTTTAAATACTATTGCAGGTGAACTAAAAAATTTAAGTGGTACAATTAATTTTCATACTTCAACTACACTTGGACATTTTGGACAAACAAATATAGACCATTTAAATCCTGAAAATACAGTTATGGATGAAATATATTTAGGAAATGCAAAACTAGCAGAATCAACTGTTAGGGGTATTGCTGGGTCTATGATGTTTAGTGGTGATGATATCAAGAAAAAAATATCTCTTTTATCAGGTGGAGAAAAAAGTAGAGTAATGCTTGGTAAAATACTTGCAACCGATGTAAATTTACTTTTCTTAGATGAGCCTACAAATCACCTTGATATGCAGTCAATTGATGCTTTAATAAAAGCTATAAAAAACTTTAATGGTTCATGTTTGATAGTTACTCACTCAGAAGAGCTTTTAAGAGAAGTTTGTGATAGTCTTATTATTTTTTCAAAAGGAACAGCTTCTTATTTTGATAGAGGATATGATGAGTTCTTAGAGAAAATCGGTTGGGAAGAAGAGGAAGAAGAAAAAAAAGAGAAAACACCTCCAAAAGTAAATAAAAAAGAGAATAAAAAATTAAGAGCACAAATAATTCAAGAAAGAAGCAAAAAAACATCACCCCTTAAGAAAAAGTTAGAAAAATTAGAAAATGAAATAATGGAACTTGAAGATGAAGTAAGTACTCAACAAGAAGAGCTTATAAAAGCTTCAAATGAAGGTGATAATAGTAAAGTTATCGAACTTTCTCAAATAGTAGTAAAAAATGAAAAATTAGTTGAGGATAAGTTTGAACAGCTTGAAATAAATCAACATGAATTAGATGAGATTGAAGAAGAATATCAAAAAAGACTAGATGAAATCTAGGTCTTTTTTATAACCTTATAATTACTATCATTTACAATGATAACTTCATTATTATTAAAAGGAAGTAGATTTATAGACTTGTGATATTTCTCTATAATCATTTTTGTAGATTCTTCAAAAGGGAAGTTTTGATAATGAGGGACAGGATAAAAATCTACTATATTTAAAGAGTCAAAATTCTTCAATTTTACCTCTTCATTACTATCCATATAATGAATATAATCTATACTCGAAGATAAAACTATACTACCCGCAGATTCTCCAACATATAGTTTACCTAAATTTATTTGTTCTATTAAAATTTTATCAGCTCCAGTTCTTTTTAGTTCTTTTAATAAAAAAAATGTATTCCCTCCACCTATATAAATGAAATCATTATTTTCAAGTTTATTTTTAATATCTTCAAATGATGAAGTAGATAATTCTAATATATCTATTTCAATATCAATACTTTTAAAAAAATCTATTGCTTCTTTGATAAAAAAGTCTACTTCTTCAAATTTACTTGCTGTAGGTATAAAAGTTACTTTTTTTACTTTAAAGTTATTATCTTTTATATAATCAAGAAATATATTAGTAGTATTTGAAAAATAAGAAGTTAAAAACAGATGTTTCATTTATTAAACCTTTTTTAGAAAATTAAATTTATTATAATATAAAAACTCTACTAAATAACTTGTAAATAAACTCTTTACAAAAAAATATTACTATTCGTCTGCAATTAAAAAAAGGATGATTATGTTTGAATTATTATTTAACAAAAAAAGAGTATTTGAGGACTTGGCTTTATTATTATTAAGATTATTTATGGGTGGGACATTTTTAGTATATGCTATTAAAAAAGTACAAGGTTTTGACAATTATGTAGTACTATTTTCTGATAAACTTGATTTACCATTTCCAATGATAAATTTATATTTAGTTATGGCTGTTGAAGGTATTGGTGGTATTTTACTTGTTTTAGGAGTTTTAACTAGATTTATAAGTATACCATTAATTTTCACTATGGTAGTAGCATTTTTTTTAGTAAATATAAATAATGGCTTTGCTGCATCAAATTTTGGTGTTGAAGTTCCTTTAGCTTATATATCAATACTTATAGTATTATTTGCTTTTGGTTCAGGTAAAATAAGTGTAGATGATAAATTATTAAAAAACAAGTAGTTTAAAAAAATATTTAGATAATAAACTTAAATTTTATAAGAGATTTTGTTTATTATCTAAAGTTATTATATTTTAGGAATAAAGTACATAACAGTTTCGTATATACCTTCCATATAGTGTCTAAGGTATATATCATAGTCATTTCTAATACTTAACACTAAGTTTGGAACCTCATACCAATCACTTGCTTTATGATAAATACATATAGCTAAAATAGGATGATATTCTTTTATGGTGTTTTTAGCACCTTCTAGGGCTTTTATTTCATCCCCTTCAATATCAAGCTTAATAAAATCTATTTTTTCTTTTATAAGCTTATCTACGGTGTTTATATTTTGTGTTTGATAGTCATGCCTACAGTTATTTTGAGGCTCTTGTAAGTTATCTTCTATAAGTTGAGTTTTATTTCCTAATCCACAATTTATAAATTCTACATTTTTTAAATTGGGATTTTCTCTTTTTGCTATGTTTATATGAAGTAAGCTTGGCTCAATACAGTAAATTTTTTTATAATCAGGATAGTTTTTAAGTATATATTCTAATGTATCACCAACATAAGCACCACCATCTAAAAAACTTATATTTTTTATATGAGGTATTATTTTTTTGTCAAAGTATTGATTTTCATGGTCATTTGTAAAACCTTTCATAAACTCTAAATCATAGCTTATTTTGAAATTTATTACTTTCTCAAAAATCCTTTTTGATTTTTCATCTTTTAAAAGCTCATAGGTTTTTTTATATTTATCTTTGTTTTTAGAAAAGTCATCTTTAAAATCACCCATAAAAATAGGAGAGGGTAATTGAAAGCTACTATAATAATAAAAGCTAAGATAGTTAAAGTTTTTATATCCTAGTTCATCTAATTTATTTTTTACTTCAAGTGGGCTTCCTGTTGAAGCACTTAATATTATAGAGTTTTCTTTAGGTATATCTTCTATTTTTAAAATATCTTTCTTTTTTGAACTTTGAACTCTTGTAAAGTCATCTATTATGCCATCAACATGGATATGTTTGATAACTGCTTTTCCAAATTTATTTATACCTAAAATATATTTTTTTATATCTTTTGAGTTGATAAAAAGCTGTGTAAGCTCTTTATCTTTTTTGTTTTCATAATCGAAATCTACTAGTTTCATTATTGAGTAAGTAATTTTAGACTTTTTGCATTGAAAAGTTTTAGTGTTTCACTTTTCATAGTTTTTAGTTCACTTGTAAAACCATTATTAGCAAATATCATAAATATATCAGCTTGTATTCCTACGTCTTTACAATCTTGCATTAGTTTTGTAAGTACTGCTTTTTTGATTTTTGAGGTAGTGTTTTTACATACACCTACGATTATTTTATTGTCTTTTGTTTGAACTATTACATCTATTTGTCTTGTTTTGTCCCAGTATTTACCTAAGTCTTTTATTCCATCTTTTTCATAGAAATCTCTTGAGTATTCCATACATAATTCTTCAAAAATAAACTCTTGAAATTGTGTAAAGTTGTTTTTAAATCTCTCATTAAATTCAGTATATTTTCTATCTCTAATTCCTTTATAAATAGGAGAAATAAAAGCAAACCAAAATCTTAAAAATGGTGTGGTAAATAAAAGTTTTTTAGCAATAGTACTATTATCTACTTTTTTAGCTAAAAAGTTAAATGATGATTCAATTTCTATAATACCTTTGTCACAAAGGTTATCAACACAAGTCATTCCTTCTTCAAAACTTACATGAGCTCTTTTAAAAGAAGCATTAGTTCTTCTATCACTTAATGCAATACCTGTTAATACTGCATGATCTATATGATAGCCACCCGTAAGTAAGTGTATTTCTTTTTTTAATTCTTCATAGTTATTTAGAATATGAGATTTTATTAATTCTTCTAAGGGTTTAGTAGTATCAATCTTTAAGTCATATCCACCAAATACACTAAAGTACTTTATTGCTGTTTGCATATCTTTTGGATTGTTTTTTTTACAAAAAAGCGCAAACTGCTTTTTTGTTGATAAGTCGATTAAAAAAATGTTATTCCTTTGTTTTTTTATATTTTAAATAAATCTTTTGGATTTATATGATAAGAGTTTTTAGTAGCTTGAAAAGTTAAGTTATTATTAACTCTTCCTACCACATAGCCTTTTTTTATCCATTTCCCAACTTTTAAAGTAGGAGCAATTTCATCTAAATGAGAATAGATTGTATGTAATCCATTTTGATGTTGTACAATCACAACATTTTCAAGCATTCCTGCATTTTTTTTCGCATACACTACTTTTCCATTTAATACTGAAACTACTTTCGCCTTTGGTCTTTTTGTTTTTAAAACAACAGATTCATTGAATAGTTTGATTTTATATACAGGATCATAATATGTACCAAATTTTTTAACAACTTTAAAAGATTTAAGAGGTGCAATAGTTTTACTTCCTCTGTATTTTGTGATTTTAACACCAGAAGTTGAAGAACCTATCTTTCTTACATCAAGATTTAGTTTTTGTGCGTACCTTTGGTTTCTATCTTGAGCTGTTTCTATTTTAGTTGAGCTAGATTTTTTTTCTTTTTTCTTTTTAGCTGCTAATAACCTTCTTATTCTTTCTCTTCTTTCACGTTCTTTTTGTATTTCTTCTTTTTTTAAAATATTAAGTCTTGATAGTAAACTTTTTAAAGATTCTTGTTTTCTTACAACTTCTTTTAATTGTTCTTGATATTCTTGATGTTGTTTCTCTAAATTTGTAAGAGATTTAGAGTGTTTAGATTTTAAAGTATTTAGAGTTCTTTTAGTCTCTTGTCTCTCTTTTATATAAGATGAAATTTTTTTGATTTTTTTTTGATTTTCTTTTGTATTACTTGTAAGAAGTTCATAGTTATTATTAAGTTTTAATATTTCATCTTTTGAATTTTCAGAAAGTATAGTATATATCTCACTATCAACTAGTTCTTTTAAACTATCTTTTGAAGCAAGTTTTAAAGCAATTGAGGTTGAAAAATCTTCAATAATCGTATCTACTATTTGTTCTTCATTTGTTTTCTTTTTTTTGATAAGTTTAGAAGATTTTGTTTTTAATAATGAGATTTTCTTCTTTGATTCTTCAAGTAATTCTGTATGCTTTTCTATATCAGCATTTATTCTTTTTATATCTTTTTCAAGATTTGAAATATTGTCATTTTGCTTATTTATCTTTTTTGATAATTCATTTATTTTTTGAGTAGTTGCTCTTTTTTTTGATACATTATTATTCAAAATCTTTTTATTGTTTTGAATCTTTTTATCTATAGAATTTGTAGATGTATATGAAAAAGTACTTAGTAAAATTACTGTTATAAATATTTTAATCATTGTTAATTTTATACTTTAGTAAAACGCCAATTATTGTAAACAAAGATATACCAAATGATAGTATAAATAGTTTAAACAATTCATTGTAAAAGTCTATCTTAACATCTATTATATCCATAAGTTCATAAGGGAAAATAACCATCATGTTACTAGAGACATAATATAAAAATGCACCAACAATTATAAACGAAAATAGTGAACTAAGAATAGCATAATTTAACACACTTGAGGCACTATATAAAATAGAAGCACCATGAAGTCTCAAAATTGCTATTTTTGTACTGTGTTCATGAAACCAAAGTTTTACTTGTTTTGCTATGATAATAATAGCAAAAATTGTAATTATAAAAAATAAAATAAATGTAATACTATTTAATAAAACTAGTAAAAGGTATGTTTGATTATGGTCTTTTGAAAATACTTCTACTTTCCTAATATTTTTATTTTGAAGTAAAGTATTTTTAATTTTTTCTAGTTGGGTTGTTGTAGGAAACTCTTCTAAAAATATTTGATAAAAGTTTGGTAGTTTTCTTTTTAATAATTTGATTGAAGTATCAGATAAATTTGACTTAATATTATTTATAATACGGTTCTTTTTTAGAGTTTGAATTTTTTCTACATCAATTCCTGCTAGCGTATTTATATTTTCTTTAATAAGTGGAGTATTTGTAATTATTACTATTGAATAATCATTTGCTATTCTTTGTTTATAATTTACTACCACATTATCTATTAATAAATAGATTGAAAAAGTAATTAGCATTGCTGTAAGAGGAATTAAAAAAGCGAAAATATTCTTAAGAAACTTCATATATCATACCGTCCTCTAAAGACAACTGTCTAAACTTTATTCCTAAATTCTTAGGTACTCTATGTGTTACAACTACGATTGTAATACCAAGTTGTTCATTTGCACCTTTAAGTAAATTCCAAACAACTTCAGCAGAATAATCATCTAAATTTCCAGTTGGTTCATCTGCAATAATTATTTTAGGGTTATGGGCTAAAGCACGTGCTACTGCTACTCTTTGTTGCTCACCTCCACTTATTTCATTTGGATAATATCCAGCTCTATGAGAAAGTCTTACATGAGCTAAAAGCTTATTTGCTTGATCTCTTGAAACTTCATTTGAGTAACCATTGATTTTAAGAGGAATCATTATATTTTCTTCAATAGTAAACTCACTAATAAGTTTGTAGTCTTGAAATATAATTCCAATATCTTTTCTTAAAACCCTTAGCTTTTTACCTCCAATACCAAATACTTCTTGTCCTTCAATCTTTAAACTACCATGTTTTAAGGGAATATCTCCATAAAATGATTTTAATAAAGTAGATTTACCACTACCTGAGTTTCCACCTATGAAGATGAACTCTTTTTGTTTAATAGTAAAGTTACCTTTTTTTATAATATATTTATTATCATCATAAGATAAGTATATATTTTTAGCTTCAATCATTTACTTAAAATCTCTTTTAATTTTTTATGTGCATTTAGGTTAGAGCTTGTAGGAATAGGACTTCCTTGATAATAAGAAACCTTTCCTTCCTCAACTAAAATATATTTACTTACAGGTCTATCAAAATTACCCATTGTAAGTTGTATCATTCCTGAATTCTCTTTATTCTCTAAAGTAAAAATATCTTCAATATGAACAAAATAACCATTTTCAACTATAGATTTTGTAGGAATATTTTCTATAAGTTGTAAATAGTCCTCAATTTCAAAATCAAAGTCAAAATCTGGCTTTATATCAATAGCTTCATCTTCTTGTGAAGATACTAAAACTACATCATAGATATTTTTACCCATTTTTTTCCATCTATCTTCATATTTACTAGATACTTCTAAATCTTTATTAATATCAATTGTAATTCTTCCTTTAGGAAGATTTGTAAGAAGTTCAGTACAATAGTCGAAGTATTTTCTACTATCAGTTCTAAGTTCTAGTGTTCCACCGATTTTTAAAACTCTTAAAGCTTCATTTATAAACTCATTTGAGTAGATTCTTCTATGGGGTTTTTTATCCCAAGGTACTGGGAAGTGAACAAAGATTTTACCAACTTTATTTGATTTAATAAATTCCATAAATAGTCTTGCATCATAATTTACAATTAAAACATTTTCAATTTCTTGTAATTCAAGTTGTTTTGATAGTTGTTCAATTGATGGTGTATGAATTTCTAAACCTATAAACTGTACATTAGGATTGTTTTTTGCTTGATAAATCAGATGTCTACCACTTCCAAATCCAATTTCAATTTGTATTTCTTTGTCTGTATCAAACTCATCAACAAAATAGTTTATATCTTTTATATATTTATTTTGAGGAACTATTTTATTTGAAAAATTGTTAGTATTTGAAAAAACAATATCAGCTTCAATTGCTTTTGCATAACTATTTATAGCATCTTTTACTACACTAACGGGAGAAACCCTTGTAACTTTATCAAATTTAACCATCTGATTTTCATCTTTAGGTCTAACTGTTAATAAAAAATCTCTATTATCTTTTTGTACAGCTATTTTATACTCTGTATTTCTTTTTTTCTGTGTAAAATTATATGATTTTGCAATAAACTTAAAATCAACACCATCACAAGATGATGGTGTTTTAACTAGGTCTGTTTGTTTGTATACGATATGCGGCATTTTCTTCTTTACTATTTTTGAATTTTTGGTAAGATTAATTCAGCTTCATCAGTTTTATCTGAAATTAATCCATAAGTGTCATTTGCTTGAATAGAGTATTTATATTGTACTCCATTAATGATATTATTGTCTTCAAATCTTAGACCTTTAATATCTGTAAACTTTTCAGTTTTACTTTCCCAAAAGCCTGTTTTTGTTGTTTTGTAAACATTATAAGAAACAGCTCTATTATCTCCGGCAGACCAGTTTAATATAGCTTTTGAACCTTGAATTTGGGCTAATGTCATCACTGGCTTAGATGGTTTACTAAGAGTCATACCTTTTTTCCCATCTATTTTATCCGAGCTTCTTAAAAAGTCTTTATCTATGGCATAAACTTTGTAGTAATAACTTTTCCCATCTTCATCAATGTGATCAGTATAGTCTAAAGTATTCTTTGTAAACTCTTTATGTTTTGTATATCCAATACTTTGAAAAGGACTTCTGTAAATTACATATTTTAAAACATCTTCTGTAGGACTTGGATCCCACTTTATTACAATCTTTTTAGGTTGATTTATAGATACTTGAAGGTTTTGTACACCAATTGGTAAAGGTTTTGTTTTTGCAGTTACAACTTTACTTGGTTGTGTAGCAATATCCTCAAAAGTATAAGCAATTACTCTATATTTAAAAGTCTCATTGTTTCCAAGATTTGTATCAATGTATTCAGCGTTAAGTCTACCTTTTATAGTTTTTAAAGTAAGCCATTTTGAATTTTTAACATCAAGTTTTTGAATCTTATAATATTCAATTCTTAAATCAGGATGTGGTCTCCATACAATTTTAATTCTATTAGGAAGATCATTTATCCCTTGAACAAAACTTACAGGTAAAGCTCTAGCTGCTGTAGAAGCAACATAGGCTTTTGTAGTTTTTGATTCCATTCCATCCCTAGATTTTGAAGAGATTTGGTATACATATTTTGTATTTGGTTCTAGGTTTTTGTCCACAAAGTGAGTTGTATATCTGTTGTCTAAACTTTCAATAAGTTTTAATCTTCTTCCATCTTTATGCATATTAGCTCTATAGAAGTTATATCCAACTACTCTTGGGTCTTCTACTTTTTTCCATTCAAAAGCAATAGATGTAATATCTGAAATAGCTTTGATAGAGTTATTATCAATTACTTCAAGAGTATCATCAATTTTAGGCTTAATAGGAGTGTTTAGGTTGTTTATACTACAACCACTAAGTAAAAGAACTAAAGCTGTTAATGATGTTGTTTTCACCAATGTTGTCATTTAAAATCTCCGTTTGAAAGTTGTTATTTAAAAAGTCATTCATATCATTTGGCAATTCTGCTTTAAAACTCATCTGTTTTTTTGTTATAGGATGAGTTAAATATAAATTATATGCGTGTAAATAAAATCTATTTATTTTATTTAAATCGCCCTTAAAACCATATAAATTATCTCCAAGTATATGCCTATTTATCGAAGCTAAGTGTACTCTAATTTGATGTGTACGTCCTGTAAATAGTTTTGCTGCAATTAGTTCATATTTTTCATTATTGCTTTGCATTATTTTTGAAAAAGCAGACTTTGCATTTTTTCCACTTACTTCTATTGACATTTTAAGTCTATTATTTGGATTTCTTCCAATTGGTTTTTCAATTATCATATTATCTTTTAAAGGTAAATCAATGATTGCAAGATAGTATCTTCCCATAGATTTATCTTCAAGTTGTTTTGATAAACCAATATGAGCCTCATTTGTTTTAGCAACCACCATAACACCACTTGTACCCTTATCAAGTCTATGTACTATTCCATGTCTTTCTTCACCTGAAATAGTAGATAAAGATATATTTTTAAGTTTTAACCAGTCTACTAAAGTCGCATCTTTTACACTTGGGGCATCATGAACTGTAAGATTATAAGGTTTATTTATAACTAAAATATGTTCATCTTCATAAATAACTTTTACATCTTTTCCTTCAAGAGATTCTTTTACAAAAGTTTCATCTTTTACAGGATTTAATTCTGTTTGTGGAAAATGAACTTCAATTTCTTGATTTATTTTTAACTTAAGACCTGTCTTACTAACGGTCTTACCATCTACTTTAACAAACTGTTTTTTTATAAGTTGTTCTATTTGGTTTCTAGATGCATCAATTTGTGATGCGAGAAATTTATCTAGTCTATTTGCTTCTTGAACAATAAAAATTTTATCCATATTTAGATACTCTTTCACTATGCGTTTATTTGATAAGAGAATTATATCCCATTTTGATTATTTATTACTGATATTTGTTTTACCTTTGGTGTTTTTATCGCACCATCTTATAAGTGAAACAAATGAAATATTAGCAAAGAAACAATTAATTTATTTTTCAATCTCATTATTTGCTTTTGCATTTGTGTTTATTTTACCAATTAGGAAAAAATTAAGACTAATTCCATTTTTATATTGGGTAGGAATAGCATTGCTTTTAGCTGTAGAGTTTTGGGGAGTAACAAAACTTGGTGCAAAAAGATGGTTGCCCGTACCTATTTTAAATACAACAATGCAACCCTCAGAGCTAATAAAACCTATCTATATTTTGATGTTAGGTTATTTAATACATAATAGACCTCCACCAAAATATGGTTATGGAGTGAAAGATTTTTTATATTTTTCATTTTATATTTTATTACCGTTTATTTTAATAGCCAAAGAACCTGATCTTGGAACAGCTCTTGTAATGCTTTTAGTAGGTTATGGTATTTTATTTATTATAGGTGTAAACTGGAAAATTTGGGCAACAATTATTTTAAGTATAGGTTTAGCTTCACCTTTGATTTATACATATTTAATTAAAGATTATCAAAAGAAAAGAATTAAAGATTTTATTTCTGAAAAACCAAGTTATCATGTCCAACAATCAATTATTGCTATTGGTTCAGGTGGTCTTGTAGGAAAAGTAAGTGAAGATGCAACCCAAACTCAATTGAAGTTTTTACCAATTGCTACAAGTGATTTTATTTTTGCTTACTTTGTTGAGAGATATGGTTTTTTAGGTTCTTTAGGTTTAATCTTTATTTATGCTTTACTAATAATGCATTTGCTTAGTATGAACTATTATTATAAAGATGATTACGTCATACGGTGTTTTGCTTCTGGATTGGCACTATTAATATTTTTTAATATGAGTGTGAATATTTTAATGGTTATTGGTTTTGCACCAGTAGTTGGACTTCCTTTACCACTATTTTCTTATGGTGGAAGTTCTTTTATTAATTTTGCGATAATATTCGCAATATTAGAAAATTTATTAGCTTTTAGATACATGGATATGTATAATTATGAGAGGAGATTATAAATATGAAAGCTCAAAGTAATACTTTTATAGGTTTTGAAGACGATTTTAGTTCTTCACAAGCAGTTTTATTTGGTGTACCATTTGATGGAACAACATCTTTTAAACCTGGAGCTAGGTTTGCACCAAGTGCAATGAGAGAAGAGTCTTGGGCAATTGAGAGTTATTCTCCTTATTTAGATAAAGATTTAGAAGATTTAAAGTTGTTTGATTATGGTAATTTAGAGCTTCCTTTTGGTGACAAAATGAGTGCTTTAGCAATGATTGAAGAAATAGTAGATGAAATAGTAGCTTCTGATAAAAAGCCTATTATGATAGGTGGAGAACATTTAGTATCTTATGCCCCAATAAAAGCATTGAGCAAAAAATACAAAGATTTAAATATTATTCATTTTGATGCTCATACAGATTTAAGAAAAGATTATTTAGGTGAAGAATTTTCTCATGCTACAGTTTTTAGAAGAGTTTATGATTTATTGGGAGATGGAAGATTAAATCAATTTTGTATTAGAAGTGGATTAAAAGAAGAGTTTGAGTGGGCAAAAACTCATGCGCACTTAGAAAAATTTACTTATAACACACTTGAAAGTAGAGTAGAGGCTTTAAAAAACAAACCTGTATATATTTCTATTGATTTAGATGTTTTTGATCCCTCTGTTTTCCCAGGAACAGGAACTCCTGAACCAGGTGGAATAAATTTTCATCAAATGTTAGAAATTATAGGAATTTTATCAAAATTAGAAAATGTTGTAGGTCTTGATGTTGTTGAGTTAAGCCCAAAACATGATGCAAGTGGCGTTTCAACGGCAGTTGCCTGTAAAACATTAAGAGAATTAGTATTAGCAACTATTAAATAACAGATTTACTTCTTTTTAAGGTTAAAAAAGTATCATTATTTTGTGTAGAAAAATTTATGCGAAAGGATAAGAATATGACACACGAATTAATGAAACTACCTTATGAAATGGATGCACTAGAGCCTTTGATGTCAAAGGAAACTTTAGAGTACCACTACGGAAAACATCACCAAACTTATGTAAATAAATTAAATGATTTAATTAAAGATACAAAATATGAAAATTTATCACTAGAAGAAATTATTAAAACTTCTGATGGTGGTGTTTTTAATAATGCAGCACAGGTTTTCAATCATGATTTTTTCTGGAATAGTTTAAGTCCAAATGAAAAACAAATACCAACAAATTTAGAAAATAAATTAGTAGAAACTTTTGGTTCAATCGAAGAGTTTAAAAAAGAATTTATTAATAAAGCTACAACTCATTTTGGTTCAGGATGGGCATGGTTGATAAAAGATGATGACAATAATTTGAGTATTATATCAACATCAAATGCAAACACTCCAATAGTAGAAGGTTTAAAGCCTCTTTTAGTATGTGACGTATGGGAACATGCATATTACATTGACTGTAGAAATGCAAGACCTACATATTTAGAAAACTTTTGGAAATTAGTAAACTGGGAATTTGTAGCCCAAAATTTAGAAAACTAAAAAAAAGGGCAACTACATTTGTAGTTGCCCTTTTTTATTATACTTTTATTTTTAATCTTTAATTTTCTTTTACTATTTTTTTTACTTCTTCAAGAAGCTCAACAGAAGCTTCAATCTCTTCTTTTCTAATAGCAACACTTTCTATATTACAACCTACAGGAATACCTCTTTTTTTACCAAAAATATAAAGTTCTTCAAAAATATCTCTTGATAGTTTTACTGATTCTTTTAAAATATTACCAGATTCTTTTAAATCTTCTTCTAAATAGTTTGGAATATTAATTCCCAACCATTTCATAAAATCAAGTGTTTTTGCACTACCACAAGGTGTCAATGTAAAAATAATTGGAACCATTTGTAGGTTATTTTCTTTTACATATTTTGCATAATCAGTTAAAAATATTTTAGAAGCTTCTAAATCATAAACACATTGAGTGATAAAAAATTCACAAGAACTATTTATTTTTGAAGCAACTCTTAAATGCTCATCATGTTTTTTTGAGTGACGTTCTGGTATTGCTATTCCACCTAAACAAAGATTGTCATTTACTTTTCTTTTTAATTCATAAGCTTGTTTCAATGTAATATTTGTTTGCTGCTCATGGGAAGCTGCTCCTACAAAAACTGAGTGAACTTGACTTTGTTTTGTTTCTTCAAGCCAAGCAGAAAACCTCTCTTCATTATAGTTTCCTACTGCTCTATATACTATTCTTGGAGTTTTTAATTCTTGTAAGTAGTTTTTTGAATACTCACAAGGATTGATAGTTTTGATAAATGGAAAAGGTCTTTTTTCATCAGTTCTATCTGATTCATCTTGAATATCATATAATACTAAACCATCAACATTTAGTTTTGAAATTCTTTCTACATGTTTTTTTGCTATTTGTTGTATTTCTTCTTCTGTATGTTTTACTTTAGGTGGCGTAATACCATATAAAATAATACCTTCTTCTTTATTTCTTATTTTGTCTGTTAACATCTAATACCTTAATATAAATCATTAAAATTATCGTATTTTACTATCTTATGTTTAAAATTATTTAAAAAATTACATTTGTCCTTGTTTGCTTAGTATTTCTTTTAAAATATCTAAATCATAAATACTTGGTCCACAAGTTTTTTTTGTAGTGTCTATATTGATAAGCTTGTTGCCTTTTTCATCTAAATAGCTATATTTTAAAACATAATCTTTTTTTAATAAGTCAAGTGTTGTTTCATCTTCACATAAAGAATTTTGAACATCTTTTTTGAAACTCTTTAAATTTAAATTGGCAATATGAGAAAATTTTTTATTTACAATTTGATAAGTATATAATATTTTATTTTCAATTTTATCAATATTTTTCAAGTTAGTGTATGAGTTTACTTTTATAGGAAGTTGTGCTTTATAGGCTTTTATTTGAGAACCAATAAAATAATCTTCAAAATAGTAAACTTTTAAAATATCAAGTGTTGAAAATAGAGTACTAATTAAATTTATTGTAACAGTAAGTTTAGCTAAAAAAGCTAAAAATTTAGAGCCTTTATATTGGTTTGCACTTTTAATTACAGCAATAAAAATAAATATAGTATAAATAAATAATAAAAAAAATAAAGCTAAATTAATATATGTTTGAGTTTTATTAAATGTTAATTCATAATAGCTATTATTTAAATCTATTTGAATAAAAATATTTAATAAAAATGTTACTAAAATAAAATATATCCAAAATACAATTTTTAATGGTATCTTTCCTTTAAGTAAATTTTTTATTAATTCTTTTATTCTTGTCATTTTAAGTATTCCTTTTAATAAAGTCTATAGTGTACATTAAAAATAAGTTTTGTAGGTGTTTTAGGTTTAGGATAGTCTTTATATGCTATTCTAATTAATTCCAATGAATATTCATCAAAAATAGAATATCCTGATGAGTTTGTGATTTTTAAATTTGTTATATCACCATTTGGATGAAAAATAAATGAAACTTGATTATTTCCTGATAATCTCATTTTTCTTGCAATATAAGGATATCCTAATCTATTTAAAACTCTTTGAGTAATAGCTTGAAATCTATTAAGATTCTTTTTTATAAATGCTTTTTGAACCTTAGTAAAAGTTTCAAATTCTCTTCCATAAAGACGTTCAACTTGACTTAACATTTTTTCTTCTTCTGGATTTCTTTGAGATAAAAAATCTTCAAGAGTTTTATGTTGAATAGAGTTTTCTTTTTTTACGATTTGATTCTTTAATATTTTATTTTGTAAGTCATTACTCTTTTTTATTTGTTTTTTTATAACTTTTTTAGTGGTTTTATTTTTTGCCTTTACTTTATTTTTTTTAACTAGTTTCTTTTTTGTTGTTTTTTTTATAATTTTTTTTGGGTTATCTTTTTTTTCAATTTTTTTTATAATATTTTCTTTTTCAACAACTTCTTTTTTCTTTAGTTTTACATATTTTATTTGTGTTTTATTTATTTGTTTTGTTTGTTCTTGTAAAGGTTTCTTCTCGACTTCTTTTTTAGTTATGGAAAAAAGAAATAAGAAATGAAGTGAAATTGATAGTAAAAAAGCAACAAGTATTATTTTCATAAAAAAGATTATATAAAAAAAATACTAATACAAGATTAACACAAGTATATAGATTTACTATAACATAAATGTTTTTTAGGTATCCTATGCCTAAAATTACTACTGAATAGGATATTAAATGTTTGATAATTCAATAAAAGCATACGAAGAAGCAAAAGAAGTTATTCCAGGTGGTGTAGATTCACCTGTAAGAGCTTTTAAAAGTGTAGGAGGAACACCACCTTTTATTGAAAAAGGTGAGGGTGCTTATCTTTTTGATATAGATGGAAATAAATATGTAGATTTTGTACAATCATGGGGTCCACTTATTTTTGGTCATGCCGATAAAGATGTAGAAAAAGCAGTTATTGAAACAGCTAAAAAAGGTTTATCTTTTGGTGCACCAACTACTTTAGAAACTGAATTAGCCCAAGAAATTGTTGAAATGTTTGATAATATTGATAAAGTAAGATTTGTAAGTTCAGGAACTGAGGCTACAATGTCAGCTATTAGATTAGCAAGAGGTGTAACAGGTAAAAATGATATTATTAAATTTGAAGGATGTTATCATGGTCATTCTGATTCACTATTAGTTCAAGCAGGTTCAGGGTTAGCTACTTTTGGAAGTCCTAGTAGTCCTGGTGTTCCAGCTGATTTAACTAAACATACACTTCTTTGTGAATATAACAATATTGAAAACTTAAAAAAATGTTTTGAAGATTCTTCTGATATTTCTTGTATTATTATTGAACCAATAGCAGGAAATATGGGATTAGTTCCTGCAAGTCCTGAGTTTATTAAAGCTTGTAGAGAATTATGTGATGAAAATGGTGCATTACTTATTTTCGATGAAGTTATGACAGGCTTTAGAGCTTCTTTAAAAGGTGCTAGTGGAATTTTAGAACAACAAGCAGATATTATTACTTTTGGTAAAGTAATTGGTGCTGGTATGCCAGTAGGTGCATTTGCAGCTTCAAAAGAAATTATGGGGCATTTATCTCCTGATGGTGCTGTATATCAAGCTGGAACATTAAGTGGAAATCCAGTTGCTATGAGTGCAGGATTAGTGAATCTAAAAAAATTAAAATCAAATCCAGAAATTTATGAACAGTTAAATGCAAAAGCAGTTAAATTAGTAACTGGATTAAAAGAAGTAGCAACTAAGAATAATATTGCATTACAAGTTGACACAAGAGGTTCTATGTTTGGTTTCTTCTTTTGTGAGGAAGTTCCGACAAACTTTAAAGAAGTAGGAAAATGTGATTTTGATAGATTTGCTAAATTCCATCATGAAATGATAAAAAAAGGTTTCTATTTCGCTTGTTCTCAATATGAAGCAGGATTTATGTCAACGGCAATTTCAGATAAAGATATTGAAGTTTGTATTGAAGCAGCTAATGAAGTTATGAAAAATTTATAGGAGAATAAAATGGAAATTTTAAAAAGCGTAGACCTAGTTAAAAAAGCAAATATATATTTTGATGGAAATGTAACAAGTAGATCTTTTGTTGATGCAAATGGAGAAGATAAATCTTTAGGTATTATGATGCCAGGATCGTATAATTTTGGGACTAATGCTGCTGAATTAATGGAAATACTTGATGGAGAAGTTGAAGTAAAACTTGCAGGGAGTGATACTTGGAATACATATACAGCAAACACTTCGTTTGATGTACCAGCAAATTCAAGTTTTGATATTAAAGTAAAAACAATTACTGATTATTGTTGTTCATATATAAAATAAAGGCTTTAAATGGAAAATAAAGAATTTAAAGAACCAAAACATCAAGGAAAACTAAGAGCATTAGATAACTTATCTTTGGGTATTTCAATGGTCGCTGCTGTTGCCATTGGCTTTGGTATTGGTTATGGACTTAAAAGTTTAACAGGCTATGAATGGACTTTATGGCTTGGTGTATTTTGGGGTTTAGCAGCAGCTGTTTTAAATATTGTTAAAGCATATAAAAGAGCGCAAAAAGAGTTTGAAGGATTAGAAAATGATCCTAGATATGCTCATAGAGCTAAACATGGAGACAAGTCATACGACGATGATGAAGATTAATAAAACTATTTTAGATTTTGCAAAGGTTTTTATTGTAATTGATTTTTGTTTAATTTTATACTCTTTATTTTTTCATGATAAATATTGGCTATTAAATGCACAAGTTGCATTTATAGCTTCTTTATTTATTACTATTACATCTTTCTTCTCTTATAAAAGAAATATACAAAATAGGCTTTCTACTGTTGATTATTCTAAGCAAGATTATTCAAGTGAGCAAAGAGATAAGATAGATGAAATTGATGATCCTTATGATTTATATAGTCAAAATGAGGAAATTCCAGAAGATGAACTTACTACTGAAAAAATAAAAGAAATAATAAATGATGAGAAATCAAAAGTAAAAAGAAATTCTTTGAAAAATACAATATTTTCAGCAGGTGGCTTTTTATCTATTTATAGAGTTTTAGGATATGGTTTATTAGTTTTTTCATTTTTTGCATTAAACAATAATAATTTATTTTTACCTATTGCTTTTTTAATTGGTCTAGGTGTAGTTCCTATTGGTGTTTTATTCTCTAAGTTTGTGTTTAGAACTTAGAGAATAATTTAAATAATCAGAGGTAGATCAATAATAATATTGTCTTCTTCACAGCTTAAAATAAAAGATGAATGATCTTTTGCTTTAAGTGTTGTAACATCTGCTTTTTTATCTGCTTGAAATTTTACACTTATTAAAGAGTATTTTTTCCCATCAATTCTAATATATTCACCAATTTTAAGCATTACAGAACATTTGATAGTTTCTGCATTGTTAAATGTTTGTAATATTTCATTTACTACTTTTATAAAAGAACTTGCTTCTATTTTAAAATCAGGAATAGAAGGGTCATAATTTTTTATATAGTTAATATTATTTTTGATTTTTTGTGTTGAGATAGCCAAATCAAGTATTGTAAAAATATTTGTATTATCAACATTAGAAATATTTAGTTTTGATTCTTTTTTTACCATTGCACTTTTATAAAGTTTAATGTGAATTTCGTCTTCATCTTCATACTTTACTGTAATGGCATAAAAAGTATAACTTTTCATAGTTAAATTAATGTATGAAGTTTTTACTCCAAAAGATTGAGAAGCATATTTCAATGCTAACTCAAAAAGCTCATTTTGCTTAATTCTACTAAGCAAAAATTGAGCTTCACTATTGGAGTAAGTAATTTTACCACTTTGATTAAAAGATATTATAGGGTTTAAATCTAAATCAACCCAGTCTTCAAAGAAGTTCATTTTAACTCTCTACGTAATTTTTAAGATTTTTACCTACTTTAGGATGTTTTAGTTTCTTAATTGCACTTGATTCAATTTGTCTTACTCTTTCTCTAGTAACTGATAACTCTTTACCAATTTCTTCAAGTGTTCTATCAGAAGCATCATCCATAAGTCCAAATCTCATTCTAACAACTGCTTGCTCTCTTTCATTAAGCTGTGCTAAAATTTGATCAATTTGTCCTTGTAAGTCTTCTTTCATAATATTATCAACTGGAGTTGGGGCTTTTTCATCAGGTACAAAGTCACCAAACTTACCATCATCATCAGATCCAATAGGTGCTTCAAGTGATACAGGTTCTTTCGTAATCTTAATTACTTGTTTTACCTTGTCAACTGCAAGTCCTACTTCTTTTGCGATATCATCAACATCTGGCTCTTTACCATTTTCTTGGATACCTTTTCTAATGATTTTATTAATTCTATTAATAGTCTCAATCATGTGAATTGGAATTCTAATAGTTCTAGCTTGATCTGCAATTGCTCTTGAAATTGCTTGTCTAATCCACCATGTTGCATAAGTAGAGAATTTATAACCTTTTTTATACTCAAACTTATCAACAGCTTTCATAAGACCAATATTACCTTCTTGAATTAAGTCTAAGAATGGTAAACCTCTATTTGTGTATCTTTTTGCAATAGATACAACAAGTCTAAGGTTTGATTTAGCCATTCTAGTCTTAGCCTTATCAGTAATTTGTTTACCTCTTTTGATTTGTTCTAAAACATCTTTAAGCTCTTCTGGTTCAAGATCAAATCCACCTTTTGAGGCTTCTTTAGTTTGAAATAACTTTTTAATTTCCATATAAGTAGAAACCATTGTTGCTTCTGGAACCATAGAAGTAATTTGTACTTTTGATAAATTAACAATATTATCTAAAATCTTTTGGTGATTAGCTAATAATGTATCATTAAATAAAGGTAATCTATACTCTAATCTTTTAAGTTCACTATCAAAACCAGTATCAGATTTAAGTGCAGTTTCCATAGCTTTTACAATTTCAGTAATAAGTTTAGATGTTGGACCTAAATCTAATAAAGCTTCTTTTAAAACTCTTTTTTTATAAGCAACTGCTAAATTAAATTGCATTTGATGAATTTCATCATCAGATTTTGCTGATTCTTTTGCTAAGAATTTAAGCCAATCTTTTTTAGCTTTTTCTAAAATTTTAAAAGAATCAATAATAGTTTGAGCTCTTTTATCAAGTTTTTTATTTTTCTTTCCAGCTTCATCATCAGAATCATCAGAATCTACTTCTGTTTCAACATCATCAGCAGAATCATCAGAATCTTCATCATCAAAGTTTCTGAAAAGTTCTTTTACTTTTCTCTCTCTATTTACAAGAGGTTCTTTGTACTCTAAAATAAAATCAATTAAGTATGGTACATAACAAATGGCATCAAGAATAACATCCTCACCCATTTCAATTTTTTTAGAAATTTCAATTTCTTCTTCTTTTGTAAGTAATGGAATTTGACCCATTTCTCTTAAATACATTCTTACAGGAGAATCAGATCTAGACCACTCTAATAATTCTTTATTCTTTAATAAATCAAAAACATCATCTTCATTTTCGATTAATTTTTCTCTTTGTTCTCTTTTCTTTTTGGCTTCTTCAGCATTCATTCTTTTTGCTTGTTCTTGAGAACTAATAACAGTTACGTTGTATAGTTGTATAAAAGCTAAAAGTTTTTTTACATTTGCTGCTGATGGAGCTTTAGGAAAGATTTTAATAATTTTTTCATAAGTTAAAATAGAGTCTTTGTATTCTTTTACAGTTTGCTCTATAGCTTTATTTAAATCTTTGGCACTCATTGACGAAAAATCCCCTTCTTAAGATAGGCATTTATTATACCGAAATTACATAAGAAACTTATTAAAAAAATGTTATTTAATCAAATATTACTAAAATTTTAGATAAAATGTATGTTTTCTGAAAATAATCATGTTTAATAGATTAAAGATTTATTGAATACAAGGATACAAAATATGAATAAAATTACTGGAAAAGTATGGAATTTTGGTGCAAATATTGATACAGATGTAATTATTGCAGCAAGATATTTAAATAGTTCAGACCCTGAACATTTAGCAAAATATGTAATGGAAGATGCAGATCCAGACTTCCCAAAGAAGTTACAAAAAGGTGATATTATCGTTGCAGGTGAAAACTTTGGATGTGGAAGCTCTAGAGAACATGCACCAATTGCTTTAAAAGCAGCAGGTGTTGCAGCAGTAGTTGCACCTTCATTTGCGAGAATCTTTTATAGAAATGCATTTAATATGGGTTTACCTATTTTTGAATTACCTGAGTCTTTAGAAATTAAAGAAGGTGAAGAAATTTCTATTAATTTAGATGCAGGTGAAATTACTAATAATACAACTAATAAAACATATAAATTTATTCCTATTCCAGATTTTATGCAAGAGCTAATTGCAGCTGGTGGATTAATTAACTTTGCTAATATTGAAGCAGCAAAAGAAAAGGAAAATAACTAAATGAAAAGATATAATATTTCTTTAATTAAAGGTGATGGAATTGGTCCTGAAATAGTTGATGAAGCTATTAAGGTTTTAGATACAGTTGCAGGGGCTTGTAATTTTACACTTGATTATAAAGAATACTTAATGGGTGGAATTGCGATTGATGAAACAGGTGTTCCTTTACCTCAAGAAACAGTTGATGGTGTTTTAAATTCTGATGCTTGTTTATTTGGAGCAATTGGAGGTGAAAAATGGGATACTTTACCAAGAGAATTAAGACCAGAAACAGGACTTTTAAAATTCAGAGAAGAAATGGGTGTTTATGCTAACTTAAGACCTGCAATTGTATATGACGAATTAGTTAATGCATCTACATTAAAACCTGAAGTTATTGAAGGTTGTGATATCATGGTTGTAAGAGAGTTAATCGGTGGTATTTACTTTGGTCAACCAAGAGCAAATGATGGACAAAAAGCTTATAATACTATGGTTTATACAAAACCAGAAATTGAAAGAATTGGTAGACAAGCTTTCGAATTTGCTATGAAAAGAGACAAAAGAGTTTGTTCTGTAGATAAAGCAAATGTACTTGAAGTATCTCAATTATGGAGAGATACAATGGAGGAAATTGCAAAAGAGTATCCATCAGTTGAGTTAACACACATGTATGTTGATAATGCAGCTATGCAACTTGTAAGAAATCCAAAACAATTTGATGTAATTGTAACAGGAAATATTTTTGGAGATATCTTATCAGATACAGCTTCAATGGTTGTTGGATCAATTGGATTATTGCCATCAGCTTCAACTGGTGATAAAACAGCAATTTATGAGCCAATTCATGGTTCAGCTCCTGATATTGCAGGACAAGGTATTGCTAATCCTATTGCTACTATTGAAAGTGCAGCAATGATGTTAAGATATTCATTAGGTGAAGAAGAAGCTGCAAATAAAATTGAAACAGCTATTAGAAATGTACTAAAAGATGGATACAGAACAAAAGATTTAGCCGCTTATGATGCTAAAGAAGTTGTAACAACTGCAGAAATGGGTGATATAATCGCTAACTACATTAAATAGTAAAAAAGGGAAACCCCTTTTTTACTAAACCTTTTAATACTTTTTAATTAAATATAATTATTTAATAGAATTTAATAATCATTTATGATAGAATAATCAAAACTTTAATTTAGGAAGTTCTTATGGATAAGAAATATAGACTTGTTACTAGAAGTGATATGGATGGTTTAGTGTGTGGAACACTTATGAAGTATCTTGGAATAATAGATGAAATTACATTTGTACACCCAAAAGATATGCAAGATGGAAAAGTAGAAATTACTTCTAATGATATTACTACAAATTTGCCTTACGTTAATGGTGTTTATTTAGCTTTTGATCATCATTTTAGTGAAACATTAAGAAATGAAAAAAAAGATAATCATATTATTGATGCAAAAGCACCAAGTGCCGCAGAAGTTGTATATCAATACTATGGAGGAAAAGAAAAATTTCCAGAAGCTTTTGATGATATGATGATTGCAGCTAACAAAGCAGATAGTGCAGCATTTACGAAAGAAGATATATTAAATCCTAAAGGTTGGGAGTTATTAAGTTTTTTAATGGACAGTAGAACTGGACTTGGAAGATTTAGAGAATTTACAGTGTCAAATTATCAATTAATGATGGATTTAATTGATTACTGTAAAGATCATACAATTGAAGATATTTTATCTTTGAGAGATGTTAAAGAAAGAGTTGATTTATACTTTAAATATGAAAAAGAGTTTAAAGAACAACTTGAAAGATGTACTACAGTTCATAAAAATTTAGTAATTATAGACTATAGAGATGAAGAAATAATTTATCCAGGTAATAGATTTTTAGTTTATGCTATGTATCCTCAAACAAATATTTCAATTCATGTTGTTTGGGGAAGAGATAAACAAAATGTAGTTTATAGTACAGGTAAATCTATTATAAATAAAACTTCAAAAACAAATGTAGGTGAGTTAATGCTTAAATATGATGGAGGAGGACATGAGGCAGCTGGTGGATGTCAACCAAGTCATGAGGATGCACCAAAAGTTTTAGAAGAATTAATTGCACAAATCAATGCAGATGGATAAACTCCATAAAATAAAGAAAAGTTTATAAACTTTTCTTTATTAATTCATAAAACCCTTCAAAAGAAGGTAGTCTAAGATCAGATTCTCTTTGTTTTTTTCCCCACATTGGTTCAGGGAAATATGAGTCTTCTTTAAATCTTGCCATTATATGAAAATGTACATGAGGTACATAATTTCCAAATGAAGCAATGTTTACTTTGTCACAATTAAAATAATCAAGCATTGTTTTTTCAATAATATCTAAACATCTAAATATTTCCATTTTAGTTTCAGTATCACAATGAGATAATTCTTTTAAATTTTTATTTGTGAAAATTTTAAGCCATGGAATTTCGCTTTGTTCAATTTGTATGTTTATTAATTCATTTGTAAAAATTTTAGACATTTAAATCCTTTTATAAGTGTTATTCGTATTTTACAACAACAAAGCTGAAATAAGTTTAAGCTTTAAACTATATTTAAGTAAAAATTAATTATAATCCGAATCCATTTTTTCAACCATCAAGGAAGTTTTTATAAAATATTTGTGTTTTATAAAGAGTTGGTAGGAGTAGCGTTAAAGCAAACGCTTTACTATAGCCTACTATTTTTACTCCTGAATATTTAGAGAAAATATAGGTTAAGACAAATGATACGGTAAAGATTATATCGTTTGTTTACGTCTCTTGCCTGTTGAAAAGTGGTAATAAACACAAAAAGAGGAATGACTGATGAAAGTTAGAGCTTCAGTAAAGAAAATGTGTGATAAATGTAAAGTTATCAAAAGAAATGGTATCGTAAGAGTAATCTGCGAAAACAAAAAACACAAACAAAGACAAGGATAAAAAGACATGGCAAGAATCGCAGGTGTTGATTTACCAAATAAAAAGAGAATGGAATACGCGTTAACTTATGTTTACGGTATTGGTTTACATAACTCTAGATTAATCTTAGATGCTGTAGGTATTGATAGAAACAAAAGAGCACACGAATTAACAGAAGATGAAGCAGCAGCAATTAGACTTGAAATCCAAAAGAACTACCAAGTTGAGGGTGATTTAAGAAAAAAAGTTGCTATGGATATTAAAGCTTTAATGGACTTAGGTTCATACAGAGGTTTAAGACACAGAAAAGGTTTACCTTGTAGAGGGCAAAAGACTAAGACTAATGCTAGAACAAGAAAAGGTAAAAAGAAAACTGTTGGTGCAGCAGCTAAATAAGGGATTGTAGATGGCAAAAAGAAAAGTTACTAGAAAAAAAATTGTAAGAAAAAATATTGCTGACGGTGTTGTACATATTGCTGCAACATTTAACAATACTATGGTTACTGTATCTGACAATGCAGGTAATGCAATCGCATGGTCAAGTGCTGGAAGCTTAGGATTTAAAGGTTCTAAGAAGTCAACTCCATTTGCTGCACAAGCTGCTGTAGAAGATGCAATGCAAAAAGCAATGGAACATGGAATTAAAAACGTTGGTATTAAAATTCAAGGACCAGGATCTGGTAGAGATACTGCAGTTAAATCTGTAGGTGCTATTGAAGGTATCAGAGTTACTTGGTTTAAAGATGTTACACCATTACCACATAATGGTTGTAGACCACCTAAAAGAAGAAGAGTGTAAGGGGCAATTATGGCAAGATATAGAGGACCAGTAGAAAAAATCGAAAGAAGATTAGATGCAGACCTTGGATTAAAAGGTGAAAGAAGACTTAACGGTAAATCTGCATTAGAAAAAAGACCATTTGCTCCAGGACAACACGGACAAAGAAGAACTAAAATTTCTGAATATGGTTTACAATTAAGAGAAAAGCAAAAAGCTAAATTCATGTATGGTGTTTCTGAAAAACAATTCAGAAAATACTTTAAAGAAGCTGCAAGAAGAGAAGGTAATACAGGTGCTAACTTAATTACTTTAATCGAGCAAAGACTTGACAATGTTGTATATAGAATGGGATTTGCTTCAACTAGAGCAAATGCTAGACAATTTACAACTCATGGACACATCTTAGTTGATGGTAAGAAAGTTGATATTCCTTCTTACGTTGTTAAACCAGGTCAAAAAATTGAAATCAGAGAAAAATCTAAAACTAACCCACAAATCGTTAGATCTTTAGAGTTAACTAACCAAACTGGACTAGTTGACTGGGTAGATGTAGATAAAGATAAAGTATTCGGAATTTTCACAAGAATCCCAACTAGAGAAGAAGTTGTTATTCCTGTAGAAGAGAGATTAATCGTAGAGTTATATTCTAAATAATTGAGAGCAAAAAGGTAGCCAATGAAGAAGTTTGCAGATACACCGTTTTTACCAACTGAAGTTGAAATTGAAGCTATTAGTGATAACGAAGCTAAGATTTCTGCATATCCATTTGAGAGTGGTTTTGCAATTACTTTGGCACACCCTTTAAGAAGACTTTTATTAAGCTCTTCAGTTGGTTACGCACCAATTGCAGTTAAAATTGAAGGTGCTTCTCATGAGTTTGACTCATTAAGAGGGATGCTAGAAGATATAGCTATATTTGTTATTAATCTTAAAAATATTAAGTTTAAAATAAATAGCGAAGAAGAGCAAGTAGTAGTTGAATACTCTTTTAACGGACCAAAAGAGATTAAAGGTGAAGATTTAATTAATGCTGATGTAGAAGTTGTTTCTCCAGATGCACACCTAGCTACTATTAACTCAGATTGTAATCTTACATTCTCTGTAATTATTCAAAAAGGTATAGGATATATGCCTTCTGAAGATATTAGAGATATTGTTGGACCAGATTACATTCCAATCGATGCTTTCTTTACACCAGTAAAAAAGGTAGTTTACGATATTGAAAAAATGTTAGTTGAAGATAATCCTAACTTTGAAAAAGCTGTATTTAACGTACAAACAAATGGACAAATTTCTCCAATTACTGCTTTTAAAGAAGCAGTATCTGTTATGTATTCACAAATGTCAGTATTTAACAAAGTATTTGATTTATCTGAAGTAACAGTAAGTGATGCAGGTGAAGAACCAGTAGAACTTAAAGATTTAATTATTAAAATTGATGATTTAAATTTAAGTGCTAGATCATTCAACTCTTTAGATAGAGCTGGATTAAAATTCTTAGGTGAATTAGTACTTATGAGTGAAGTTGAAGTAAAAAATATTAAAAACTTAGGGAAAAAATCTTACGATGAGATTGCTGAGAAATTAGAATCTTTAGGATTCCCAGTTGAAGATACACTTCCAGAAAATGTTGCTTCTGCATTAAGAAGAAAGTTAGAGCAACTAAAAGCATAATTAAGGGTTAGTAATATGAGACATAAGCATGGATATAGAAGATTAAGCAGAACTTCTTCTCATAGAAAAGCGTTATTAAAAAACATGGCAATCGCTTTAATCGAGAGAGAAAAAATTGAAACAACTGTTCCAAAAGCAAAAGAATTAAGAAGATATATTGAAAGATTAGTAACTACTGCTAGAAATGCAGATTTAAACACTCACAGAGCTGTTTTCAAAGCATTACAAGACAAAGAAGCTACTAAAAAACTTATCAATGAAATCGCACCAAAGTACGAAACAAGAAATGGTGGATATACTTCAATTGTTAAAACAAGAATTAGAAGAGGTGATGCTACTCAAATGGCATTCATTTCATTCGTATAATTTTTATTTATACAATATAAGAAAGGTAGAAGTTTTAACTTCTACCTTTTTTTTTACAAAAAAATAATACTTTCAAATACTATTTAGCTTAAAAATTTCTTTTTAATTTCATTTAATTTTAATTTACCAAAATTTAATCATTTTTTAGATAAAATCGGGTGTATACTATAATTGTAAAACACAGGAGAGCCTTTTGATAACTCTAAAAGAAGCACTTACTTTAAGTGATGATGAGATTAAAAAATTAAGAGATGATTTAAAACAAAAAATTAAAGATGATAAAACTGGTGCGTATGTTGAGCAATTAACTTCACAAAATATTTCTGAATCAGGTTCTGGTATTCCAATAGCTATTAAAGATAATATAAATGTTAAAAATTGGGAAATTACTTGTTCTAGTAATATTTTAAAAGGTTATAACTCACCATATAATGCAACTGTAATTAATAAATTAAATGAAGCAGGTTTAAGTGCGTTTGGTAGAACAAACATGGATGAGTTTGCTATGGGAAGTTCAACTGAATCTTCTTGCTATGGAAAAACTCTTAACCCTGTAGATAATACAAAAGTTCCAGGTGGAAGTTCAGGTGGTTCAGCTGCTGCAGTTGCTGCTGGTATTGCTGTTGCGGCACTAGGAACAGATACAGGTGGATCTATTAGACAACCAGCTGCTTATTGTGGTGTTGTTGGGATGAAACCTACTTATGGAAGAGTTTCAAGATATGGTATTACTGCTTATTCTTCTTCACTAGATCAGTGTGGACCAATCACTCAAAATGTAGAAGATGCTGCTATTTTATATGATATTATTTCTGGTAATGATCCAATGGATTCAACATCTGCAAATGTAGAATATGAGGCAGTTGCACCTAAACTTGATTCTAATAGAAAATTAACAATTGCAGTGATTGATAGTTTTGTTGAGCAAGCTAGCCCTGCTATTAAAGCTGGATATGAAAAAGCTATTAAAGCTTTAGAAGAAGCTGGTCATACTATTGTTCATAAAAATATGTTAGATACTAGTAAAATTTTATCATCTTATTATATTGTTGCTACAGCTGAAGCTTCTGCTAACCTATCAAGATTTGATGGGGTTAGATATGGAAATAGAAAAGGTGAAGCTGGTTTAAAAGATATGTATACTCAAACTAAAACTCAAGGTTTTGGTGAAGAAGTGCAAAAAAGAATTATGTTAGGTTCTTTTGTTTTAAGTTCTGGTTATTATGATGCTTATTATATTAAAGCTCAAAAAATTAGACATTTAATTAAAGATGAGTATGAAGCTATTTTTAATGATGCTGATTTAATTCTTTCTCCTGTTGCTCCTACAACAGCTCCTGAATTTGGAAGTTTTAAAACATCATTAGAGATGTATTTAAGTGATATTTATACAATTTCAGTTAACTTAGCTGGTTTACCTGCAATTTCATTACCTATTAATAGAGATCAAGATGGTATGCCTGTAGGTTTACAGTTAATTGGAAAAGCGTATGATGAACAAACTGTGTTTGATGGTGCTTTATCATTAGAAAAAGCCGTAGATTATAAATAAAGAAAAGATTAGGATAATATATTATGAGAATTAGAAAAAGAGCATTAACATTTGAAGACGTTTTATTAGTACCAGCAAAATCAGAAGTATTACCAAAAGAAGTTTGTATTAAAACTAAGCTTACAAAAAATATTGAATTAAATATTCCATTTGTATCGGCTGCTATGGATACAGTAACAGAATACCAAGCTGCTATTGCTATGGCAAGACTTGGAGGAATTGGTATTATTCATAAAAATATGGATATTGAATCACAAGCATTACAATGTAAGAAAGTTAAAAAATCTGAATCAGGAATGATTATAGATCCTATTACAATTGGTCCTGAACAAACTTTACAAGATGCAGAAGATATCATGGCTTCTTATAAAATATCAGGTGTTCCAGTTGTTGATGAAAATAATACTTTATTAGGTATCTTAACAAATAGAGATATGAGATTTACTAAAGATTTTAGTTTATTAGCAAAAGAAAAAATGACAGCTATGCCACTTGTTGTTGCTAAAGAAGGTACAACTTTAGATGAAGCTGCTGATGTAATGCATGCAAATAAAATTGAGAAATTACCAATTGTTGGTGAAAATAATAAATTAATTGGTTTAATTACAATTAAAGATATTAATAAAAAAAGAGAATATCCAAATGCAAACAAAGATGAATTTGGAAGACTAAGAGTTGGTGCTGCAATTGGTGTAGGACAAATGGACAGAGTAAAAGCACTTGTTGATGTAGGTGTAGATGTATTAGTTCTTGATTCTGCTCATGGACATTCAAAAGGTATTTTAGATAGTGTAAAGGCTATAAAAGCTGAATTTGATGTTGATGTTATTGCAGGTAATGTTGCTACTGCTGAAGCAACTGAAGACTTAATTGCAGCTGGTGCTGACGCTGTTAAGGTTGGTATTGGACCTGGTTCTATTTGTACAACTAGAATTGTTGCAGGTGTAGGTGTTCCTCAAATTTCTGCAATTGATGAGTGTGCAGCTGCTGGTAAAAAATTAGGTGTTCCTGTTATCGCTGATGGTGGTATCAAATACTCTGGTGATGTTGCTAAAGCTTTAGCAGTTGGTGCATCTGCTTGTATGATGGGTTCTGCTTTAGCAGGTACTGATGAGTCTCCAGGTGAAGTTGTATTATTCCAAGGAAGAAAATTCAAAACTTATAGAGGAATGGGTTCTATCGGTGCTATGACTAAAGGAAGTAATGATAGATATTTCCAAGAAGGAACAGCAGCTGATAAGTTAGTACCTGAAGGAATTGAAGGTAGAGTAGCTTACAGAGGAAGTGTAAAAGATATCATTCACCAAATGGTAGGTGGACTTAGAGCTTCTATGGGTTACTTAGGTTCTAAAGATATTCCTACATTCCAAGAAAAAGCTGAATTTGTAGAGATTACATCTGCTGGACTTAAAGAGTCTCACGTTCATGATGTTACTATTACTAACGAAGCTCCAAACTACCACGTATAAAAAAAGAGGTTTATAACAGCCTCTTTTCTTAAATTTCTGCGTTTATCGCAGAAATTTTTTTACTCACGTACTACTTGTATGCTCCCACAAAAAATTTTGCTCCTGCCTTGAACTTTAAAAAAATAGTCAATTCTAAACCTATTTTTGTTAACATATAAATTATAATTATATAGGATATTAATTTGCAAGAAATAAAAAATACGGAAGAGTGGAAACAATATGAATGGTTAATTTCAAAAATTTTTCATAATAGATATTATTCTATAGAAGTTAAAGTATTACCAAATACAAAAATTTCTGGTAAATATTCTGAACGTTCGCGACAAATAGATATTTTAGTTATTGATGGAGATAAAAAAATTATACTTGAGTGTAAACATTATTCTGAACCATTAGATGTTAAAAATATTGAATCATTTATTGGTATGTATAATGATGTAAAAGCATCAGAAGGAATTATTATATCTTCAAGTGGTTTTTCTAAGTCTGCAAAAAAGAGAATTAGTGAATATAAAGGCAGTATAAAATTAGAGCATATTGAGTGGGAAGAAGCCTATAGTTCATTTAAAGATATTCAATCAGGACATATTAATGATTTATGTGATAATTGTCGAAAAAAAACTGGGACACAAGTTGAAGTTCCGGGTTTACTTTTATGGAATTATGGGTATGCTATTGAAAAACTAGGAATAGTATATTTATTTCATTATGCTAAATGTTTAAAATGTAATAAGTTTACAATAGCCTGTGATAGTTGTGGACATAATTTTATTGCATATGAAGAAGAACCTTGTTGTAAGGAATCTATTAAATTTGAATATGAATTATTATGTGGTAGGTTAGATAAGGTGGATACTCCTCTCTATTCATGATGAAAATTCATATATAAATATTAATAATAGGTTACATATGAATTCCAAAGTAAAAGCTTTGGAACTAGACAGAGTTATATAAAAAATTGTTAAACTTTAATTATCTCGCTTAGCTTTTTTCATCGCTTTCTTTATATCTTTCTGACGTGTTGGCGTAAATTGATTTTCAGTTCTTTTATTCTCTGCTCTTTTTTTTCTAATAAAGTAGATAATAACGCCAGAACAAGCAAATGAGAGTAAAGCTATTAATTCAAACATTGATTTCCTTTTTTATGTAATCATAGTAAAAATATATGTAAATCTGATGTAATAAAAAATATACTCTGATTTAGAAAACAGAGCTTAAGTAATAGTGATGTTATCATTCAGAATGGATACTTAGAACATTATACTTTTAGTAATCCCTAATACTTTATTTAAAGCTTCTTCATCTACTCTTTCTACAAACTTGACTTTTCTAGCATTAAAATCTATAGATTTTATTTGCTCAGTCATTATGAATCCAGTTAATTTTTCACTTTTAACTTTTACATGAAAGGGGAAGTTTCTATTTGTATTTGTGATTGGGCAAGCTATTGCTAATCCTAAAGCTTTATTAAAGGCTTCATTACTTATTATAAGCGCTGGCCTTCGCCCTTTTTGCTCATGTCCAGCTTGTGGGTCAAAAGTAAGTATTACTAAATCTCCTTTTTTAGGAATATAGTTTTCTACCATTCCTCTTTTCCTATTGTTGTATCAAACTCTTCATTTGCTTTATAGTCTTGTGGTATTTTAGATATTAGTTCATTTAAATCATAATCTGGAATATTTTGTCTGATAGGTTCAATAATTGCTTTACCATCTACTATTGTAATATTTACATTGTCTCCAATATGAAGTTGTAAACTTTCCATTATGTCTTTTGGTACTCTAAGTCCTTGAGAGTTACCCCATTTTGAAATTTTAGCAGTCATTTTAACTCCTTAATGTATATCCTAAGTATATCTTTTATGCTAGATAATGTCAATAGATAAATTTAAAGTGTTAGAATTAAACCAAAATAGATATAATCAATATCACAAAAAATTAATTAGGAAAATTTATGAATGAAATGATAATCTATTCAATTCTTGTAATAGTAGCTTTCATATTTTATAAAAAATATACTCAATATAAGGTATTAAAACTTGTACCATCACTTTTAGAAGAGGGTGGACAAATTATTGATGTTAGAACAAAAGGTGAGTTTATAGAAGGTAATAAAGAAGGAAGTATCAATATTCCTCTAGGTTCTTTAAAATCAAGATTAGATGAGTTAGACAATAGTAAACCTATAATTGTTTGTTGTGCTAGTGGTAGTAGAAGTGCTTTAGCAAGACGACTTTTGATTACAAAGGGCTTTGAAAATGTACATAATACTGGTAGTTGGAAGTCTCTTCTAAAGTTTTAAAAGAGACTTTAAATGATAAAAATGAAGCTTATCTTATTAAGGGTTTTGTGAAAAGTCATGTGTAACAGCAAAATTATTTATATGTTCTTCTAATGCTAATTTATACTCTTTTGTAAAATACTCAATAATTTTTTCTTTTTCAGCTAACATATCTTCTGCATTGTCAAATGATGTACATGTCATATAAGTAGTAAATCTAGCTGAACCATACATAAGTGAAGCACTTACTTCTCCTAAAGTTAATCCTCTTTCTAATTGTTCATTAGCAACTGCTATGTGTTCATCTGCTCTTTGTAAAAATTCGTTTGATTTCTCGCTCATTAAAATTCCTATTTTTATTTGGATTATAGTTAAAAAATGATTATAGAATAAAACTTTTTAAACTTTTCTCTAGAATATTTGAAAATTTATCAATATTTTTATTCTATTTTTTCACTTTTTTTATCTATAAATGGTACTATTATTTATAAAAAGGAAGCTATTATGTTAGATAAGGTAAAAAAATATTATAAATTAGCTAAGCAAAAAGATATTGATGGCTATTTAATTAAGCTTGGAATTTTAGGTGTTATTATTGGTATTGTTTTTTCAATTCCTATTATAAATCAAGTTTTTGTATGGCTTATTTTATTTGGTATATGTATAAAGCTATATGATTTCACTGAAAAAATTGAACATGATATTGTACCTTATGATTTTAATAATATTTTACCAGCACCTAAAAAAGAAGATTAATATTTCTACTTTTTATAAAAATTTAACTACAATACCAAACTTTAAAAATAAGGTTGAAAATGTCTGGAAAAGAATTAAATATATCTAGTGTAAAAACTACAAAAGGTGATAAATTAGCAGCTAAAGGAAATCAAAATAAAAATGCCACAAGAGTTGCTTTTTCACAAGATAAAAATCAAAAAGAGCAAATAGTAAATGCTAGAAAAAGTACTAATGGTCAATTAGCTAAGAAAAAAGCAAAAAGAAAAGCTGCAAAAGCTTCTAAAAAGAAAAGTAAAAAGTAGTAAAGAAATTATATGAAAAAAGTATCTACTATCTCAACAAATAAAGATGATTTATCTAAATCAATTGAAGATGCTTTTCATAAACTTATTTCTGATTATAAACAAATATCTTTAGATTATATTCAAATAAATGAAATTGAGGGTAATTTAAAAAATACCAAAATAAATGTATGTGATACTTTATCTTACTTAATAGGTTGGGGTAGGCTTGTTCTTAAATGGTATGATAAAAAATCAAAAAATTTGGAAGTTGATTTTCCTGAAAGTGGTTTTAAATGGAGTGAGTTAGGCTCTTTAGCACAACATTTTTATTTGAGTTATAAGCAGTATTCATATTCAGAATTGCTATTAGAATTTGAAAATACGATAAATAGTATATTAAAGTTAGTTTCATCTTTAGACAATGAGGAATTATATGGAAGCAACTGGTATAAAAACTATACTTTAGGAAGAATGATACAGTTAAATACATCAGCACCTATGAAAAATGTAAGAACTAAAATTAGAAAATTTAAAAAAGTTTATAAGATAGATATTTAATTTGTATATCTAATTAATCTGTCTTAGGTGTTATTAACTACTTTTTTTATACAATCACGTAAAAGAAAATCAAGGAAATCTAATATGAATTTAATGTTATTTGGTGCACCAGGTGCAGGAAAAGGTACACAAGCAAAATTTTTAATTGAAAAGTATGATATCCCTCAAATTTCAACAGGTGATATTTTAAGAGCTGCTATTGCTGATAAAACTGAAATGGGTATGGAAGCTAAAAAATTTATGGATGAAGGGCAATTAGTTCCTGATTCAACTATTATTGGTATTATTAAAGATAGATTGGCTCAAGAAGATTGTAAAAAAGGTTTTATCCTTGATGGTTTCCCAAGAACGTTACCACAAGCAGAAGCTTTAAATGCTTTAATGAACGATATGGGAATTTCTTTAGATAAAGTTATTTCTTTAAATGTTCCAGATGAATTAATCGTAGAAAGAATTACAGGAAGAAGAACTTCTAAAGTTACTGGTAAAATCTACCACATGAAATTTAACCCACCAACAGATGAAAAAGAAGAAGATCTAATCCAAAGAGCTGATGATACAGAAGAGACTGTAACAAAAAGATTAGCAGCTTATCATGAGCAAACTGCTCCATTAATTGATTTTTATACTAACATGGGTGTTATTGTAGAACTTGATGGTACAAAAGATGTATCAGAAGTAACTGCTGATATGTTTGCTGCTATTGAAAAGTAGTAGTAAGGTTTAAGAGTTAAAGCTTTTGCTTTAGCTCTTAGTTTTAATACTATTATTGATTTTGTCTAATTCTAAGTTTGATTTTTTTTCTAACTCTTCTATTTTCTTTATAAGCTCTTCTTGCGTTGAAAATTCATAATTTTTACAAATATTTTCAATTAATTTATATTTAGTCTCTTTTGAATTATTTATTTTTGATTTTTCATTTTCTTTTTGAATATTATTTCTTTTCGTTATGACGTTTTTTAGGTATAAATCTACGGCTTTTGTGTTAAGCTCATCTTCAATCAAAAATATATCAACATTTTTTAATATCTTTTCAACTTTTTGTTTTAATTGTTCAAATGTATATGTTTGTTTATCATTTATTAAATCAATAATTTGTTTATCTATTATATCAAGTATATTTGTATTCATATTTGCCATTTTATATTGTTTTTTGAATTTTATCATAATATAAATCTAATTTAGTTATAAGTAAAAATATATAATTAAACATTTAGGATAAAAATGACAACAATTGAAAATATAGCTGATAAAGAAAACTATACAGCAGTAGATCTTGGAAATTTAGATAATTTAATGAAATACTCATTGATTCATAAAGTAAATAAGCAAAAAATTGAAGGAAAAGTATTTTTAAAAGATGCTACAAAAGCTACTGGTACAGAAATATCATTTAATTCTTTAGCTCCTAATACTGAACAGCCATACTTTCATATTCATACAAAAAATGAAGAAACATATATTATCTTAAAAGGCTTTGGCTATTTTCAAGTTGATGAAGATTGTTTTGAAATAAAAGAAGGTTCAGTTATAAGAGTAGCTCCTAAAGGTGAAAGAGGTATTAGAAATGATTCTAATGAAATTATGACTTATATGGTAATACAATCAAAAGAAAACTCACTTGAGGAACATACTACAGATGATGGTAAAAGAGTAGGGTTTAATCCAAAGTGGTAAAATAAAGATTATAAAGGAAAAATATGAATATTGAAACATTATTAGTTTATACAACTGTAACATTTTTTTATGTTACAAGTCCAGGCCCTGCAATAATTTTAGCAATTGTAAATGGTCTAAGAGCTGATATGAAAATAGTTATGATAAGTTCACTTGCAAATATTATTGGGTTATTTATCTTATCTACAGCATCTATTTTAGGTTTAGGTGTTATTTTAAAGACATCATCAACACTATTTATGATTGTGAAAATACTTGGAGCTTTATACTTAATATATTTAGGTTATAAATTTTTAAGAAATAAAGGAGGTTTTAATATCTCTGATTTAGAAGATGAAAAGATAGTAAAAAGTAAAAAGTCATATTTTTTAGAATCTTTTATTCTTGCCGTAACAAATCCAAAGCCAATACTATTTTTTACAGCGATTTTTCCACAGTTTTTAGATTTAAATAGTTCTATTGCTCCGCAGTTTTTCATAATGACAGGCATTTTTCTATTTATTTCATTTTCTTCTTTATGTACTTATTCTTACATATCGAAAAAATCAAAAGCATTTTTCAAAAATCAAAGAAGAATAAATATTGTAAATAAAATAACAGGTGGATTATTTATATTTATGGGATTGGGTCTTTTAAAAATGAAAAATCAATAGTTATTTCAATTTTATACAAGAGATAAAAATTCTATTGAGATATACTTATATAAAAAGGAAGTTTTATGAATAAGATATTTACTAAAATATACTCGAATAAGAAACTGCCTTTTCTTCAACTTAGATATTCAAATTCAAATAAGCACTATAAAAAGCATTTTCATTCTTCTTTTTCTTTAGGTATAAATAAAGAGGGTTTAAGTATTTATACCAATCAAAATAAGAAGTTTATTCTTGATAAAAATAGACTAAGTATCATGAATCCTTATGAGGTTCATTCTTGTAATTCTTGTGGAAGTACTTTGAATAAATATTATATGATGTATTTAGATACTTCTTGGTGCTCAAAAATACAAAAAATCATAAATAATCGTATATCAAAATTTGTAGCTGTAGATAAAAAATTATTAGAATCAAAAGAGTTTTATAATAGATTTCTAAATTTATGTGAGTTTATTTATGGAGATAATAGCATAGAGGATAAAAAAAATGAACTCATAGAGTTTTTCTTAGACTTTTTTGCTTTATATCTAAAAAAAGATGGGGAATTTAAAACAGATAAAAGGTTTGAAGAGATTAAGGCTTTTATAGATAAGAACTATAAAGAAAATATCACTTTAAAGGATATATCAGATAGTTTTGATTTAAATGAGTACTATATAATAAGACTTTTCAAAAAGCATTTAAATATTACGCCTCATTCATACTTATTAAATTTAAGAGTAAATCATGCAAGAGTATGTTTAAAAGAGGGGATGAGTATAGTTGAAACTGCTTTAGAGTCTGGTTTTTATGATCAAAGTCATTTACATAGAAACTTTTTAAATTTTGTAGCTACAACTCCAAAAGAGTATCAACTCAATTTTGTACAATAAAAAAATTTTCTTTACTTGTTATTTTTATTATTATGTATTTTATTGTTTGTTATATATGTTTAAGTTTGTGGGGTATTTTAGGACATAAGGCAAGTATATTTTTTAATACACCTTTAAAAATAAAAATTTTCAATATATTTATGGGAAGTCTATTAATTTTAAGTGCTTTAGTATTATTACTAAATAGTATCTAAATATTTTTTGAATAAAATGCCTTTATGATTAAAAAAACAGTATTTTCAACACTATTTATAGCATCATCTTTATATGCAGGTTTTCAAGAAGTAAGAATTGGAAAAATTGATAGTTATTATAAAGATAAAATCAATGAAAGGCAATTAAAAACTATTTTAGATGAAATAGAAGAGCATTTTGAATCAAAACTTGGCTTCGATGTGTTTGATTACTCTTCTATGGGAAAACCTATAGATATTTTATATGTAAAACCATCAAGTATGGAAAGAAGAATAAACAGAGCCATGGATAGATTTGAAAGAAAAAAAGAAAAAATACATGCCTATCAAAAAGAGTTCACTTCTAAAAAACTTACAATAGATAGACAAACAAAAAACTATAAATCCCTAGAAAAAGAAGTAAATAAAAAAACAGAAGAGTTAAATAGCTATATTCATAAAGTAAATCAAAGAAGAAGTATATCAAAAGAAGAGTATGAAAAAATACAAACTTATGTAAAAGCTAAAAAAGTAGTTATAAATCAAAAACTAAAAGAGTTAAGAGTAGAGAGAAGGGCTTTAAAAAGACTAGTAAATAGTTTTAATAATAAAGTTCATTTATATAATACTCATATTCAAAATTATCATAATTTAGCTAATGAAATTGAGTCTTTAAATAGAGGATTTAAAAAAGTAAAAGGTCAAGCAATAGGAGAAAAACAAATAGTTTTAAAAACCTATGTAAAAGATGGAGTTACTATAAAAGAAAAAACAGTAACAAATAGTATGAATAAAATAGAAATTTATGGCTTTGATAATCTAAAAGAACTAAAAGCAATTTTAGCCCATGAGATAGCTCATTTAGCAGGTATTCCTCATATACAAGAGCAGGGTGCTTTGCTAAACCCTATCTTGCAGAAAAATCAAAAGCAGAATTTGAATTTAACTTATGCAGATATTATAAATTTTAAAAATAACTTTTAAATTATAATATCGCCTTTTGGAGTAGCTCTTACTTCTTCAATTTTAAAACACTCATTTGCTGTATTTCTAGGAGAAGTTTCTAGGTATTTTTCTACAACTTTATGGATTGTAGTTAATTCTTCTTTTTCAAATAGTTCTTCATCAAACTCTTCTTCCATTTTGATAAATTTTAATTCAATAAACTTATCATTTGCTTTTACTTCAATATCTAAGTAATCTAATAATTCTTGAATTAAAAATAGTCTTGGATCTACTTCGTCTAAGTCTTCTTCATTTGCGATTATGTCAAATAATTCACTTAAAACTGCAGGTTCTGGATTTCTAGCTGCTTTTATGTACTCTTCATTGAAGATTTTATTTCCACAATGTTTTGAATGGTTAAAATCCATTAAAAAAAGCATTATTGATAGTTTTTTGTCATTTAGATGTTTTACTTGCTTATGTAACATATATAAAATTACATTTGCTACTTTAGTCATATCTATATTCAAATAGTTTCCTTTGTTTAAATTAAATGAAGTATACAATATTTATGATATATAATACATAATAAATAAAAGGCATAAAATGCAAATAAAACTATATTATGATAAAGAGTGTCCTTTTTGTAGAAAATATGCTCAGATTTTAAAGTTAAAACAAAATCATGAAGTAAATATATTAAATGCAAGAGAAAATCAAAAAGATATTCTATTATTCAAAGAAAAAGGCTTTGATATAAATGAAGGTTTTATAATCTTTATAGATGAAAAGAAGATTTTACAAGGAAGTGATGCAGTTATATTTTTAGATAAATTAAGTGAAAAAAAGTTGTTTTTAGTAGATACTTGGCTTTTTAAAAAGATTGCTTATCCAATAATAAAGCAAATAAGAAAAGTGATTTTATTAATACTTGGGAAGAACCCAAATATTAAGTTTTAGATTTGATAATCAGGTGTATTATCATCCCAGTCAAAAATAAAACACATAGGTAGTTTATCTCTTTTATTTAAGTATTTAGCAGTGATAACTGCACTTATAAAAATAGAAATAATCGCAACAGCAGAAGCTAAAGCTAAAGTAGAAAGACCCGTAAGCCCTTGACCAACTGTACATCCTATTGATAAAACACCACCTGTTCCCATAAGTGCCCCACCAAACATATTGTATTTTGATCTATTTATATTTTGGTTTACTGTACATCCAAAGCTATATTGTCTATTTATTTTAGACATAGCAAAAGCTCCTAAAACAACACCAATTACAACAGCAATACTAAATGTTAGAACATTTACTTGATAGAAACTAAATAACTCAAAAGTTTTGGCAGTAGGATATATAAAAGTAATACCATTTAATTCAATCATTCTTTCAATACTCTCTTCCCCCATAACTCCTGTTACATACCATGAAGCTGCAATTAAAAGACCAATTAAAAAACCATCAATTAAGCTAATTAATCTTTTTGTTCTTTTAATAACAAATGCAAGAATTAAAACTAAAATACCAACTACAAAATAAACATTCATAGTTACATTTCCAAGTATTGCAGACCAGCTAAGTAAAGTTTCATTTTTAGTAATGGGTGAAAAGAAACCATTTAAAAGTCCATTTGCAGTAGCAAAGGCAAAAATACCTATAAATACTAAAGCTATTAGTGCATTTGGATCACCTTGCGCAAACTTTACAAGTTGTCTATTTCCACAACCATCAGCTATCATCATTCCTGCACCAAATAAAGCTCCACCAATAATAATAGAAAAATAATTTATATTTTCTCTATAATAGTTTGACTCAGTTAAATCTATCTCAAAGTAGTGTGCAACTATTGTAGTAGATATAATAGCTATAATCATAGCCATAAGTACAGAAGAGCCTCTTTTAGTAGATTTTGTTAACATATAGTCTTTGATTGAGCCACTAAAACAAAACTGTTTTTTTTGAGCTATTGCTCCAAAAGCAAGACCTATTATAAGACCTAGTATGTTTATTATTTCAAATACTTCTAAATCCATTTTAAACCTCTTGGTTTTCTGTTCTCATATCTTCAAGACCTTCCAAAATATCAAGTGCTTGTTCTTCTGTTAATTTATCATTTTGTATATCTAAAATAACCTCATCAAAGTATTGTTTTACTTGCTTTATATATTCTAATTCAGCTTTTAAGTCTTTAGCATCTTTTTTACTGGCAGATTTTATATTTATTTCAAGTTCATTAATAGTTTCATTTACTTCTACAAGTACATCTGTTTTTAATAGTTCTTCTAATTTTTTAATATTACTCATACCTCTCCTTTTTTTGAAATTATAACCAAATGTTTATAAATAAGTTGCTGTAATAAAAATCATAAAAGAAATAAATTTAGTTAGTTATTTTATAAAGTATTTAAGAGAGTAAACCCCAAGTAGTCTTGGGGTTTTATAATTTAGATAATTGTATTAATAGTAATAGAGAAGTTTAATTCTTGTCCTGCTAAAGGATGGTTAAAATCAACTACAATTTCATTGTCTCTAATCTCATCAACAACAACTTGAATTGGTTGACCATTTTCACCTTGACCTTGTAGTGGCATACCAACTTCTAGTTCCATATCTCCAAATTGTTCTTTTGGTAAAGCTTGTTTTGCTTCTGGGTTATATTCTCCATAAGCTTCTGCTGCTGGTACAGTAACTTCTTTTGTATCACCTTCATTCATTTCATTGATTCTTGATTCTAAACCAGGAATTAATTGCCCAATTCCAAAAGTGAATTCTAAAGGATCTTTACCAATATTGCTATCAACTACCTCTCCATTTACTTTTAATTCGTAATTCATTGTTACTACTTGATTTTCTTGTATAGCCATATTGACTCCTTTATTTATTATTTTAAACATGGTATCTAAAAAAAATAACAGGCACCTAAAATAAATTATTATTTTTTATGATTTTGAACAGTACTTGGTATTGTATTCCCACTTGCTTGGTGTGTTAAAGCTTCTTTATTATTCTTATAAAATTCTCTAACTTTATTTGCTAAGCGTAGTTTAGTATCAATATCAATTAAACCTTTGTCATTTATGCACGATACTAAGTCTTGAACTAAAGATTTTTGAATATTTGGAACTTTTGTAATCCATGAATTTAATAACTGTTTATCTATATACTTAGGAAGAGAACCCATAATACCTGCATCATTTTGATTATGTACTAAAAGTCCTGAGGTTGTTCCTCTATCAAGTGTTAGAACTTGAAATAAGTATAAAGTATGATAATCTAATTGTTGTTTTATATCATTTACACTAAATAAAGCTTTTTGTTGTATAGCATTTTCTAAAATTTCAACATAAGTATCAATAATTCCCTCACCAAAATTCATGGCAAAATCATAATCAGCTTTTTTATCATCAGTTTTATAGTTTTCTAAATAAAAGTGACTAACTCCTCTGTGTCTATCAAGTGCTGGAATAAAGAAGTATTTTTCCCCTTGTTTTACACCTTCTTCATACTTTTCTTTTGAAAGTTCTTTAATTGCTGTTTCAAACTTTTGTTTGTCATCTTCATTTTCTATACTTGGATTTAAATCAGCCATAACCCTCCAATAAGAATGAGAATCTCTTAAACAAGTAAGTGAGATATGTATATGTATTGATGGAAGTTTTGGATTATTTGGATGAATAATAGTTGAAATAGCTGTGGCACTTTGTAGTTTTTTTTCTTTCATATCATCATAATGAACTTGAGATACATTTATACTTGCAGTATTAAATAAAGACTCATCTCTAGCTTCAAATCTACTTCCTCCTCCATGAGTTCCTTCATCTCTTAACCATAAAACTTCTTCAAACTTTTTGTTTTGTCCATATTTTTTACTTAATTCATTTAGCTTTTGTGCAAATCTTTTTTGTAAAGCTCTTGTAAGTGTATAAGCATTTTTAGCTTCTTGTGAGCTTGCCATAATCATTTTCATAAAATAAAACCTTCAAATTTTTTCCTAATTGTAACATAGCACTATAAAAAACTATTAAGAAAGTTTATATATGTTTAGTTATACTTCCGAAAATTTTTAAAAGGAAATTTATTGAATATCGGAATATATATTTATGAAAATGCAGAAGTTTTAGACTTTAGTGGGCCTTTTGAGGTTTTCTCAACTGCATCAAGATTTTTAAAAAATAAAGATAAATTCAATGTTTTTTTAGTATCAGAAGAAAATAAAGCAATACAAGCAAGGGGTGGATTTAGCGTTTATCCTAAGTATAGTTTTGCGGACTGTCCTACTTTAGATGTGTTAATAGTAGTAGGTGGAGTTCACAAAAAAGAGTTAAAAAAACAAAATGTAATCTCTTGGATAAAACACAAATCAGAAAATGCACAATATACAGCGTCTGTTTGTACAGGGGCTTTTTTATTAGCAAAAGCTAAGGTTATTAAAAAACAAAAAGTTACAACTCATTGGGAAGATATAAAAGATTTAAGAAAACAGTTCCCAAAGCTTGAAGTTATTGAAAATGTAAGATGGGTTGAACAAAAAAATATTATTACTTCAGCTGGTATTAGTGCTGGAATTGATATGAGTTTGTATCTAGTAAGTAAAATCAAAAATAAAAAGCTTGCATATAAAATAGCAAAACAAATGGATTTTGATTGGAAAGAAAATAAATAGATTAAGTAGGAATAAATATGAAAGAATTAATTGAAGCTTTACCAAAAGCAGAACTACATTTACATATTGAGGGTTCTTTAGAGCCTGAACTTATGTTTAAACTAGCAAAAAGAAATAAAATACAAATTCCATATAAAAGTGTAGAAGAAGTAAAAACTGCTTATAACTTTACAAATTTACAAAGTTTTTTAGATATTTATTATGCAGGTGCAAATGTACTTATAACAAAACAAGATTTTTATGATATGACTTGGGAATATATTTTAAAATGTAAAGAAAACAATGTAGTTCATACAGAAATATTTTTTGATCCACAAACACATACCCAAAGAGATATAAGCTTTGATGTAGTAATAAATGGAATAAAACAAGCCTTAGATGATGCACAAGAAAAGTTTGGAATTACATCTGAAATAATCATGTGTTTTTTAAGACATTTATCTCAAGAAGAAGCTTTTAAAACTTTAAATGAAGCCTTAGCATATAAAGATATTATTATAGGTATTGGACTTGATTCATCAGAGCTTGGAAATCCTCCTAAGAAGTTTGAAGAGGTATTTAAAAAAGCAAAGGAAGAAGGTTTTAAACTAGTTGCTCACGCAGGAGAAGAAGGAGATGTATCTTATATAGAAGATGCCCTTGATTTACTTCAAATACAAAGAATAGACCATGGAGTACAAGCTATAAATAGCAAAACTTTAATGCAAAGACTAAAAGATGAGCAAATACCTCTTACTGTTTGTCCAAATTCAAATATAGAGTTAAAAGTATTTAAAAACTATAAAGAACATAATATAAAAGAGCTTTTAGACTATGGGCTTAATGTTACAGTAAACTCAGATGATCCAGCTTACTTCAAAGGATACATGAATCAAAACTTTTTCAATCTTTATGAAAATATAGATTTAAATAAAGAAGACATTGTAACACTTGTAAAAAATTCTTTTAAAAGTGCTTTTATAAATGATGAATTAAAACAAAAGTATTTAAAACAAGTAGAGCAAGTAGCAAAGGAGTTTTAAAATGGAAGAACTTTTAAACTATATAAAGATAAATGAACTAATACATACAAGTGGACAACCAACAAAACAACAGTTTAAAAAATTAAAAGAAGAAGAGTTTGAAGTAGTAATAAATTTAGCTTTATGTAACTCTTCAAATGCAATAGAAGATCAAGATAAAATAGTAAGTCAATTAGGAATGAGTTATATTCACTTACCTGTGGATTTTGAGGAAGCAAAATTAAGTGATTTAAAGCTTTTTATTAATATTTTACAAGCTTTAGGATCAAATAAAGTTTTAGTTCATTGTGCTAAAAACTATAGAGTTAGTGCTTTTATGTATGTATATCATAAGTATATACTTCAAACTCCCTTTGATAATATAGATTTATCTATATTTGAGCAATGGAGTCCAAATAAAACATGGCAGACTTTGATGAAAACCAGCCTAGAAGACTTAAAAAAGGCTCTTTAAGAAATAATAACTAAACCAAATTCTTATAAAAATTTTGCTAATATAAATAGGATTAAAAATATTAAGTATATTAAAGAAGATAGGTAAAATTTGAGAATAGAGACTAAAACTGAAAAATTTGAAGAACCTTTACATTTAGAAAGTGGTAGGATTTTAGAGTCTTTTGAGTTGATATATGAAACTTATGGAGAACTAAATGAGGATAAATCAAATGTAATTGTAATCTGTCATGCATTAGCAGGTTCACATCATGCAGCAGGAAGATATGCAAACGAAGCAAAACCTGGATGGTGGGATAAGTTTATAGGTGATGGAAAAGTAGTAGATACAACTAAATATTTTGTTATTTGTTCTAATAACTTAGGAAGTACCTTTGGGTCAACTAATCCTTTAAGTATTGATCCCTCAACTGGAAAAGAGTATAGATTTAAATTTCCAATACTTACAATTTCAGATGTTGTAAAAGCTCAAATGAGGCTTTATGATAGATTAGGGATTAAAAAAGCAAAAGCTGTTATTGGGGGTTCTATGGGTGGAATGCAAGCACTTTGTTATTCTATTGAACAACCTGATTTTTCCGATACAGTAATAGCTATGGCAACAACAGCATATACAAGACCATGGGCAATTGCTATAAATAAAATAGCAATAGAATCTATCAGACACGACCCAGCTTTTAAAGATGGTTTTTATGAACCTGATGATTTACAAGCCAAAGGACTTCCAGGACTTGCTATTGGTAGAATGGCAGGCTTAATAGCATATTTAAGTCCTACATTATTCAATGATAAATTTGGAAGAGAGTATTCAAGAACAGACGGTTTATATGAACTATTTGGTAGATTTGAAGTTGAGAGATACTTAGAATATAACTCATATAGTTTTCCTAAGTTTTTTGATCCTTTATCGTATTTATATATTTGTAAAACAATGAATATCTTTGATGCAGCAAGAAATAAAGATAAACTAGAAGACTCTTTTGATAAAGTTAAGTGTAATTTACACCTTATATCTTTTAGAGATGATATGCTTTTCTTCCCTGAGGAAATGGAAGAAATAAGAGATATTATGATAAAACTTGGAAAGCAAAATCAAGTAACATATAAAATGGTAGATAGCCAATCAGGACATGACTCATTTTTAGTTGAGGTTGAGAAGTTTGAAGACCATGTAAGAGATATTTTAAAAGGAATAGAATAAATGAGTGAAGAAATAAAAGAAGAAAAATTAGTATTTGAAGATAAAATAATAAAAGCAAAAAATCTTTTAGATAAACTTTCAAATCCAGAAATCACACTAAGTGATTCACTAGAAGTATATAAAACAGGAATGAAAGAGTTAGAAGAAGCTCAAAAGCTTTTAGATGAAGCAAAACTTATCTTTACTACTGAAAATAAAAACTAATATATAACTTATAATATTATTATGTAAACTTAGATAAACTTCTTCTATATAGGAGAAGTTTATGAAAACACTCACACAAGATTTTGATGATTGGAATGGCATCAAGAAAACTACAAATAAAAATAAAAGAAAATTAGGTATTAAACCAAGAGAAATATTTTGGGCTAAGATTGGATTGAATATTGGAAGTGAAAAGTATGGGAAAGATAAACACTTCGCTAGACCAGTAATAATCATAAGAAGATTAACAAGTGATTTATTTATTGGTGTGCCATTGACAAGTACTATAAAGAATAATGACTATTTCCATTCTTTTAAATATGATAATAAACAAAATGGATGTGTATATAATTCAGCGATGATATTACAATTAAAAGTGTATAGTATAAAAAGACTTATGAATAAAGTCGGAATTGTAAATAAAAGTGATTTCAATTTTATTGTGGAGAAGTGTCAAAAAATAGTTAGCCCCACTTAAAAAAGCGGGTGTGCCCGTAGGCGAATTATGAAAAATTATAACATAGTAAAATATTTTTGTCAAATAAGGTATAGTTATGAGTAGTATAAAAAAACTTGAAAATATAGATAAACCAAGGGAAAGACTTCTAAAACTAGGAAGTACTAATCTAAAAAATTATGAGCTTTTAGCAGTTTTGCTTGGAAGTGGTGTAAAAGATAAAGATGTGATAACACTTTCAAAAGAGATAATCAAACTATTTGAAAATGATTTTGAAAGTTTAGATTTACAAAAACTTCTTTTAGTACATGGTTTAGGAAAAGCAAAAGCTTGTCAAATAGTAAGTGCTATAGAGCTATCAAGAAGATATCTTATAAAAAACAATAGGATAAAAATATCATCTTCCAAACAAGTCTATGAAGAACTAAAAAAATATCACCACAAACAACAAGAATACTTCTTAGCTCTTTATCTTGATGGAGCAAATCACCTAGTAGACACAAAAGTTATAAGTATTGGTACTTTAAATCAAAGCTTGGTACATCCAAGGGAAGTTTTTTCTTATGCTATTGAGAAAAGATGTGCTAGTATTATAGTAGCTCACAACCACCCAAGTGGTATTTTAAAACCAAGTAATGAAGATATAAACGTAACAAAAAGACTAAAAGAGTCTGCAAAAATACTAGGAATAGAACTTCTTGATCATCTGATATTTACAAAAGAGGGCTTTTATAGTTTTCAAGAAGAGGGGATTTTGTAAAATTTTATTATTTTAGATAGAGTTATTAAACTCTTTTAATTCAGTTAATTTAAGTTTTAAATTTTCAAGTAGTGGTTTAGGAGCATAAGGTAAAAGAGAAATAACTTCATTTTCTAAACTTTTTGAATTATTATATTCACTTTTAGGTTCATTTACTACAAAGTTTTCATACTCTTTTATTTCTAGTTTATTTTTTATCATCTGCATCTCTTCATTTGTTGCAGATTTTAAAATATTTTGAAAAAATTTCTTTCTACTTTTTTTATCGTTTGTAAAAAGCTCTTGCTCTGTTACTTGAAGAACTTCTGCAATATAAGGAATAAGTTCAATTTTAATTGCATTGCTTCCATCGAGATATTTATAAATAGTTTTTTCTGTAGGAGTTTCTCCTGTGCTATTTAGCTTAGGTTCTAGATCTCTTAATCTCTTAGAAAATTCTCTTTTTGTAAGATTCTTTTCTTGTATTAAACTATTTATTCTCTCGTGTATATTCATCTAGTTCCTTTTTTCATAATTGTATTTAAAAATATTATTTAATTAATAGAACTTTAATTCTCTTATTTGTAGAATATAAAAGTAATTTACTTTAATATAAATTGCTTCTTTTCCTAAGATTATAAAGGTCTATGTATGATAGAAAAAATAGTGAATTTTATTCTGTTTTTAATATTTTGTTGTTTAAATTATTTTTTTTATTTAAAGATATATGAATATGAGGTGGCTGGAATAATTGGAAATAAATTAAGATTATTTTTTATTTTATTGATTTTTTTTAATATTATACTTTTAACTTTTATTTTTTTTAAAATGAAAAACAAAAAGACAGTATTTCTTAAAAGAATAGATGACTATGAAGAAAAGATATCAAAACTTCATTTTGGTTTAGAACAAGCTAAGCAAAAATCTATAAAAGAACTCCTGTCAAATATAGCACATCATTGGAGACAACCTCTAACTATAATATCCTTACTATCAACATCAATGCAAATGTATAAAAAAGAAAACATAGAATTAAGTGAAATAATAAAAAATGGACAAATCATAAATGATAATGCTCAATATTTATCAAAAATAATAGAAGAATTTTCTAAAAAACATATAGTTAATGAGAAAAAAGAAATGTTAAAAATAGATTTAATATTAGAAGATTTTTTATTAACTTATGATTTTTCAGGAATTAATATAAGTTTTGATTTAAAAGAAAATTTATATTTATATACATATAAAAAAGAATTTATAAAGATTTTAGATTATATCTTAACAAATGCTAAAGAAAAGTTTATAGAAAGAGATATAAAAAATAAGATGATTTTGATAGAACTTTTTGAAAATAAAAACTTTTTGATTATACAAATAAAAGATAATGCAGGTGGAATAAAAGAAGAAATTATAAATAGGATTTTTGAACCATACGTAACAACAAAATTTAAATCTAAAAATGTAGGTTTAGGTTTATATTTAACATATAAAATAGTAACACAAGAATTAAATGGCAAAATAGAAGCTAAAAATATAGAATTTTACGATGAGATAAGTCAAAAAAAATATAAAGGTTCACAGTTTATTCTTCAAATACCAAGAATTTAATATTATCTAAACTTATTTACTTGATTATATTTTGATACAAGTCAAAGAAATTTAACCTAAATGTGTTATCATTACAAGATAATATAACTTTTATAAACTTTACTTATTTACTAAGGATTTAAACATGAGTGAAATACATGAATTTTTTAACAGACAGATAAAACTTTGGGGTGAAGAAACACAGGACTCTTTACAAGACAAAAAAGTAGCTATTATTGGTAGTGGTGGTTTAGGTTGTACTTTAGGTATTGCTTTAGGTGCTTCTGGTATTGGAGAATTTGCTTTTGTTGATTTTGATGAAGTTGGTGTTCATAATATTCATAGACAAATTGGTTTTAAAGTTGGTGATGATGGAAAAGCTAAATGTGAAGTATTAAAGCAATTAGTTGAGGATAGATGTCCTTATACAAAAGTTACAGCTTACAATGAAAGCTTTGAAGAGTTTGCTTCAAGAGGTTTAGAGTTTGATTTAATCATAGATGCAACAGACAATCTACCAACAAGAGCAGCTATAAATGAATACTGCATGAAAAATAATCAAGCTTGGATTTATGGTAGTGTTGAAGAGTTTCATGGACAGGTATGTTTCTTTGATAAAGCATCTTATGAAGCTGTTTTCCAAATCAATGATAGAAAACCAAATGGTATTGCTTGTCCTATTGTAATGCATATTGGTTCACTTCAAGCAAATTTAGCTATTAGATATTTAGCAGGACTTCCTGTAAAAAAAGATGTTTTATATTACCTTTCATTTGATGAAGAGGGTGTCATTTCTACAAAGAAATTTAACTTACCTACAGCATAAACTATAAAAAAATAGCATTATGAGAAAGTAATGCTATTTTTTTAAGAAAATTTCTCTTATACATTTCGTGTAACCCTAGTTTAAGTCCTTTTTAGCTATACTTCCCAAATTTATAAAAAAATATGTGGGGAATTTTTTATGCCAAAAAGAGAAGATATAAAATCTATTTTACTTATTGGTTCTGGGCCAATCGTAATTGGACAAGCGTGTGAGTTTGACTACTCAGGTACACAAGCTACTAAAACGCTAAAAGAACTAGGATACAGAGTTGTTTTAATTAATTCAAATCCAGCTACGATCATGACTGATCCAGAATTTGCTGACAAAACTTATATTGAACCTATTACAGAAGAAGTTGTTGCTAAAATCATAGAAAAAGAAAATATTGATGCTATTTTACCTACTATGGGTGGACAAACTGCATTAAATGTAGCAACTACTATGTATGAAAAAGGTATGCTTGATGGAGTACAATTCCTTGGAGCACATCCTGATGCAATTAAAAAAGGTGAAGATAGACATCTTTTCAATGAAGCAATGATTAAAATTGGTATGGATTTACCAAAAAGTGCTAATGCTTATTCTGTTGAAGAAGCAATAGCAAAAGCTAAAGAGATTGGTTTCCCTGTTATTTCAAGAGCTTCATTTACACTAGCAGGTGGTGGTTCGGGTGTTGCTTATAATATGGAAGAGTTCAAAAAACTTGCAGAAGAGGGTATTGAAGCATCTCCAATCAACGAAATTGAGATTATGGAGTCTATGCTTGGTTGGAAAGAGTACGAGATGGAAGTTATCAGAGATAGAAAAGATAACTGTATTATTGTATGTTCTATTGAAAACTTAGACCCTATGGGAGTACATACAGGAGATTCTACTACAATTGCTCCTGCTTTAACTCTTACAGATAAAGAATATCAAGATATGAGAAATGCTTCTTTTGCTATTCTTAGAGAAATTGGTGTTGATACGGGTGGTTCAAACGTACAATTCTCAATTTGTCCAAAAACAGGAAGAATGATTGTAATTGAAATGAATCCAAGAGTTTCAAGATCTTCTGCTCTTGCTTCAAAAGCAACAGGTTATCCTATTGCTAAAGTAGCAACTTTATTAGCTGTTGGATTTACATTAGATGAAATTGAAAATGATATCACTGGTACAACTGCATCATTTGAACCTGTAATTGATTATGTTGTTACAAAAATTCCAAGATTTACTTTTGAAAAATTCCCTAAAGCAAACTCTACACTTACAACTGGTATGAAGTCAGTAGGTGAGGTTATGGCTATTGGTAGAACATTTAATGAATCAATTCAAAAAGCTTTATGTTCTATGGAAACAGGAATTCATGGCTTTGATCCTATTTGTGATGATTTAGAAAAAATAAAAGCAGAAATTAGAAGACCAAATGCTGATAGATTAAGATATCTAATGGACGGATATAGACAAGGTCTTACAAATGAAGAACTATTTGAATTATGTAACATTGATCCTTGGTTCTTATCTAAATTTAGAGAAATTTATAACATTGAAACATCAATTAGTGAAACTATTTTAAATAGTGAAGAAGCTATGAGAGAAGCAAAAACAAATGGTTTCTCAGATGCTATGATAGCTTTACTTATTGGTAAAACAGAAGAAGAAGTTTATAGTGCAAGAAAAGCTTTAAATATTGATTTTGAATACAACGAAGTTGATACTTGTGCAGCTGAATTTAAAGCCTTAACTCCATACCTTTACTCTTCTACAAATATTACAAAATTACCAAAAAGTGAAGCACCTAAGTCTTCTGATAAAAAAGTATTAATCATTGGTGGTGGACCAAACAGAATTGGTCAAGGTATTGAGTTTGATTATTGTTGTGTACACGCATCATTTGCATTAAATGAAATGGGTGTTAAAACAATTATGTACAATTGTAACCCAGAAACTGTATCAACTGACTATGATACTTCTGATATTTTATACTTTGAACCAATTGATTTTGAACACGTAAGATCTGTAATTGAGCAAGAACAACCAGATGGAATTATCGTACACTTTGGTGGACAAACTCCTCTTAAATTAGCAAATGCTATTCATGCTGCTGGTGGTAAAATCATCGGTACTACAGCAGAAGTAATTGATTTAGCAGAAGATAGAGAAAAGTTCTCAACTTTTGTTGAAAAAGTAGGATTATTACAACCAGATAATGGAACAGCTGTTGAAGTAACACAAGCAGTTGAAATTGCCCAAAGAATTGGATATCCAGTATTAGTTAGACCTTCATTCGTACTTGGTGGTAGAGGAATGAGAATTGTTTATTCTACTGATGAGTTAAAGCAATACATGGATGAAGCAGTATCTGTATCAAATGATGCACCTGTATTAATTGATAAATTCTTAGATAGAGCTATTGAACTTGATGTTGATTGTATTTGTGATGGAAAAGAAGTTTATATTGGTGGAATCATGCAACACATTGAGGAAGCTGGTGTTCACTCAGGTGATTCTGCTTGTTCTTTACCTCCTGTATCAATTTCAGAAGAGTTAATCAAAGAGTTAGAAGAGAAAACAAAAGCTATGGCACTAGGTCTTGGTGTTGTTGGTCTTATGAATACTCAGTATGCTATTCATAAAGGTAAAATCTTCTTAATCGAAGTTAATCCAAGAGCTTCAAGAACTGTACCTTTTGTATCAAAAGCAACAGGTATGCCTTTAGCTAAAATTGCTACTAGAGTTATGTGGGGTGAGAGTTTAAGAGATGCACTTGCAGTATATGATAAAAATATTGTACAAGAAGATAATGGTGTATTAAAACCTAAATTAAAAGGTCACATTGCTGTTAAAGAAGCTGTATTCCCATTTAATAAATTATCAGGTTCAGATCCAATTTTAACTCCTGAGATGAAATCAACAGGTGAAGTTATGGGTATTTCAGATAACTTTGGAGAAGCTTATGCTAAAGCACAAAGTGCTGCAAAAAATGGATTACCTGTAAGCGGTAAAGTATTTATTTCATTATGTGATTTAGATAAAGAGTTTGCTCCTGAAATTGCAAAAGGTTTAGTTGATGAAGGTTTCTCTGTAGTTGCTACTGGTGGAACTCATAAAGTGATAACAGAAGCTGGTATTGAGTGTGAAAAAGTTCTTAAAATTAGTGAAGGTAGACCAAATATTACTGATGCTATTACAAATGGTGAAATTGCACTTGCATTTAATACATCAGATGGAAAAGAATCATCAAAAGATGATGGTAAAAATATTAGAAGAGCTGTATTAAAAGAGAATGTTCCTTATGGTACAACTGCTGCAACAGCATTAGCTTGTATTGAGGCTATGAAAGCACTGAAAAGTACTGAGGGTGTAAATGTTCAATCTATTCAGGAATTTTTAGAGGACTAATGAATTCATCATTAGTTTATTTAGTACAAACTGATACAACTGTAGGTTTCTCATGTGCTTCACATGAGAGACTATCAGATGTAAAACAAAGACCTAGAAGTAAAAAAATACTAAATACGGTCGATTCTTTTAAAACTTTAAATCAAAATACAAGAGTGCCTAAAAGCTTTAGAAAACAAGTAAGAAGAGCTTCAAAAACTACATATATTTATCCAAATCAAAAATCTTTTAGACTTATAGATAAAAATTCAAAATTTCATCCTTTTATTTCAAAGTTTAAAATATTATATTCAACTTCTGCAAACCTTACAGGAAATAAATTTGATGAAAAGTTTGCTTTAGAAAATAGTGATATTATAGTAAATGAAAAAGATGGTTTTAGTGAAAAAATATCTTCTTCAATTTATAAGTTAAGTAAGATAAAAAAAGTTAAAATAAGATAATTTAAAATAAAGTAAAAAAATGTTTCTACAAAGAGAAGATGAATTAAGACTTTTAAACAATGATTATCAACTACCTTATGCAACTTTTGAGTTTGTATATGGAGCAAAAAATAGTGGTAAAACAGCACTTTTAAATGAGTTTACAAAAGATAAAAAAACACTTTTTATATCTAATTTTGAAATGATAAATACGCATTTTTTTACTTCCTTAGCAAATATAATTAGTAACTATTTTGATCAAAAAGATTGTAAGTTTACTTTTTCTAACTTTAAAGAGGTTTTAGAGTTTTTATCAAAACATGAAATTGAAAAAAAGTTAGTTATTATTTTTGATGATTTTCAAAATATACAAAAAATTGATAAAAATGCATTGTCTGAGTTATTAAGCTTTTGGAAAAAAAATTTAAAAAATAGAAATATACAACTTATTGTGTCCTCTTCTTTACTTTTTAATGAAAATCTACAAAGAAATATTGATAAGTTTGTTAGTAATATTATAAAACTTAAATATTTAGATTTTAGTGCTTTAAAAGAGTTTTTTCCAGAAATAAATAAACTAGATTTATTGTATATTTACTCTATTTTAGGAACAAGTACTACAAATCTAAAGTATTATAATACTAAAAAAAATTTTAGTGAAAATATTTATAATTTATTTTTATCTTCAAATGCTTATCTTTTTGACTATGGTATTAGACTTTTAAAAAATGACCTTTCTGATATAGGTGCTTATGCTTCTATTTTGCATGCAATATCTTTAGGAAACACTAAAATAGGAGATATTGCTCAATTCTTAGATGTTAAATCTACTTATCTTTCGAGATATATGCAAAAATTGCTTGATATGATGATTGTAAGTAAAAATGTGCCTTTAGGTGAAGATATTAGAAAAACAAAATATGGTAGATATGAAATTGAAGATAATACTTTAAAGTTTTGGTTTTCATTTATTTATCCAAATTTTGCTAAGTTAAAAGCCTCAAATGTTGAAGATGTTACTAAACTTATTGAAGATGAATTTATTAGTAAAATAGTTTTTAAATCATATAAAAAATGTATAAAAGAATTTATTCTTAAAAATAAAGATAGTACATTTGGATATAAACCACAAATCATAGGTTCTTGGTGGGATAATAGTAATAGTATTGATTTAATTGCTTATGATAATTTAAACATCACTTATGTACAAATACTATGGGAAGATAAAGATATGGCTAAGATATCTTATGGAAAATTAAAAGCCAGCTCTGAAAAATATAATTCATCACTAGAAAAAAATTTTTTAATAATAACTAAAGAAACCTTTTTTAATATCATTTAATATGTAGTATAACATAATAAAATTATTCTATAAATATCACTTGAAATAGCTATATTATATATAAATATGTAATATAACATAATAAATACAATAAATATAACATATAATGTTAATAATTTAGATATAATTTACTAATAATGTATTATTAGGAATAAATTATGGCAACAGATAACAAATATGTAAAGTATCAAAATAAAAGTGTAAAAATCATTGACAAACCAAAGTCTGGTGAAAATGTTTCAGTTTATGTAAGACCTGGAGATTTAGTAGATTTTAAAATACCAGGAATTAATTTAGAAGATTTAGAATATGAATTAGTTGGTGGGGATATTGTAATAGATATTCCAAATCAAGGAACTTTCACTTTTGTATCTATGGCTTTAATGGGATACAATGACACTCCACCTAGCTTTGCTAGTAACTCTGGTAAAAAGCTAAGTTTAGGTGATATTTTATCTGAGGTAGAAGAAATAAACTCTCTACCAATTGATGCCTTAGTTTCTAATATTGATGTTAATATTCCTGATAATACAGCAAAAGAGAATGAAGAAGGTGATGAAACACAACAAAATGCACCAACAACTCCACAAGTTATAATTCAAGAAGTAGAAGTTGCCCCAGAAGAAGATCTTGAAGAAAAAACTGATGAAAATGAGTTTGAATTACCACCTGAGCCAGCACCTGAAATTATTGAGGTTGATTTTACTGATGATGCACAAGATAGTTCAAGTAGTTCTGAAACATCTAAAACAGAGGGTGTTACGCCTACTTTAGAGTTTGATATAGATATTCAACACGTAAATGCTATTGATTCATCTGATGGTACAACACTTACTGTTCAAGGTGGGGGTGGAGTTGCTTATGGAAACTACTATCCATCTGAAAATGATACAAACATAAGTAGTGATGTTTTAAATCAATCTCAAAAAGAGACTTTAGATTATTCTGCTATTGAAGCAAGTCAATATAGTAACGTAGTAATTCATGCTGATGATAGCTCACTATTTGATACAAATAAGACTTCAAGAACTATTACAATCAAGCCAAATCAAGGTACTGGTTTTGCTCTTGATAAAATTGTAATTAGTGGAGATGATTTACCAAGTGGTTTTGATGTTAAATATGCAACAAAATCAGGGAATACATATACTTTAACAAAAGATAATCCTGATACTGATGAGATTGAAGGCTTCACTGTAGATGGTAGTGGAAATGCTCAAATTACTTTTTCAATTGATACTACAAATGTAACTGTAAATAATCTTGAAACTGCTACATTAAAAATAGAAGCTACTTCAAAATTTGATATAAACAATGTATCAGAAGATAAAAAAGCAGATGTAGAAACACCTGTTTTAACTGAAATTGTTGCACAAAATGAGTATGGGTTAAATATCAAAGAGCTTCTTGAAAATCCTACTAAATCAGATTATTACTATAAGGAAGGGGCTGTTGATAGTGCTGGAAATGAACTTCCTACAGGATTTGTAGTAACTGCAAATATAAATGACAACTTAATCAAAGGATCAGTAACTTTAGATAATACAATCTATGGTGGAATAGCAAATGATACTGTTATAACTGGAAGTGGTAAAGATAGTATTTATGGTAATACTGGTAAGGATATTATTGATTCTGGTGCAAATGATGATGTTATTGAATCAGGTGAAGATGATGACACTATAAATGCTGGAAGTGGAAATGATGATATTGATTCAGGAAGTGGTAATGATACTATTGTTTTAGGCCTTGGAGATGACTCTTTAGACGCAGGTGAAGGCATAGATACTATTGACTTCTCAGCTATTGATAATCAAAATAATATAGGTATTAATGCTAACTTAGAAACTGGAATCATCACAGGTGATGGATTAGATACTGTAAGAAATGTTGAAAATATTTTAGGTACGCAAGATAATGATATTCTAATTGGTTCTAGTGTAGATAATACTATAAAAGGTAATAAAGGTGATGATACTATCTTTGGTAATGCAGGAAATGATCTTATTGAAGGTGGAGAAGGTAAAGACACTATAGATGGTGGGGAAGGAGATGATTATTTAAATGGTGGAGCTAATAGTGATACCGTATCTTTTGAAAATAGTACACAAAAAGTTATTGTAGATTTAGAGACATCAACTACAAATAACCAAATAGGATCTGCAACTGGTGAGGGTGTAGATATCCTAGAAGATTTTGAAAATGTTATTGGTTCAATGTTCGATGATACTATTGAAGGAAATTCAGAAAACAATAGCATTTCAGGAAAAGCAGGAAATGATGAACTTAAGGGTTTAGAAGGAAATGATATCCTTGATGGCGGAGAAGGTAATAATAATTTAGCTGGAGGAGAAGGGAAAGATACTTTAACTTCAGGTTCTGGAAATGATAAATTAGATGGTGGAGAAGGAGATGATACTCTTGAAGCTGGAGCTGGAGATGATTCTTTAATTGGTGGAATTGGTAATGATACTTTAAAAGGTGGAGAAGGAAATGATACAGTTGATTTTTCAAATGCTTCATCTTCTGAAGAAGTAAACTTATCAACTAATCAAGCTTCTGGGGGAGAAGGAATTGATGATATTTTTGGTATTGAAAATGTTATTGGTTCAAAATTTGATGATAAAATTACAGGTGATAATGAAGATAATATTTTAAAAGGTGATAGAGGTTCTGATATTCTTGATGGTGGAATAGGAAATGATACTTTAAAAGGTGGAACTCAAAATGATGTACTTACAGGTGGATTAGGTGATGATACTCTTGATGGTGGAGATGGTTCTAGTGATACAGCTAGCTATGCAGATATTACAGCAGGTGGAGTTAATGTATCTTTAGAGATTACAACTGAACAAGATACAAAAAATGCAGGAACAGATACTTTAAAAGATATTGAAAATTTAACTGGTACAAGTTCTGATGATACATTAAGTGGAAATGCCCAAGATAATACTCTTTTAGGTGGAGCAGGAAATGATACTTTATATGCAAATGGAAGTTCAGCTTCTGGGTATGATTACTTAGATGGTGGAGCAGGAAATGATGACCTTGTAAGTTTTAGTAATTTAAATAGTTCAATTTCTATTGACCTTTCTTTAACAGATAAACAAAATACTGGTACACAAGACATAATTGTAAGAAATATTGAAAATGTAGAAGGTAGCTCTCAAAACGATTCAATAATTGGTTCAAATATTTCAAATGATTTATATGGTTTAGATGGGGCTGACTATATAGATGGAAAGGGTGGAAATGACACTATTTATGGTGGAAATGATTCAGATACTCTTTTAGGAAATAGTGGAAATGATGAACTTTATGGTGAAGCTGGAGATGATACACTAGAAGGTGGAGCAGGTGATGATAAACTTGATGGTGGAGCAGATAATGACACTTTAATTGGTGGTTTAGGAGATGACTTAATTGATGGTGGAACAGGGGTTGACTTAGTTGATTATTCTGCTTCAAATGCTGTTAAATTGACTTTAGCAGAAGCTGATCAAGAAGCAACAGCTACTATTGGTTTAGAAGAAGATACTGTTAAAAATGTTGAAAATATTAAAGGTTCACAATTTAAAGATATTTTAGGTGGGAATAGTGAAAATAATGAACTTGATGGTAACAGTGGAGATGATATTTTACTTGCAAGTGATGGAAATGATATTCTTAATGGTAATGAGGGAAATAATGATACTATAGATTATAGTGCTAGAAATAATGGAGGTATTGAACTTACTTTAGATTCAAACAACCCTGCAACCTTAAAAGAAAATGGAGTTGATAAAGATACTATTCTTCAAGTTGAAAATGTAATAGGTTCACAAGCAAATGATAAAATAACAGGTGATGAGAAAAACAACATCATAGAAGGTAAAGAAGGAGATGATACTCTAGCTGGTGGTAAAGGTAATGACTATCTTGATGGTGGAGATGGTGTAGATACAGTTGACTACTCTTATATTGATAATATTAAAGCTGATAATAAAGGTGTTAATGTTGATTTATCAAATAACAGGGGTACTGATTTAAATAATAATAACATTGACACTTTAGAAAATATTGAAAATGTTACTGGTACAAAACATGATGATATTATTACAGGAAATAGCCAAGATAATATCTTAGATGGTAAAGAAGGTGATGATACTTTAAAAGGTGGAGCTGGTGATGATAGTTTTATTGGTGGAGAAGGACTTGATACAGCTGATTATTCAGATGTAGATGAAAAACTATTTATTGATTTAAAATCTACAACACCAAGAGAGGTTTCTACTGGTTTAGGTGTAGATTCATTTGATTCAATTGAGGGTGTTTTAGGTGGATCTAATGATGATACTTTAATAGGTACAAACACAGAAAATAACTTAGTTGGTAACGGTGGAAATGACACTTTAATTGGATTTGGTGGAGATGATACTTTATCAGGTGGAGCTGGAAATGACTGGGTTAGTTTTGGGTTTACTCATGAAGATGTAAAACTTGATTTATCTGATACAACATTGCAAGAAAACACAGGAGCAGGGAATCTTATCGTTTCAGGTGTTGAAAATATTGAAGGAAGCTTTGGTGATGACACTTTTAGAGGTAATAGTGATGAGAATACTTTAGAAGGTGGATATGGAAATGACACTTTAATAGGTAGAGGTGGAAATGATGTACTTGATGGAGGTAAAAACCAAGACTCTTATACTTTAAGAATCACAAATCCATCAATAGCTGTATCTTTTGTAATTGGAGCTTTAACGATTTCTACAAGTGCAAGTGCAAATGAAGATATGATGCTAGATGCCTTAGTAGATGATTTTAATTCTAAAAATACAGATTTATCTTTAGGTAATCTAGTTCGAAATGGAAATGAACTTTTACTTCAGACTTCACAAAATGTAGACTCTTTTACAAATGTTACAAATACACAAAAACAGTTTATTGATACTGCTGATTACTCTGAACTTTCAGGTTCTTCTATTGATGTAGATATGGAAAATGAAACTGTAGATGTTAGTGATGGTTCAAGTGATAGAATTATTGATATTGAAAGAATTGTTGGTACAAAACAAGATGATAGAATAGTAGGTGATAGTAAAAATAACATCTTAGAAGGTAATGATGGTGACGATTTCCTTTTAGGTGGAGCTGGAAAAGATATTTTAAAAGGTGGAGCTGGAAAAGATGTTTTAGAAGGTGGTGCAGATGACGATACTATTGATGCAGGTGCAGATGATGATAAAATAATTGCAAATTTTCAAGCTTCTAGTTTTGATACAAATGGTAAAAATGATGATGTAGATGGTGGTTCAGGTGTTGATACTATTGATTATAGTAGAACTGATTTTACTAATCATAAAATAACTGCTAATTTATCTCAAAATAAAATTGAGGTTGAAGGTGGTGACTATGATAACGTACGAAATGTTGAGAATATTGTAGGTACAGATTATAATGATGGGGATAATTCTACTGTAGAAGATGTTATTGTTGGTGATGAAAAAGACAATACTTTTGAAGGTAAAAAAGGTGATGATTCACTAAATGGTGCAGCAGGAAATGATAAGCTTTATGGTGGAGAAGGTTTTGATAAACTAGATGGTGGATCTGGTGATGATAAGCTATTTGGTGATACAGGAAATGATACATTAGTTGCAGGAAGTGGAACAGATGAACTTGATGGTGGATTAGGTGATGATACTTTAAGTAGTGGTTCAGGAGATAATGTACTTAATGGTAATTTAGGAATTGATACAGCTGATTATAGTGGAAGTAAAGCTATAAATGTAGATTTAAATATTACAACTTCACAAAATGTATTTTCTGATGGAACTTCAAATGATACACTATTATCAATAGAAAATGTTACAGGCTCTAATGCCAATGACATTATAAAAGGAAATGCAGAGGATAACTCATTATTTGGTTCTAGTGGAAATGATACTTTAGTAGGAAATGCTGGAAATGATACTTTAAATGGTGGCGCAGGATTAGAAGATGTAGCTGATTATTCAAATCAAACAAGTGCAATTACAGTCAATCTAAAAACACCAGATTCAAATGGAAACCAAGTAACGAATGATGGTCAAGGCTCTTTTGATACTTTAGAAAATATAGAAATTATTAAAGCTTCAAAAGGCAATGATGATTTAACAGGAAGTGATAACTCAGATACATTTATAGCAAATGAAGGAAATGATGTTATAGATGGTCAAGGAGGAAATGATGTTCTTGAAGGAAATGCCGGAAATGACACTTTCAAGGGGAGTAATAATGATGGAATTGACTTTATAGATGGTGGAGAAGATTTAGATACACTAGATTATAAAGATATTTCAGGTGATATAGAAGTAACTTTAAATGGCTCAACAGAAGCTACTTTAAAAATTGATGGTGTTGATAATGACAGCATCAAAAATATAGAAAATATCACAACAGGTGATGGTGATGATACTATTACAGGTGATGATTTAAATAATACTATTATTACAAATGCAGGTGATGATAATGTACAAGGTGGAAGAGGAAATGACTATTTAGATGGAGGTTCAAATACTTCTGTTGGTGATAGTGTTGATTACTCTTATTTAGATGATATTACTGCATATACAAGTGGTGTAAAAGTAGATTTATCAAATGAAACAGCAACAGATTTAAATGCAGGTGATGCTGTTGGTACTGACATCTTAAAAAACTTTGAAAATGTAACTGGTTCAAAAAATGATGACTCACTTATTGGAAATAACTCAGAAAATACTTTAAAAGGTAATGATGGGGATGATATACTAGAAGGAAAAGATGGAAATGATTCACTTGATGGAGGTCTAGGAGAAGATACTTTAAAAGGTGGAGCTGGTGATGATATTTTAAATGGTGGTATTGGTGATGATATTGATACTGCTGATTTTTCTGATGCAAATGGAGATTTAAATATTGATTTAAATGCTTCTGGTGAAGTTGATATAGGTGCAGGATTAGGAAAAGATACATTTATTTCTATTGAAGGTGCTATTGGTGGGGATTTTAAGGATACTATCAAAGGAACATCGGGTGCAAATACTTTAAAAGGTAATGATGGAGACGATACTTTACTTGGTGGTGGAGCTTCATCTGGTTATGACTATATAGATGGTGGAAATGGTACAGATTTTGTAAGCTATAGTTATATCAAAGATGAAACTCAAGATGTTACTATAAATCTTGGTTTAGAGTATGACGGAGATGGGCATGCTTATAATGACTCTGATGGAGATGTAGATACTTATCAAAATGCAGGGGCAGCAGGAAATTTATTTATTAAAAATGTAGAGAACCTTGAAGGTGGAGCAGGAAATGATACACTAATAGGAAATCAGAAAGAAAATAAACTAATTGGTGGAGTTGGTGATGACTGGCTTATTGGAGGTACGAATAGCAATACTTTAATAGGTGGAGAGTCTAAAATATCAGATAGCAAAGAGATTGATGAAACAAATAATGATGCCCTATCAGGTTTAGGTATAGATACTGTTGATTACTCAGGTATTACAAGTAGTATTGGAATAAATGCCAATATGAATGATGGCGATGATACATCAAGTCAAGCAGGAGAAGTTCAATACAATGGGAGTTTTGTAGATAAACTTTTTGGAATTGAAAATATTAGAGGCTCAAAAAACAATGATAATATTAAAGGTGATACAGATGATAATGTAGTAAATACTTTTGAAGGTATGGGTGGAGCTGATGTTATCTCTGGTGGAGCAGGAGATGATACTATTTATGGTGCATCTGCTACTAATGACTTAACATTTACTGATGGTGCTGATGAATTATCAGGTGGAACTGGAAATGATAAACTTTATGGTCAAACTGGAGATGATACTTTAATAGGTAATGAAGGAGATGATAGCTTAATAGGAGGAGATGGAAATGATACAGCTGATTACTCTTATTTAGATACAAGCTCAAATAGTGTAATTGCTGATTTCACTACAAATACTGCAACTGTTTCAAATGGAATTGATACAGATACTTTTAATAGCATAGAAAATGTTACAGGAACAAAAAACAATGATACTTTTATCATGCAAAGTGGAAATGTAGCAAATGTTATAAAGGGTGGAGCAAATGGTGTTGACACTATTGACTACTCAAACTACACAACAAATGGAATTAAAATAGATTTAAGTCTTACAGCCGCTCAAGAAATTGTATCAGGAGATTTTGATACAGTTGAGGGAATAGAGAATATCATAGGTTCTCAACTAAAAGATACTATCACGGGAAATGATGAAAATAATGACATAGATGGGCATGAGGGAAGTGACGCTATTATAAGTAGTGCAGGAACTGATAATATCAATGGTGGAGTTGATGCTACATCAAATGATATTGATACTGTTGATTACTCAAATCAAACTCAAAAAGTAGTATTGACTACACAAGCAGGAACTTCAAATTATACAGTAAATAAAACAGCTAGCTCATCTTCTGACTCTCTAACAAATATAGAAGAAGTTATAGGTTCATCGTATGATGATAATATGACAGGGGATAATCAAAAAGATGTATTTAAAAGTGGTTCTGGAAATGATGAACTAACAGGTAATGCAGGTGATGACTCATTATATGGTGAAGACGGTGATGATAAGCTTATTGGTGGAACTGGAAACGATATTTTAGATGGAGGAGATAATACTTCTATTGGAGATACAGTTGATTATAGTTTAAGAACTGATGAGATTAAAGTTGACCTTACAAATAGTGAAGCAATTATTGATACGTCAAATGATGATTCATTTGATGCAACAGATGAACAAGATTCACTTTTAAATATAGAAAATGTAGAAGCTACTGCTGGAAATGATACTTTAATAGGTGATAACTCTAATAATACTTTAATAGGTAATGCAGGAAATGACTTACTTGAAGGTGGAATGGGTGCTGATTATCTTACAGGAAATGCAGGTGATGATACTTTTACTTTCAAAACTTCTAATGAAACTACAGGTGATTTTATTGATGGTGGAGAAGGTAGTGAAGTTGCTGGAGATAGAATTGATTATAGTTTAGTAACTGATGGAGTTAATGTAACATTAGGAGAAGCTGGAGTTGAAACTAATGTAATTATTTCAAATGCAAATGATCATAAAATAAAAGATATAGAAAATGTAGATGGAACAAATCAAAAAGATATTATCACAGGAAACTCAGAAAATAATACTCTAAAAGGTAATGATGAAGATGATGTTTTAACTGGAAATGCAGGAGATGATAAACTTTATGGTGGAAATAATAATGATGTTTTATCAGGTGGAGCAGGAAATGATCTTCTTGATGGAGGAGATGGAAATGACACTGTAGATTACAAGAATGCAAGTGAAGATTTAGATGTAGATATTACAGATGGAACTAAGTTTATTTCAACTTCACAAGGAACTGATACTTTTAAAGATATTGAGGGAATTATTGGTGGAAGTGGAAATGATAAGCTTACAGGAAATACAGGTGCAAATACACTTATAGGAAATGATGGTAATGATACTTTACTAGGAAATGGTGTAAGTACAGGTTCAGGAATTGACTATTTAGATGGTGGTGACAATACTGCAAATGGTGGTGACTTTGTAAGCTTCTCTTATAGCTCAACTGGAATTAATGTAGATTTATCAATTACAACACAGCAAGATACTGATGGCATAAATGGTGCTGACTTAATTATCAAAAACATTGAAAACGTAGAGGGAAGTAATGGTAATGATATTATTACTGGAAATAGCTCAAAGAATATCATAAAAGGTTTAGATGGAGCAGATTCTATAAATGCAAGTGCAGGAGATGACTATATTTATGGAGGAAATGAAACATCAGATAATTCATTAAATGATATAGTTGATTATTCAACACAATCTAAAAAAATTATTCTTACACAAGATTTGGGTAGTGCAGATTATACAGTAAATAAAGTAGCAGGTGGAAGTGATACTTTAGATGGCATAGATACAGTTATTGCTACAAATTTTAACGATGAGCTTACAGGAACAGATGAAAAAGATATTTTCATAGCAGGTGATGGGAATGATGAATTAACAGGAAATGCAGGAGATGATACTCTAAAAGCAGGTAATGGAAATGACATCTTAAAAGGTGGTTTAGGAGAAGATTTACTTGATGGTGGAGAAGGAGTTGATAAGCTTGACTATAGTGATAGATTAAATGCTGTAAAAGTTGACTTAGAAAATGGACAAGCAACAGTTGATACACAAAATGATAATGACTTTGATATAGATGATGAAAATGACTCTATTTTAAATATTGAAAATATTGATGCTACAAATTATGATGATTACTTAATAGGTGATGAAAAAGTAAATACTATTGTAGGTAATGATGGAGATGACACTATTCAAGGTGGCGGTAAGGGAGATGTTTTATATGGAAATGCAGGAGATGATACCTTTAAATTTAGTTCAGCTGCCGATGAATCAAGATTTGATGTAATTGATGGTGGTGAAGCAAATGAAGATAATGGTGGAGATACTCTTGATTATAGTTCATTAACTTCAAAAGTAGATATTATATTAGGTGAAAGTGGTGTTACTACAGGGGTTACAGTAGGAACTAGAACAGAAGATCATGAAATAAAAAACATTGAAAATGTTAAAGGAACTAATTTAGGCGATAGTCTATTTGGAAATAGTGAAAACAACTCTTTATATGGTAATGATGGAGATGATACCTTAAGAGGTGGTGCAGGTGATGACTACCTTGATGGTGGAGAAGACAATGATACAGTAGATTATAGACAAGCAAGCGAAGACTTAAATGTTGATATTGAAGATGGAACTAAATTTATTAGTACATCTCAAGGAACAGATACATTTAAAGATATTGAAGGTGTTATTGGTGGTTCTGGTGATGATATATTAAAAGGAAATGACAAAGCAAATACTCTTATTGGTAATGCAGGAAATGACACTTTATTTGCAAGAGGTACTACTACAGGTACTGACTATCTTGATGGTGGTGAAAATGCCGATGGAAGTATAAGTTTAACTGATGAAGATTATGTAAGCTATGCAGATAATACAACAACAGGTGTAACACTAGATTTATCAAAAACAACTGCACAAGATACAAATGGTGATGGAAATAATGATTTAATCATCAAAAATATAGAAAATGCTGAGGGTTCAAACTTCAAGGATATTCTTACAGGTGATGACCAAGCAGGTGGAAATACTCTAAAAGGTTTAGATGGTGATGATACTATTTATGCAAGTGCTGGAGATGATTATATTGATGGTGGAGCAAATAATGACCAAATGTCTTATGAAAACCAAAATCAAAAAATCATTCTTACTTCATCAGGAACTGACTATAGTGTAGATAAAGATACAGATGGAACAGATACTTTAACAAATGTAGAAAAAGTTGTAGGAACTGATTACAAAGATACTATGACAGGTGGTTCTAATGATGATATTTTCATTGCAGGAGATGAAGCAGATACTCTAAGAGGTGAAGCAGGAACTGACACTTTACAAGGACAAGATGGTGATGATTCACTTTATGGAGGAACTGGCGAGGATTTACTTGAAGGTGGAGCAGGAGCTGATACTTTAAGCGGAGAAGCTGGCGATGATAATATCCAAGGTGGAACAGGTAATGATAAGATAGTAGCAAGCTACCAAGCATCAGGAGAAGATGCAGATAATGATAATGATATTATCGATGGTGGAGCAAATAATGATACAATAGATTATAGTGGAAGTGAATTTGATAGTCATAAGATAAATGCGAACTTGTCAACAAATACAATCACAGCAGATGGAGCAGATAGTGATACTGTAACAAATGTAGAGAATATCATAGGAACAAACTATGATGATTCAGATATAAATACAATAGATGATATCATCATAGGAGATAATAAAGCCAATAGTATAAATGGAATGGCAGGAGATGATTCACTAGTAGGAAATGATAATGACGATATTATCCGAGGTGGAACAGGCTATGATACTATAGATGGTGGAGCAGATAATGATACATTATACGGAGATGCTGGAAATGATTTAATTCTTGGAGGAACAGGAGAAGATTCACTATATGGAAATGCAGATGATGATGTATTAGATGGTGGAGATAATGATGACTACTTAGATGGTGGAGCAGGGAATGATACACTTAAAGGTGGAGCAGG